>NZ_JBSZKT010000006.1:0-310950 GCF_055690525.1 Streptosporangium sp. H13245 | reverse complement strand
CGTACTGTCCGGGAGGGCCTCGGGGGGTGGGGGTCCCGGGGGGTCCGGGGGATCGGGGGGAGGCCATCGGCCGCCGCCCGCCGCCCCGGCTCCCGCCCATCCAGCTGCTCTACGCCGACGGCGGGAGGTGCGTGGCGGGCTCCACGCCCGTCAGGGTCACCCCGGCGGACCTGGCCCTGGCGCAGGGGCCCCCGGGCGGGCGGGCGTTCAGGGACGGCGTGACCGACGCGGGCGAGGAGGTCCGGGTGATGACGAAGAACGTCCGCCCCGGCATCGCGGTCATGGAGTCCCGCTCCCTGGAGGAGGTCCGGGTCACCCTCGCCACCCTCGCCTGGATCCTCGCGGGAGTCACCGCGCTCGGCGTGCTCGGCGCCGCCTCCGCCGGGCTGCTCGTCTCCCGTACGGCGCTGCGTCCCGTCGGCCGCCTGACCGAGGCCGTCGAGTACGTGGCCAGGACCGAGGACCTCGACACCAGGATCCCGGTCGAGGGCACCGACGAGATCGCCAGGCTCGGCGTCTCCTTCAACGCGATGACCACCGCGCTGGCCGGGTCCCGCGAGCGCCAGCGGCGGCTGATCGCCGACGCGGGCCACGAGCTGCGTACCCCGCTCACCAGCCTGCGCACCAACATCGACCTGCTGCTGCGCAGCGAGAACGCCGGGCGCCCCCTCGACGCCGCGCCCAAGCGCAGGCTGCTGACCAACCTCAAGGCCCAGTTCGAGGAGATGTCCACGCTCGTCGGGGACCTGCTCCAGCTCTCCCGTTCTGAGGACGAGCACGAGCCGCACGTCGAGGTCGCCTTCCACGACGCCGTGGAGGCGGCCGTGCGCAGGGCGCGGCCACGGGCCCCCGACATCTCGATCGAGGTGGAGCTGGGCCCCTGGTACCTGCGGGGTGACCAGGCCGCCCTGGAGCGGGCCGTGGTCAACCTGCTGGACAACGCGGTGAAGTTCTCGGCGGACCGGGCCGATCCGGTGGTCGTACGGCTCCGTGACGGCGAGCTGACCGTCAGGGACCACGGCCCCGGCATCCCTGGGGAGGAGCTGCCGTACGTGTTCGACCGGTTCTGGCGGTCGTCCTCGGCCCGCAGCATGCCCGGCTCGGGGCTGGGGCTGGCCATCGTGGCCAAGGCCGTACGCGACGCCGGGGGAGAGGTGAACCTGGAGAACGCCGCCGGGGGCGGCACCCTCGCCCGCGTCCGCCTGCCCGGCTCCCCCACCCGGTCTTCCACTCCCGGTACGTGAGCGGCGCTTTCCGGTGCCGTGGTGCATGATGACCGGCGGTCCCCAGGTGACCGGGCAGGTGACCGGGTGGGTGCGGGCCGGCTGCGCCGCCGTCGAGGTGTCGGAGTACGGCGGCTCCGCCGGCCGGTCCCTCTACCGCTGCGGCCGAGCCCGTCACCGCGACGGCGACCGCCGGGGACGTCCCCGCGCCCCCGGCGGCCGGTCCGCACGGTGACCGGATACGGCCGGTGAGACAGCCGCGAACCTATTGACTGATCGGCCAATCAGGAGTAGTGAGGCGGTGGCCCCGCGCTGCTGTAGTCTTGCGCCGTGCACAGCGGAGGAGGAGCGCGCAGCAGCCGCGCCGACCAGGCCGACCAGCGCCGAGCGGAGCTCCTTGAAGCCGCCAGGCGAGTCGTGCTGGAGCGCGGGCTGGCCAGCACCCGCGTCGCCGACATCGCCAAGGCGACGAACGTGAGCGGCGGGCTGATCCACTACCATTTCGCCACCAAGGACGATCTCATCACCGAGATGCTCCGCAGCACCAGCGACTCCGAGATCCAGCGGCTGAGGGAGATCGTCGCGGGCCCCGGCACCGCCCTCCAGCTGCTCGACCGCGTCCTGCGCTTCTACATCCCGGCCTCCCGGTCCGACCAGAGCTGGATCCTCTGGGTCGACGCCTGGGCCGTCGGGGTGCGCGAGGAGCACGTTCGTACCATCCTGCTGGAGCTTGAGGGCGCCTGGATCGAGATCCTCAGCCAGGTGATCTCCGACGGCGTGGCCTCGGGCGAGTTCAGCTGCGACGACCCGCTGGGCTCGGCCGAGCGGATCGACGGCATGCTCGACGGCCTCGTGGTCCGGTACACCCTGCACACCGGCAACATGTCGCGGAGCCGGATGCTTCACCACGCCAGGGTCGCCGCCGCCCGCGAGGTCGGCCTCGACCTCTCCGACTTCCCCGACGAGCCGGCCGACGGCTCCTGAGGGCGGGGGCCGGGAGGGCCGTCAGACCCGGGGGGTGGGCATGGCGGCGAGGAGGAAGGCGAGCCGGGCCGCGGCGTCGTCGATGTTCTCGCTGGTGCCGAGCCGGTAGCCCCACGACGTGATGAAGCCGCCGTCCTGGGCGCAGGTCACGGTCTCGGCCAGGGTGTTGCTGAAACGGTTGCGGACGTACACGTACGCGGGGTCGCCGAACGAGATCCGCTGCACGGAAAGGTCGGCGTGCAGCCGTATAGCGGTAACGAATCTCTCCAGACAAGACAGCGTGTCCAGCATCGTGAGTCACCTCCGTCTCGACAGAGAATTGCACGATCTTGGGATGCTAATCAAGCAATTGCGGTGTTTAGTCCGCCGATTGTCGGGAGAAATCGCTGAGTACTCGGACGATCACCGACCGGGCGTCCTCCCCGAAGGCCGCGACCTCGCGGAGTTCCTCGAAGGTCCGCGCGTAGAAGGCGACGTCCTCCGGGTCGCGCAGGAGCAGGTCCCTCGTCCTGGTCGGCACCGCCACGTGGTCCTCGTCGTACACCCAGAAGCCGTTGAGCAGCGCCGAGGGCAGGGGCGCCTCGAAGGGGATCACGCCGAACTCCACGTTGGGCAGCGCGGTCACCGCCAGTAACCGGTCGAGCTGACCGCGCATCACGTCCAGCGGGGCCAGCCGGTAGCGCAGGGCCGCCTCGGGCATGACGAACCTGAACCGCTTGCTCTGGTCGTAGAGGATGTCCTGGCGCTGCATGCGCACCCGGATGGCCGCGTCGATCTCGTCGGGCGCCCGGTAGAGGCGCTTGATCCGGGTGAAGATGCTCCGGGCGTACTCGGTGGTCTGCAGCAGCCCGATGACCACGCCGGGCTCGAAGACCCGCAGCAGGGTCGTCCGCGCCTCCACGTCGCGGATGTCCTCCTGGAGGGCGGCCAGCCCGCCGCGCTGCCGCTGCCGCCAGGAGTCCTGGCGGTCCAGGAGGCCCGAGGCCCGCTCCACCAGCTCCCCGACGATCTCGGGGGAGGCGTCCACGGCCCGCGCCCACTGGGTGACGTCGTCCTCGGTGACGGTCTGGCGGGCGTTCTCGATCCGGGAGACCTTGGACGCCTGCCATCTCAGCCGCTCGGCCAGCTCCTTGCCCGACAGGTGGGCGGCCTCCCGCAGGTGCCGCAGCCGCACGCCGAGTTCGGTCCTGGCCTGCTGGAACCCGTTCACACGATCTCCTCGGCCGTTCGCGCGGGCGGTGTGCCCCGGCTGTCGTCCGCCCGTTCTCTCCGCGTGCTCACGTCGCCTCCCGCATGGTGCGCACGACGCTAGACCCGGGCATGTGGATCAAACCAGAGAGCACTCCTAATCGTGACCAATATTTACAGAAAGTACGTGGCGTGCGATGTCTGCGAGAAGCTCACGCGGTACCTCGACGGCGGTTTCGCCGTCCAGGACGTGGCGCAGATCGGCCAGCGCCTCCGCGTCGGTCACCCGGAGACCCTGCACCACGATGGTCCCGCGGTCGGTCTCGTAGAGGGAGGGACAGGCCCCCGCCTCGGAGGTGGAGCCAAGAAACCGGAGACGCATAACTGAGTCCTTCCCCGAACCACACTTGTGAAGCAATTGCGTGCAATCCTAGATTTCGGAAGGTTGCATGAAGGTTTCAGTCCGGTGGGCGCATATTCCGCCCGTTTCACCGCATGCCATATGGACGTCCGGGCGCGGGCGAACAGGGTCAGCGCGGTGGCGTGGGGCAGACGTCCCGGAACTCCTCGTCCGGCAGATGCCTGCTCCACTCCTCGCGGGAAAGTGACCGCCCGGCGTTGCGGCACACCTGTTCCGGCAGGCCGGATGCGCCCGGCACGTTCCACACCCGCATGGTCCTGTCGTAGCCGCCGGTCACCAGACGTGTCCCGTCGGGGCTGAAGCCCACCGTCGACACGGTCGTGGCGTGTGTGAACGCCCCGCCGATCTGCCGTCGGCTCTCGATGTCCCGCAGTCGCGCCGAGGCGTCGGTTCCCAGGGTGGCGACCGCCCGGCCGTCCGGCGTGAACACGCGGGCCTGCTCTCCTCCGGCGGCCAGAACCGATTCGGCCTGTCGCTGGATCTCGTTCTCGATCTCCGCTCGGGCCGGGGTACGGCCGTCGACGCGTAGTCTGTCGACGGCGGCTTCGATCACAACGGTGACAGTCGGCCGCGGGGCCGCGACGGCTATCAGCGGGTCGCGGCAATGATCGCGTCGAGGATGCCCCGCGCGGTCTGCAGTTCTTCGATGGTCTTACTGATCCGGTCACGTTCGCGGTGGAGGTCGGACAGCAGCGCCGGACACGCTGCGGCCAGCCCGTCGGTCTCGTCCACGGTGCACGGCAGGACGTCGGCGATCGTGGCAGTGGTGAGACCCGCGGCCAGCAGAGTTCGAATGCGCCTCACCCGTGTGATGTCGTCGTGGTCGTACTCCCGATAACCGCTCGGATGCCGGAAAGGGCGCAGGAGGCCCTGTTCCTCGTAATAGCGCAGGAGCCGTTGGCTGACGCCGGTCAGCCGTGACAGCTCTCCGATTCGCATATTGCTCTTCCTCTTGACTCTCTCATCGATGTGAGGGTTTAGCTTAACCGCGAACCAGCGGTGGAGCCACTGGACAGGGCTCAGCCGCACCGGACGGCGAGTGACGATCCACGAGCGGGAGAAGAGATGAGCGAGACTCGGCGACAGCAATGCGCACCGGTGACAGTGATCGGCCTGAATTCCCGGGGTGCGGCTCTGGCACGAGCGTTGGCGGCGGTCGGCGACACCGTGACGGTATGGGACGAACCGCACCGTGCGGCCGAGGCAGGCAGGATTCAAGGGGCGGTCCCGGCTCCGTCGTTGGAGGCGGCGGTCACCGCGGCCCCCCTTGTCGTGCTGTGCGTCGAAGACGGCGAAGCCGCCGTGCGCGTCCTGCGGCAGGCAGGGCGGAGACTCGCCGCCTGTGACGTGGTCAACCTGACTTCGGGCACGAGCGAGCACGCTCGGCGGGCCGCCGCCGAGGTGGCCGAGAACGGCGGCGGCTACTTGGACGGCGCTTTGATGGGCCACCCTGAGCACGTCGGGAACCGCGACACGGTGCTGGTGTACAGCGGTTCAGCACAGGTGTTCAGCCGCCACGAGCCCACGCTCGCTCACCTGGGCGGCGCCACATACCTGGGGGCCGACGCCGGTACGGCGGCGCTCTACGACGTGGCGATGCTGAACTTCGCCTGGGCGACGCTGATCGGCTTCCTGCAGACCGCGACCTTGCTGAGCACGGCTCACGTCAAGGCCACCACGGCGGCGCCGCTGCTGACGCACTGGTTGTCGACGACCGTCGCCGATGTCATCACCGACTACGCGCGGCAGGTCGACGATCGTGAGTACCCGGGAGATGAGGAATGGCTGGAGTTGGACGCACCGCTCATGGACCATCTCATCGACGCCACGAGGGAACGCGGCCTGAACGCCGAACTGCCCGAACTCATCCGGTCCCTGACGCGCAAAGGCATCGACACGGGCCACGGCAAGGACAGCTTCGCGAGCCTGGTAGAGGTGATGCGCGGCCCCGGCGAGCGGGCGAATCGACGAACGAATCACTGAGTGCCGTGAACGAAGCGATCGCCTGGGCCACATGCGCGGGTTGGATCGGGCGAGTCGCCGTCCCATGGTCGTCCGCCGTTACCGTCCACCCAGGTCGGCCAGGGCATCAGCGGCTCGATGGCCTGCCATTCGGCGTCACCACTGTTGTTACCGGAAGATCGCTATGCGTAGAGGGCGTTCGTCCGCATCGCCTCACACTCGCAAGACGTGCCTGCGATCAGTTTGTTCACGGGCACTAAGGCCCTTAAGGCGTGGAAATCGGGAATGCCCGCCACCTGTTAGGAGTGGCGACCGGGGAGGAATTGGGCTTGTTGTCCAATTCTTCGTCGTGTGCCCCTGAGGTCGCGGGTCACAAGGGGGCTTACGCCGGAAACACCGCCGAATCCGGCGGAGGTACGGCCGTCAGAGGAGACGTCGCGGGATGTCGGCGAGCTGGGCGCGGAGCTCCTCGCCGAGAGCCTTGGCCTGTGCGTCGAGGCGGGGGCTGGCGGCCACGCCCCGGCCGAGGAGGCCGTGCACGACGAAGTTGAGGGCGAGCAGGTTGGGCAGCTCGAAGCGCTCGACCTCCAGCCCGGCGGTGAACGGCAGGAGCTCCGCCAGACGTTCGACCGTCAGATAGCCCTCCAGCCACCGGAACCGATCCGCCGTACGGACCCAGAGACCCAGGTTGGCGTTGCCGCCCTTGTCACCCGAGCGGGCGCCCACGATCGTGCCCAGCGCGACCCGCGCGGTCTCTCCCCCGTCGTCGCCGTCCTGTACGTCCCGCCGGGGCTCCTCCGGGGTGCCGCCTGACGGCTCGGAGGCGGGCGGGGGCGTCCACGACGCGTCCGGTACGTGGTCGAGCTCGCGGAGCTCACGGCCGTCGAGCCAGACGCGGGCTTTCACCGTCTCCGCCGGGACGAGCGTCGGCCAGTAGACCCCGTACGGGGAGGCGTCCCCGGGAGGGGTGAGGCCGTAGAAGCCGGGATAGCTCGCCAGGCCGGTCTCCACCACGGCCGAGGAGAAGGCGCGTCCCGCCCTCCGCCGGTCGGCGTCCATCACGGTGACGCGCAGCAGGGCCGTCCCGGCGAACGACACGTACGGAGTGGGCGGGCCGAGGGGGGTGAGGTCCACGTGGACCTCGTCGAACGACTCCTTCGGCACCCGCGACCAGATGGCCTCCTCCGCGAGCCGGGCCTTGGCCTCGATGTCCAGGCCGGTCAGGACGAGCGTCATGGTGTTGCGGTAGCCCGCCAGGTAGTTGACGGCGACCTTGAGCGTGTCCGGAGGCGCCTCGCCGCGCACCCCCGAGACGCGGACCCGGTCCGGGCCCTCCTGCTCCAGCCGGATCGTGTCGAAGCGCGCGACCACGTCGGGACCGAGGTAGCGGGGCGACCCGATCTCGTACAGCAGCTGCGCGGTGACCGTGCCCACCGAGACCAGCCCCCCGGTCCCCGGGTGCTTGGTGACCACGCTGGAGCCGTCGGCCTCCAGCTCCACCAGCGGGAACCCGCAGCGCGCCGGGTCGGGCACCTCGCCGAAGAACGCGTAGTTGCCGCCGGTCGCCTGGCAGCCGCACTCGATGACATGCCCGGCGACCACCGAACCGGCCAGCGCGTCGAGGTCGCCGGGCCCCCAGCCGTACCGCCAGATTCCCGGCCCGGTGACCAGCGCGGCGTCCGTGACGCGGCCGGTCACCACCACGTCCGCGCCCGCCGACAGGGCGGCGGCGATCGGGCGTCCCCCCAGGTAGGCGTTGGCGGTCAGGGCGGGCGCGGGCAGCGGCTCACCGGTGTCGGCGTTGGGGGCGTCACCCAGGTCGCGGCCGGTGAGGTCGTCGCCGGTGACGTGGGCGACCCGCACCGGCAGCCCGAGGCGCCCCGCCAGCTCGGCCACCGCCTCGGCGCACCCGGCCGGGTCCAGTCCGCCCGCGTTGGAGACGATTCTGACGCCCCGTTCCAGGCAGGTCCCGAGGACCTCCTCCAGCTGCCTCAGGAAGGTCGGCGCGTAGCCGGGGCGGCCCTTCAGCCGGTTCCCGGCCAGGATCAGCATGGTCAGCTCGGCGAGCCAGTCGCCGGTGAGCACGTCGATCGGGCCGCCCTCCACCATCTCCCTGGCGGCCGACAGCCGGTCACCGTAGAAACCGGAACAGTTCGCGACGCGCAACATCAGCCCTCCCCGGGCCATGACATTCCGGACAGGCCGCCGCGTGCCGGGAGGACCGGCAGGTGAGCCGCGAGGACCGGCCCGCGCGGCGCGGCCCCGCCACGTGCCCCCGGTCCGCCGTACGGCATCGGCTCGCCTTCGTCTCCCGGTCCGCCGTACGGCATCAGCGCGTCTCCGGTGCGGGGATCCATGACGCCGGACGCTTCTCCATGAAGGCGGCGATCCCCTCCTGCCCCTCGGCGGAGGTGAAGCGCCGCGCGGACAGCTCGGCCATCTGGCGCATGCCCTCCTCGACGCTCAGCTCGGGCACGGTCCGCACCAGCTGCTTGGTGAGGGCGAGCGCCTCGGGGCCGCCGCGCAGCAGCATGCCGGTGTAGTGGGCGACCGTCGCGTCCAGCTCCTCCTCGGGCACGGCGCGGGTGAGCAGCCCGATCTCCGTGGCGCGGGCGGCGTCGAACGTCTCGCCGGTGAGCAGGTACTCGGCGGCGGCGCGCGGGCCGAGCCGCCGCAGCACGGTCACCGAGATCATCGCGGGCACCACGCCGAGCCGCACCTCGCTGAACGCGAACGACGCCGAGTCGGGGGCGATCGCGAAGTCGCAGGCCGCCACCAGGCCGATCCCCCCGGCCCGCGCCGTACCGTTCAGCCTGCAGACGACCGGCTTCGGGCTCTCCCAGATCAGGCTCATGATCTCCGGGAACGACGCGGTCACCGGCGCCTCGTGCGCGTCACCCGGCGCGACCCGCTGCTCCTTCAGGTCGGCGCCCGCGCAGAACACGGGCCCGGTCCCGGTGAGCACGATCACCCGGACGCTCTCCTCGGCCAGCGCCCAGTTGAGCCGGTCCTCCAGGTCGCCCAGCAGCCGCACCGACAGCGCGTTGCGGTTGCGGGGGGAGTCGAGGGTGATCGTCGCCACCCCGCCGGACACCTCCCTGCGCACCAGGCGTTCCACCGGCCAGCCCCCGTCGGTCTTCATCTCGGTCCTTCCATCCTCAAAACCCCTCCCCGGCCCCTGGGGGACCCCGGGGGGAAGGTCACGTCCGCTCCTCGATCACGGCCAGCACGGCCCCCGCCTCGACCTGGCGGCCCGGCGTCACGTTCACCGCCGCCACCGTGCCCGGCGCGGGCGCGGCGATCCGGTGCTCCATCTTCATGGCTTCGAGCACCACGACCACCTGCCCCGCCCCGACGGCCTCGCCGGGTTCGACGTCGACCCGCAGCACCGTACCGGGCATGGGCGCCACCAGGGAGCCGGGCCGCACGTGTTCCACCGGTTCCGGCAGGCGGGCCAGCGGGGTGAGCCGTACGGAACCGAGGGGGGAGTCCACGTGCGTCACGCCGTCGTAGCGGGCGACGGCGAACCGGTGCCGCACGCCCGAGGTCTCCAGCACCACGAGCGAGGGCGTCGCGCCGACCAGGACCGTATCGGGAAACCCCTCGGCCCGCAGGCCGTCCCTGGTGATCCGGTACGAGATCTCCGCCTCCGCGAAGGCGGCGCGTTGCGGCTGGGACACCACGTTGCGCCATCCGCTCGGCAGTCCGGCCTGCACGGTCGCCGCCGCCCGGTTCGCCGCCGCGCCCGCGAGCGCGGCGGCGAGCGCGGACAGGCGCACGAGCCCCGGCCGTCCCGGTGAACCGGTGTCCTCCCGGCCGGTCGCCGGGGACCCGGTGAGCCCGTGTTCCTCCAGGAATCCGGTGTGGGTGTCCCCGGCCAGGAACGCCGGGTGGCGCAGGACCTCGACGAGCAGGTCCCGGTTGGTGACGAGGCCGTGGATCCTCGCGCCCGCCAGCGCGGTCGCCAGCCTGCGCACGGCGTCGGGACGGCTCGCGCCGTACGCGACGACCTTGGCGAGCATCGGGTCGTAGTGGACGCCGATCTCCGAGCCGTCCTCGACGCCGGAGTCCAGCCGCAGGCCGTACCGCCCGCCCGGTACGGGCGCGAAGCGGGAGTCCACGCCGGAGACCTCGAAGCGGCGCAGGACGCCGCTCTGCGGAAGCCAGTCGCGGGCCGGGTCCTCGGCGTAGAGGCGCACCTCGACGGCGTGCCCGGACGGCTCGGGCGGCGACGCGGGGAGCCGGGCGCCCTCGGCGATCCGCAGCTGCCACCCGACGAGGTCGAGACCGTAGACGCACTCGGTCACCGGGTGCTCCACCTGCAGGCGGGTGTTCATCTCCAGGAAGGCGACCGTCTCGTCCTTGACGAGGAACTCGACGGTCCCGGCGCCGACGTACCCGATGGCCCGCGCGGCCGTGACCGCCGCGTCGAGCAGCCGCGCCCGCACCCGCGCGGGGATGGCCGGGGACGGGGTCTCCTCGACCACCTTCTGGTGCCGTCGCTGGATCGAGCACTCCCGCTCGCCCAGCGCCCAGACCGTCCCGTGCCCGTCGGCGAGGATCTGCACCTCGATGTGCCGGGCGCCCTCCAGCAGGGGTTCGACGAACACCGTGCCGTCCCCGAACGCCGACGCGGCCTCCCCGCGCGCCGACTCGACCGCCTCCTCCAGGTCGCCGGTGAGCCGTACGACGCGCATCCCGCGCCCGCCGCCACCGGCCGACGCCTTCACCAGCAGGGGGAGGGCCTCGCCCACCGGGCCGAACACGGCGTCCAGGTCGCCCGCCGAGTAACCGGGTCCCGCGACGAAGCCCGGAAGCACCGGGACCCCCGCCCCGGCCATCAGCGCCTTCGCCTCGATCTTGGAGCCCATCGCGGCGACGGCCTCGGCCGGGGGGCCGACCCAGGTCAGCCCGGCGTCCCGCACGGCCCGCGCGAAGGCGGCGTTCTCCGACAGGAAGCCGTACCCGGGATGGACCGCGTCGGCCCCCGTCACGCGGGCCGCCTCGACGATCCGCTCCACCGACAGGTAGGTGTCGGCGGGCCGTACCCCGTCCAGCCGTACGGCGTGGTCGGCCTCGGCCACGTGCGGCGCGTCCGCGTCGGCGTCGGAGAAGACCGCGACGGTCTCGACGCCGAGGTCGCGGCAGGTACGGAAGACGCGGCGGGCGATCTCACCACGGTTGGCGACGAGCAGGCGGCGGATCGGCGATACGTTCGCGGGCATGGTCACGGGTCACATCCGGAAGACGCCGAAGCCCGAGGGCTCCGGGACGGCGGCGTTGCCGGTGGCGTCGCTGACAACCGACAGGCACAGGCCCAGGACCGTCCGGGTGTCGCGGGGGTCGATCACACCGTCGTCGTAGAGGCGGCCCGACAGGAAGAACGGCAGCGACTCGGCCTCGATCTGCGCCTCGACCAGCTGCCGCATCGCCGCGTCGCCCTCCTCGTCGTAGACCTGCCCCCGGGCCTGGGCCGCGGCCCGGCCGACGATGGACAGCACCCCGGCGAGCTGGGCGGGCCCCATGACGGCCGACTTGGCGCTGGGCCAGCTGAACAGGAAACGGGGATCGTAGGCCCTGCCGCACATGCCGTAGTTGCCCGCGCCGTACGAGGCGCCCATCACGATCGTGATGTGCGGGACGGACGAGTTGGACACCGCGTTGATCATCATGGCGCCGTGCTTGATGATGCCGCCCTGCTCGTAGTCCTTGCCGACCATGTAGCCGGTGGTGTTCTGCAGGAAGACCAGCGGGACGCGGGCCCGGTCGGCGAGCTGGATGAACTGCGCCGCCTTCTGCGCCTCCTCGCTGAACAGCACGCCCCGGGCGTTGGCCAGGATCCCGACCGGGTGGCCGTGCAGGCGGGCCCACCCGGTCACCAGGCTCCCGCCGTACAGGGGCTTGAACTCGTCGAACTCGCTGCCGTCCACCACCCGTACGATCACCTCGCGCGGGTCGAACGGGATCCTCAGATCCTCCGGCACGATGCCCAGCAGCTCGTCCTCGTCGTACAGCGGGTCGCGCACGGCGCCGGGGGAGCGGCCGGGCCCGCGCCGGTTCAGGCTCCTGACGATCCGGCGCCCGATCCGCAGCGCGTCGTACTCGTCGGCGGCCAGGTGGTCGGCCAGGCCGCTGACGCGGGCGTGCATCTCGGCGCCGCCCAGCGACTCGTCGTCGGACTCCTCGCCGGTGGCCATCCTGACCAGCGGCGGCCCCCCGAGGAAGACCTTCGCGCGCTCCTTGACCATGACCACGTGGTCGCTCATCCCCGGCACGTACGCCCCACCGGCCGTGGAGTTGCCGAAGACCAGGGCGACGGTGGGGATCCCGGCCGCCGACATGCGGGTCAGGTCGCGGAAGATCCGGCCGCCGGGGATGAAGATCTCCTTCTGGGTCGGCAGGTCGGCCCCGCCCGACTCCACCAGGTTGATCAGCGGCAGCCGGTTCTCGAAGGCGATGTCGGCCGCCCTGAGCGTCTTGCGCATCGTCCACGGGTTGGACGAGCCGCCCCGCACGGTCGGGTCGTTGGCGACGAGCACGCACTCGACGCCCTCGACGACCCCGATCCCGGTGACCACGCTCGCCCCCACGGGGAAGTCGCTGCCCCAGGCCGCCAGCGGCGAGAGCTCCAGGAACGCCGAGTCGGGATCGACGAGCAGCTCGATCCGCTCCCTGGCCAGGAGCTTGCCCCGGGCGCGGTGCCGGTCGACGTACTTCGCTCCGCCACCCGCCACCGCCCTGGCCTGCTCGGCGTCGAGCTCGGCCAGCTTGGCGAGCATCGCCTCGCGCCGCGCCAGGTAGTCGTCCCCTGAGGTGTCCAGACGGCTCACGACCCCGCTCCCCTGGTTGCTCCCTTGGTTGACGTGGACGTCATGTCGGGGACCCGGCTCGCCGGTATCTGACCCCATGACGGAGCCGGTGTCAGGCCGATGGCGCGGGCCCAGAGTGTGGAGAGCGTCGCGACGGCGGTCCGCTCGTCGGCGTGCTCGCCGAGGTCCAGCCAGACGTGGGCGAAGTGCTCGACCATCCCGCCCAGCATCACGGCGGTGAGCCGGGGGTCCAGCGACGGGTCGGCGAGCCCCTGCTCCTGCAGGCGCCGCAACCCCTCCGCGCCCCGCCGTACGAAGACCTCGCGCAGTTCGAGCAGGAGGCCGCGGAAGCCCTCGTCGGTGACCGCGACCTGCTCCAGCATCCGTACCAGCCGGGAGTTGGCGGCCCACGCGCGCAGGTAGAGCAGGTTGGCGGCCTCGATGCGGGCGTACGGGTCGCCGGGGGCGGCGGGCCCGACCACGCTGGCGGTGAACATCTCGCCCACCACGGTCGCCGCCACCTCCCGGAACAGCTCCTCGCGCGAGCCGAAGTAGGTGTAGAAGGTGCCGTGCGAGACCCCGGCACGGGCGCAGACGTCGTCCACGCGCACGGCGTCGTACCCCCGCTCCTCGAACGCCTCCCGCCCGGCCTGGACGAGCGTCGCCCGCGTGCGCCGACCCCGGCTGCCCAGCACCTCAGACTTGACGATCACGTCAAGTACGGTAGCCCACAACCGGTGCTCCCGCCAGGGACGCGTGCACCCCGGCCCGCGATACGGCCTGAAGGCCATAGGTTTTGAAGATGGCCGATATCCCGAGATGTCGGCCCGGGTGAGCGCATGTTCCACAGAAGCGGGGGAAGCGGCAGCACATGGACGATAAATCAGACGACGCGTCGAAGGCCGCCACCGGACTCTCCCTGGGCATCGCCGTCGGCGTCGCCATCGGTGCCGGACTGGGAGTGGTGCTCGGCAACCTTGCTCTGGGCGTCGGCATCGGGATCGCCGTCGGCGTCGGCCTGGGAGTGGCCTTCACGAACAGCAGGAAGAAGCGCGGGGACGAGGGGTGAACGACCTCCGGTACGCGCCGGGCAGCGTGCGAGCCGGACCGCTCACCCGCTGACCGGCGCGTACCGGAAAGAGAAACGTGCGTGCCGGACGAAGCGCGTACGCGGCCCTACGCGGGCTGAGGCTGTGACGGGGAACGCGGCGCGAAGCCCTCCCGCGACCGCGCCATGACCGCCAGCAGGGCGTCGCGCTCGGCGGCGAGTTCTCCGGGGTCGGCGCCGTCGCGCTCGGCGCGCTGGTGCAGCATGACCAGCTCGGTAGCGGCCTGCTGGTAGTCGGACATCGCGCCGCCCGCCCCGATCCCCCTGGCCCACCGGCGGGCCTGCCTGCGGGTGCCCAGCGAGCCGAGCATGCCGATGTCGTACGGCGTGACCAGGCCGGTCGGCAGGTAGGCGGGCAGATACACGCCCATCATGGCCACCAGCCGCCGCCGCTCCCGTACGGTGACGACGACGAGCGCGCAGATGACGACCAGCTCCAGGAGGTAGGCGGCCCCGAGGGCGGGAAGCGATTCCAGCGCGGAGGACCCGTTCCACAGGCCGTGCAGGAGCACCGCGCCGAGATAGCCCAGCGGGACGGCGAGGAAGGCGCCCCTGCGGCGCGCGGTGACCGCGTAGGCGACACCGAGCCCGATCATCGAGGTGAAGAGGGGATGCCCGAGCGGCGAGACCAGCCCCCGCAGCACGAAGAGGCCCACCGCCCCCTCCGCGCCCGTCTCGGTGAACGCGGCGGAGTAGTAGATCATGTTCTCCACGGCCGCGAACCCCAGGCCGACCATGGACGCGTAGATGATGCCGTCGGTCGGGCCGTCGATCTCGCGTCTGCACCGCCAGATCAGCCACAGGAGCGCGGCGCCCTTGAGCGCCTCCTCGACCACCGGGGCCACCGCCACCAGGGCCACGGTCTCCGCGGTCCGCGCGCCCACGTCGAAGGCCCGCTGTATCACCACCGTGCCGCCCAGTTCCAGGACGACGCCCAGCACCACCGCGATACCGGCGCCCCAGGCGAACGCGAAGAGCAGGTTCAGCCGGGGCTCGGGCTCCAGCCGGTCGAGCGCGAGCACGGCGGCCAGCAGGATCGGCAGCGGTGCCAGCCCCAGGGCGAACGAGACGCCGAAACCGGTCGGGCCCCCGTTCCCCAGGACGATGCCCATGGCGATCAGGACACAGATCCCGGAGACCGCGAGGGCGGCGATCAGCCCCCTGCCCGGTCTCGGCGGCAGAACCCGCGGCCGTCCCCCCTGACCCGGCGGGACGGCCGCCTCGTGTATGTCCATCGCTGTCGGTCTCCTCGTGGTCGCTTCCTGGTGAGGAGCACCACGGTCCCCCGAACCGGTTAACGCCCGCTTGCAATCCGTGAGACGACCGGCCACGCGGTGGCGAGGCCGGTCAGGTCGCGGGCGTTTTCGGTGGTGGCCGCCGACATGGGGTGACCGGGGTGACCGGTCGGAAAGCCGAGGAGTTCCGGTGGCTCGGAACGCGTCAGGAGAGAGGCAGACAGGTCGCGTGCGACTGGATGGTCACATCGGCCAGGAGAGCGCTGCCGGCCACGACGTTCCAGGTGTTGCCGACCTGGAAGCTCTCCCGCACGAAGGCGTTGCCGATTCCGTCGATGTCGTAACCGCCACCGGTGATGGTGGATCCGACCGGGCAGGTGGCCACCGTGGTCGCGATCCCGATCAGCGGTACGGACACGGCTGGCCCGGTCACGTCGAAGGTGGGCGACGGCACTCCGGCGGGACCGGCCGGGCCGGCGGGGCCGGTGGGGCCGGTGGCTCCGGTCGCTCCGGTGGCTCCCGCCGGTCCGGGTGCGCCGGGTGCGCCCGCCGCTCCCGTCGCGCCGGTCGCTCCGGGCGGTCCCGCGGCTCCCGGGTCACCGGCGGGGCCGGTCGGTCCCGGGGCTCCGGTGGCTCCCGCCGGTCCGGGTGCTCCGGTGGATCCGGTGGCTCCCGTGGGCCCGATAGGTCCGGCCGGTCCCGTGGCTCCGGCCGGTCCCGCGGGTCCCGTGGCGCCGTCGGCGCCTGCCGGTCCGATGGGACCGACCGGTCCCACGGCTCCCGCCGGTCCCACGGCTCCCGCCGGTCCTGCGGGTCCCGCGGGTCCCGTGGCGCCGTCGGCGCCTGCCGGTCCCGCAGGTCCCGCCGGTCCCGCCGGTCCTGTGGCGCCGTCGGCGCCTGCCGGTCCGATGGGTCCTGCCGGTCCCACCGCGCCTGCCGGTCCGATGGGACCGACCGGTCCCACGGCTCCCGCCGGTCCTGCGGGGCCTGCGGGTCCCGTGGCTCCGTCGGCGCCCGCCGGTCCGGCCGGTCCCGCGGCTCCCGCGGGTCCGATGGGGCCGACCGGTCCCACCGCTCCCGCCGGTCCTGCCGGTCCGGGTGCTCCCGCGGGGCCGACCGATCCGCGGGGGCCGGGCAGCCCGATTCCCGGCAGCCCGTCCTCGCCGTCCACGCCGTCACGGCCGTCGTGGCACCCGCAGCGCCTCCTGCCGCCATCGCCGTCGCTCCGCGCGACGGCTCCCATCGCACGGATACGCGAATGGCCGGACCTGCGATCGGACCTACCGGTGGCCTTGCGGGCCGGGGCGGCCTCCTTGGCGACGGTCCGCGCCTTGAGAAGCAGGGTCGACGTGGTGTCAGAGGCGGCGCTGGCCGGGGTCTGGCAGGAAAGCGCCAGGATGGCGCCGATTGCTGTTGCTGCGACGGACCAATTTCGAGCACGTTTGCCGGAATTATTGGTCGAAGTCCGTCTTCTACCGCTAGAAATCATCTTATTCCATGTCTTTTGTGATTCAAGGGAATCGGATTGCCTAAACCGCAACAGTGGCGGCAAGCAGGAGTTACCCGATGATCGACACGGCAAAGCGTCATTCCTATTAACAAGGTTTAAATGGATTCGTCAACGACGGAAATATGTCCTGATTGCTCAGCGTATTTCGCTTCTGTGTGCTCGGGGGTTTCCTCTTCCTGGCGATGGGCGCCGACCGGCAGGCTGAAATTCATCACGTAAATAAAGGTATTTCACGGTAATTATGGCCAGATAGTGGTGAGTGAGAATCAGGGTGCAGCCTGTGGGACGGCCTGCCGTAGCCGCCGTCGAACCGCGCCGGGCCCGCAGGTGCCGCCGGGCGCCGGTCAGCGGAAGGAGCGCCGGTAGGCGGCCGGGGTGGTGTTCAGCGCGTTGTGGAAGCGGCGGCGCAGGTTGACCGCCGAGGACAGGCCGACGCGCTGGGCGATCGTCTCCACCGGGAGGTCGGTCTCCTCCAGCAGGGCGCGGGTTCCGGCGATGCGCCGGTCGAGTAGCCAGCGGCCGGGGGAGATGCCGAGTTGCTCGGTGAAGTGGCGGCTGAGGGTGCGCGCCGACATTCCCGACCGGGTCGCCATGTCCTCCAGGGTGAGCGGCCGGTCGAGGTTGGCGGTTATCCAGTCGAGGAGCGGGGCGAGGGAGTCGGGGACCGGCCCGGTCGTCGGCAGCGCCGGGTACTGGCGCTGGCGGCCCTCCCGGTGCGGGGCCGCCGACAGCTGGCGGCCGATCCGCATGGCGAGGGCCGCGCCGTGGTCGCGCCTGACCTGGTTGAGGCACAGGTCGACGGTGGTGGCCGTGGCACCCGCCGTCGCGACGTCGCCGTGGTCGACGTACAGGACGGTCGCGTCGGCGCGGACCCTCGGGTAGCGCCGCCCCAGCTCGTGGGTGAGCTCCCAGTGGGCCGCGGCGGCGCGGCCGTCCAACAGGCCCAGGCCCGCCGGGACGTGGACGCCCGAGCAGATGCCGACGATCCGCGCGCCGCGGCCGTGGGCGGCCAGGACCGTCGCGCCGAGCTCGGCGGAGAAGTCCGGCCCGGGGCACCAGCCCGCGATGAGGATCGTGTCGGCCTCCGCCAGGGCCTCCAGGCCGTCGTGGACGACGATGTCGGCGCCCAGCGTGGTCGGGATCGGGCCGGGCCGCTCGGCGCAGAGCCGGAAGTCGTAGAGCCGGGGGATGTCGGGGCCGTGGTAGCCGAACACGGCGGACGCGCAGGTCACCGGGTACATCTCCTGGATGGGGCCGACCAGGGCGACCACGCGATGCCTCATGGCAAGAATGTACCCATTAATGGCATTCAGGACGTCTGACTGGATGTGCGCTGATGTCCAGAATGAGTGGTCATGGAGTTCGTCACATGACCGCGATCATCGACCGTGAGGATGCCTCACGCGTCCCGCACACGCTCTGGACCAGGGATTTCTCCTTCTATTTCGCGGCCAGGGTGGTGTCGCTGCTGGGCGACGCCATGATGCCGGTCGCGACGGCGCTCGCGGTCGGGGCCGTCTACGGGGTCTCGGGCGTGGGGTACGTTCTCGCCGTCTGGACGGCGCCCTTCGTGCTGTTCGTGCTGTTCGGCGGGGTCTTCTCCGACCGGTTCGGCGCACGCGCCATGATGGTCGGCGCGGACCTGGTGCGGATCGTCACCCAGGGCGTGCTCGCCGTCGCGTTCCTCACCGGCACCCCGCCGCTGTGGCTGCTGATCGTCGCCTCCGCGCTGGCCGGTACGGCCGCCGCGATGTTCCAGCCCGGCGTGAACGGCATGGTCCCGCTGGTCGCGAAGGATCCCCAGCGGGCCAACGGCACCCTCAAGATCGCTGACGCGGCCACCCAGCTCGGTGGCCCGGTCCTGGCCGGAGTGCTGATGGCGCTGACCGGAGCGGGCGCCGTCTACGCCCTCGACGCGGCCACCTTCCTGGTCAGCGGCCTCTGTCTCGCCCTGATCAGGCTCGCCCCCGCCGCCGGGGCCGGGGAGTCCTCGACGGTCCTGCTCGATTTGCGGCGCGGCTGGGTGGAGTTCCGCTCCCGCAGCTGGATGTGGTCGGTGATCCTGGTCTGGGTCTTCTTCGGCATGTTCGTCTTCGGCCCCTACATCCCGCTCGGCTCCCGGCTGATCGGCGACCGCCTGGGCGAGGCCGCCTACGGGTGGGCGATGGCCGCCCTCGGCGCGGGTACCGTACTCGGCGGCCTGGTCGCGATCCGCTTCCGCCCCGGCCGCCCCCTGGCCGCGGGCGGCCTCGCCCTGACCGGGTTCACCTGCATCCCGCTGTCGGTCGCCCTGGAGCTCCCGCTTCTCCCGTTGATGGCGGGCCATCTGCTCGGCGGCGCCTCCTGGGCGTTCTGGTCGGTGATGTGGTCGACGAGCGTCCAGACGCAGGTGGCCCCGGACGTCCTCAACCGGGTGACCGCCTACGAGGTCGCGGGCTCGGTCTCGGGCGTGGCCGTGGGCCAGGCCCTCGTCGGCCCGGTCTCCTCGGTCGTCGAACCCCGGGACCTGCTGTTCGTCTCGACCGGCGTCACCGCCGCCGTCTGCGCGGCCCTCCTGCTCATCCCGCCGATCCGCCGCCTGCGCCGGGTCTGACGTGCGCGCTCAGGCGTCCGGTCCCCGCCTTCGCCGGGCTCCGGAACGGCGGCGGAGCATGGAAACCGGCGAACGCCGAGAAGACCCCTGAGATCAGCCGCAGTGGCTCCAGCCGCTCTTCCAGGACAGGGAACCGTGCGAGCCGCCCCAGATCACACACTTCTTGACGGCGGGGAGTCGTACGGGGCCCGCGTAGGCGGTGAAGCTACCGGGGTTGCCTCCGCTGGAGCCGCCCTTCACCTGGAGGGTGGCGCTCATCGCGATCTTGGCGGGGATCACGTATTTGGACATGGTGACGACGCAGTTCTTGCCCTCGCCGGTGTTGTAGAGAAGGTAGACGGTCGCCACGCTGCCCAGGGCCCTGGATTCGACCACCTTGTAGCCGCTTCCGCAGACGCCGGTGGCGGTGTAGGGGTTGGGCTTCTGGGCGGTCGGCCTGGGGGTGGGCTTCACCGTCGGTTTCGCCGTGGTGGGCTTGGAGGTCGGCTTCGGGGACGACGAGGGCTTGGGGGTGGTGCTCGGCCGAGGCGAGGTCGTCGGCTTCGCGGACGGGGTCGGCTTGCCGGTGGTGGCCGTCGGGCTGGGAGTCCGCGAGGGGGAGGCGCTGGGCTTCCGCGTCGGCTTCTCCGTGGCGGGGTCCGGATTCTCGGCCGGCCGGGAGGACGGCTGCGGCTGCGAGGTGCGCCGGGACGGGTGAGGCGTGATCGAGGAGACCGTCTCCTCCTCCGAGGCGGTCTCCAGGGGGTGGGGAGACTCCTCCAGGACGTCGGGGACGAGCGTCGGCTCCTGGTCCGCGGCCTCCGACACGGCGGGGGTCACCGCCGGTCGCGCCGCCGAGGCCTTCTCGTCGCCCTGGAGAAGCACCACGGCTCCGGCGGCCACGCCGAGCGCGGCCACGACCGCCACCCCGGTGAGCAGGAGCCCCACGGGCCGGGGTGCCTTCCTCGTGCCGGGCTCCTGGCCGCTCTGCCCAGGTCCGGCCTGGCCAGGTACGCCTGGCCTGCCCGCCGATGGTCTGGTCTGACCCTGTAGCCCGGCGTCCCGCGCGGTCATCCCAGCTACGGGTGCGGGACCGGGTATGGAACCGGGCGCGGGGCCGAAGAGGGGGAGGGCGGTCGGGCGCGGGACCGGGGCGGTGGGGCCCGCGCCCATCAGGTGGCTGACGAGCTGTTCGGCGCTGGGACGCAGAGCCGGGTCCTTGGACAGGCAGGCCGCGATCAGGTTGCGCAGCGGCCCCTCCAGCGTGCCGAGTTCCGGCTGCGCGTTCAGGATCCGGTTGATCACGACGGCGATGGAGTCCTGGCCGAACGCGGGCGTACCGGTCGCGGCGAAGACCATCGTGACGCCCCAGGCGAACACGTCGGCCGCGGGCGTCACCTCGCCGGAGCCGAGCTGCTCGGGCGCGAGGTAGGACGGGGTCCCCATCGCCACCCCGGTCGCCGTCATCCCCGGCGAGTCCAGCGCCCTGGCGATGCCGAAGTCGATCACCACCGGGCCCTCGGGGCCCATCAGCACGTTGGCGGGCTTGAAGTCGCGGTGCAGGATGCCCGCGCGGTGGATCGCCGCCAGGGCGGTGGCCGTACTGACGGCGAGACGTTCCAGGGAGGCGCCGCGCCGGGGTCCCTCCCGGTCGACCAGCAGGCGCAGGGACGGCCCCGGGACGTACTCGCTCACGATGTACGGGCGGCTCCCGGCGAGGTCGGCGTGCAGGACGGCCGCGGTGCAGAACCTGGCCACCCGCTGCGCGACCGACACCTCGCGCAGGAAGCGGGCCCTGGCCTCGGGATCGCCGACCAGCCCGTGGTGCAGGAGCTTGACGGCGACCTGCTCGCCCTCGGGCCCCCGCCCGAGGTAGACGATCCCCTGTCCACCCTCGCCGAGCCGTCCGATCAGCTCGAACGAGCCCAGCCTCGGTGGATCCTCCTCGCTGAGCGGTTCTGTCACGACGTTCCCCCGAACAAACCCCGAAAAATGGTTTATGTGCTGCAGAACGCTACCAGCGCGAACAATGCCGGAGGTCCGCTCAGATGGCCTTGCCGGGGTTGAGGATGCCGAGGGGGTCGAAGACCCGCTTGATCCCGTGGTGGATCTCCTCGGTGACCGGCCCGGTCTCCAGCGCCAGCCAGCGCCGCTTCAGCAGCCCGACACCGTGCTCGCCGGTGAGCGTGCCCCCCACCTCCAGGGTCTCCCTGAAGAGCTCGTCGGCCGCCGCCCACACGTTCGGCGGCGGCTCGGTCAGGGCGTGGTCGAAGATGAAGACCGGGTGCAGGTTGCCGTCGCCCGCGTGGGCGACCGTGGTGATCAGCACGTCGTGCCTGACCGCGATCGCCTCGATCTTCTCGATCATGTGCGGCAGCAGGGAGCGCGGGACGCACACGTCCTCCACCAGGCACTTGCCCAGCCGCTCCTTGGCCTGGTACGCCATCCGCCGGACCCCGATCAGCTCCTCGGCCTCCTGCGCCGACGACGACACCGCCACGAAGGCCGCGCCGTTGGCGGTGCAGAGCTCGGCCATGCGCTCGGAGACGGCGGGGCCGTCCACCGCGTCCGACTGCGCGATCAGCATCGCCCGGGTCGACTCCTCCAGCCCGATGTTCCGCCAGTCGTCGATGGCCTTGAGCGTGTTGCGGTCGAGCATCTCCATCAGCGACGGCTGGCATCCGGCCGCGATGATCGCCGAGACGGCGGCGGCGGCGGCCCCGAGGGAGGTGAACTCGGCCGCGATCGTCGCCGGGTAGACCGACGGGGCCCTGCGCAGCCGTACCGTCGCCGCGGTGATGACCCCGAGCGTCCCCTCGGAGCCGACGAACAGCCCGGTCAGGTCGTACCCCGTCACGCCCTTCACGGTACGCCTGCCGGTGTTGATCACCCGCCCGTCCGCGAGCACGACCTCCAGGCCCATCGTCGAGTCACGGGTCACGCCGTACTTCACGCACCGCAGGCCGCCCGCGTTGGTGGCCAGGTTGCCGCCGATGGTGGAGATCTCGTACGAGGAGGGGTCGGGGGCGTACATCAGCCCGTGCTCGCGGGCGGCCCGGTCCAGGTCGGCGGTGATGACGCCCGGCTCGACCACGGCCATCTCGTCGGCGGGGGACAGCTCCCTGATGGCCGCCATCCTGTGCAGCGCCAGCACGACGCATCCCTCGACGGCGGTCGCCCCGCCCGCCAGGCCGGTCCCGGCTCCCCTGGGCACCACGGGCACCCGGTGCGCGGTGGCCCATCTCATCACGGCGACCACGTCGTCCCTGGTGTGCGCCAGCACCACGGCGAGCGGGCTGCCCGGCTCCAGAAAGGTCCGGTCCCGTGCGTAGGAGTCGGTCACGTCGGGGTCGGTCAGCACCTTCTCCGGTGCGAGCGCGGCGACGAGTTCGGAGATAGCGGTCACACGTTGGACTGTACGGCCTGCCCCAGGATGCTCCCTCCGGACGGCCCGCGTCGCCTCCTCGGACGGCACGGGACGCCCCCTCGGGGGGAGCGGCGTGGCCATCCGGACATCCAATATGCCCCCTACGGACAAAAGGTATTTTATTGCAGTTTCGCAACATCATTTGGTCACTTGACTCTCGCTTTACCTTCTCGTCTAACCTCCCGGTCGGTGCGCTCATACGGCGTACCGGAGATGGACGCGTCCGGCCAACCCGGGCGCAGGGAAGGGGACACGTTGTCCGGCAAAGTCAGCAGCGGAGGCGCCGGCAGGCGTCTTCTCGCGATAGTTCCCGTGCTCGGCCTGGCCGTCACGGGACTGGCTGTGGGCGGTGCGTCGGCCGAGAGCGACACCTCGGTCGCGCGGTACCAGCCGACCGCGGCCGATTACTACATCAACTACGCGCCCCCCAGGGACGAGCCGGAGGTCGACGACCCGGCCGTGCCGTCGGCCAGGGCGCGCAAGCTCAGCCCGTCCAAGAAGATCGCCGAGAAGTACTCGGAGGGCAACCCCGTCGCCGCGCGGGTGCTGGCCAAGCGCGAGGCCGAGGCGATCAGGACGGGGATCAACCCCGCCGACTTCATCTTCAAGAAGTCGAAGACCGTCAAGACGGCCAAGCTCCTCACCCTCCTGGTGGAGTTCAACGACAAGGCCAACGACGACTTCTCCGGCTTCTCCCGGCCCGGGGGCGTCGACAGCGAGGACCCGGCCGAGTGCGTCACCGAGCCGGCGGGCACGCTGCTCAACGGCCCGCTGCACAACAAGATCCCGAACCCGGCCACCCTGTCCCACAAGGACAACAACAGCTTCTGGGTGCCCGACTTCAGCCCCGACCACTTCAACAAGATGCTCTACACCAAGCAGGGCATCACCCAGCGCGTCCGCACCGACCTGACCGACCCCCGGGACGGCCGCAAGGGCATCGACATCTCCGGCTCCACCATGAAGAACATGTACGAGGAGATGTCCAAGGGCGCCTACACGGTCACCGGCCAGGCCAGCCCGTGGATCAAGGTCCCGCACTCCGAGGCCTACTACGGCGCGCGCGCCTGCGGCCAGCCGGTGCAGGACATGAGCGGTCACCCGGACAACCCGCTTGGTGCCGGGCAGCTCGCCATCGACGCGGTCAAGACCCTCGCCGCCTCCGACCCGAACTTCCCGTGGGCCGACTACGACCTTGAGGACGTCGGCGACGCCGACGGCGACGGCAACTTCGCCGAGCCCGACGGCGTGGTCGACCACCTGGTCCTCGTCCACGCGGGCAAGGACAAGTCCTCCGACGGCGGCGCCGAGGGCACCTACGCGATCTGGGCGCACTCCAGCGCGGTGGCCGGTGGCTACCAGGTGCCCGGCAAGAACGTGAAGATCTCCAACTACATCGTGCAGCCCGAGGACTCCGGCGTCGGCGTCTTCGCCCACGAGTACGGCCACGACCTGGGCCTGCCGGACCTCTACGACACCAGCGGCCAGGCCTCCTCGGCCGTCGACTTCTGGGACCTGATGTCCAGCGGCTCGCACAGCGGCCCGATCTTCCAGTCGATGCCCTCCCACATGAGCATCTGGAGCAAGTGGGTCCTCGGCTGGGCCAACCCCAAGGTCTTCAACCCCGGCGACCGCGGCGGTCTGGTGACGATCGGGCAGGCCTCGCGTACGCCCAAGCTCACCCAGGACGGCGTCAGGGTGAACCTGTCCAGCCCGCCGGTCACGATGGTCGAGCCGCACAGCGGCACCAAGACCTTCTGGTCGAACTTCGACCAGGAGTGGGCCAACGTCAAGATCGCCCGTGACGTCCAGGTGCCCGCCGGGACCGACGTGAAGTTCCGGCTGTGGAACAACTACGAGATCGAGGAAGACTGGGACTACGGTTTCGTCGAGATCTCCACCGACGGCGGCACGACCTGGGCCCAGCAGAAGGTCTACACCGAGGGCGGCGCCCTGGTCTCCACCGACGACGACTACACCGACCCCAACAAGAACCTGGCCACGTTCGGCAACAAGAAGTACGGCCTCACCGGCAACACCGACGGCTGGCGGCACGACTACGTCGACCTCGCCCCGTTCGCCGGGAAGACCGTCAAGCTGCGCCTGACGTACAACACCGACGCGGCCTTCACCCCGCGTGGCTGGCACGTCGACGACCTCTCGGTCACCAACGGCACCCAGACCGTCTGGAGTGACGACCTGGAGAGCGGCGCCACCGGCTGGACGGCCAGCGGCGGCAGCTTCAACGGCACCACCGGCGCCGGCTGGGTCGTCAACGACGGCAAGCGCGAGGTCTCCCGGTTCTACCTGGCCGAGTGGCGCAACTTCGACGGGTTCGACAAGGGCCTGCAGTACACCTACACCACCAACTACTCGCGTGATGGCGCGTGGAAGGTGGAGAAGGTCAAGTACAACGCCCCCGGCCTGCTCGTCTGGTTCCGCGACTCGAACTACACCAACAACTCGGTGGCCAACAACCTCGAACTGGCGCCGAGCATCGGCTCCAAGGGCAGTCTGATCCTCGTCGACTCCCACTTCGACCCGCTGCGGCGGACCGGCGCGGCGGCCGCGAAGGACACCACCACGCTCAAGAACATGAACGGCCGCGTGCAGACCTCGAACGCCGCCTTCTCCTTCTCCAAGACCTACCCCTTCACCGAGTGCTTCGAGGGGCCCGGCGAGCCCTTCAGCGAGTACTGCACCAAGGTGGCCGCGCAGAACGGGATCTCCGAGTTCACCGACGCCAAGACCTGGTACCCCGGGTTCGAGGCGCGCGGCACCAGCCTGTTCTACCGCGACTTCGACGCCTCGACGGTCGTCCCCTCCAAGGGCGACCAGCTCTACAGCACCCGGGTCGTCAACGCCGACGGCACCCCGGCGACCGAGCTGTACGGGACCGACATGGGCAACGGCCACGTCCTCGGCTCCGGCAACCCCGGTGACGAGGGCAAGGCGCTGGGCGTGAAGCTCAAGCTGGTCACCCCGTTCCCGGGCAACCTCGGCGCGATCGTGCAGGTCACCCCGCCCAAGCAGTAACAAGGCGGTAAAGAGCGGTAAAGAAAGGCCCACGGGCACCGGGCCCCGCCGTCACCGACGGCGGGGCCCTACCATTTGAACGGGCAACCACCCGATCGGATAGGGGCAGCGTGGGAGAGCTTCGAAGCAAGGCCGAGCACACCGAGGCCATCCGGACCGCGGGCAGGGTCTGCGTGGTCGTCAACACGCGCTCGCGCCGCGGCCGGCGCCATTATCCCGCCGTGGTCCGCGCGCTGCGGGCCGAGGGGTTCGACTCGATCCGCTTCTTCCCGGTGGTCGACACCAAGCGTCTGCGCGCCACCCTGGAGGAGGCCCTCGCCGACGAGCCCGACCTGCTCGTCGTGGGCGGCGGCGACGGCACGCTCAGCGCCGCCGTCAAGCACGTCGCCCACCGCGACGTCGCCCTCGGGGTGCTGCCCCTGGGCACCACCAACAACTTCGTCCGCAGCCTCGGCGTCCCCCTCGACCTCGCCGGAGCCGTCCGGGTCCTCCGTACGGGGAAGGTCGCCGACATCGACCTGGGCGTCGCCGGAGACCGCGAGTTCGCCAACCTGGCCAGTTTCGGGGTCTCGGTGGAGGTCGCGGGCAAGGTCAGGCACGGGGTGAAGCGCTTTCTCGGCCGCGCGGCCTACCCGCTCACGGCCCTGACGATCCTCCCCGGCCACCAGCCGTTCCGCGCCTTCCTCACCGTGGACGGGCGCCGCCACGAGCTGCTCACCCACCAGCTCAACATCGCCAACGGCCGGTTCCACGGCGGCTGGCAGGTCGCCAGGGACATCAGCATCGACAACGGCAGGCTGGTCGCGTACCAGCTCGGCTCGGGCAAGCGCCTGCGCCTGCTGCTGGAGACCATGGTCCGCGCCGGCAGCGGGCGCTGGCGCAGCCTGGCGGGAGGGCCCTTCGTCGTGGGACGCGAGATGCACCTGGAGACCGACCCGCCGATGGCCGCCGACGTCGACGGCGAGGTCCGCCTGATGACCCCCATCACGATCCGTACCGTCCCCAACGGCCTGCGGGTGATGGTCCCCGGCGACTTCGTCGACTCCTGAGCCCGGCGCCGCCGGTGATTGGAACCGGGCTCAGCGGGTAGTCGTCGGGTTCCGACAGATGGAGGACACCATGGCGTCGCTGATCGACCGGATCCGAGGCTACCTGCGCACCCCGCAGGGGCAGCGGAACATGGAGAAGGCCAGGGCGATGGCCCGCGACCCGCGCAACCAGCAGAAGCTGCGCGGGCTTCTCGACCGCTTCCGGGGCGGCCACACCCGCCGCTGACCCCGCCGCCCGGCGGCGCGCCAGGCCCGACCGAAGGTCCGGGCCCGGCCCCCGCACGGGCCAGCCACCCCCGTACGCCCTCTCAGCCCGGCTCCCACAGCCCCTTCAGCCGGGCTCCAGCACGTCCTTCCAACGCCGGTTCCCGTACGTCCTTTCAACCCGGCTCTCGCACGTTCTTTCAACCCGGTTCCCGTACGGGCCCGGGACCCCCGTCCGCCCCCTCGGCCCGGCCGGGGTGCGCGCCGGGCGGGACACGGCACGCACCCTCGTACGCCCGGTGGCTCAGTCGCGCCGGGCGGGCAGGTCGGGCAGGTCGTCGGTCCAGCCGATCCGCTCGTACGCGGAGAACGAGGTGATCTTGTAGGTCCGCCCGTCGGGCAGCCGGTCGAGGGCGTCCCTCTCCCTGGACAGCGGCAGCCCGCTCGCCACGTCGATCACGAGCCGGCTCCTCCCGTAGACCTGTTGCCCGCCCTGCGGCGTGGGCGTGCTGACCGGGTAGGAGATCGCCTGGCCGACCCGGCCGAGATCGTCGACGACCTCCCCCTCGGACCTCATGTCCGGCAGGGAGGCCAGGAGCTGGTAGGCCGCCGCCCGCGTCTCGGGAGAGACCGGGAGCGAGGTGATGATGCTCATGCAGTCCTCCAGCGTCCACGGATCCGCCCTCCCCGGCTCCCTCTCCTTCTCCGGCAACCGGGCGGTGAAGGCGGCGTTACGCTCGCTCAGGTAGGCCCGCAGCCTCTCCGGGGTGTCCGGTATCGCGCGCACCTCGGCCCAGGTGAGCAGCCCCTTGGTCAGGTGGCCCGCCGACCCGATCCACTTGCCGCGCAGCCAGGACGCCTCCCGCTCTCCCGGCGTGGACTCGATCCGGCTGCCCGGGGGGATGTAGCCGCCGGTCAGCGCGCCGTCCTCGAACAGCCAGCGGGTCGGTGAGCCGTTCTCGCGCCAGGCCGCCTCGTCCCTGGGCGTCGCGGGTTTCGCGCCGAGATACTGGTTGATCTGCCAGCTCTTCCTGTCGCGCGTCCGCGACAGCCACGTCTCCGTGGCGCGGCGCTGCTGGACGAGATACCGGGCACCCGGCTCGACGCGCTGGGACCCGTTGACGGTGCGGGTGACCCAGTAGGCGCCCTTCGTGGGGGCCTTGGCCGCCGCGGTCGCCGCGGCCAGCAGGACCTGCCTCGCCGTGGCCGAGGTCTCCAGTACTGGAAGCCGCGTGAGCGGTGCCGGTGGGTGTACGGCGGTGGAGGAGGCGATCACCAGGGTCGTGGCCGCCGCGGTCCCGGCCAGTCCCACCCCCAGGGCCGTCCACCAGGCCGTCCTGCGGCCACGCCGCGCCTGCCGGACCCTCCGGTCTCCCGGCGACCGGGGGGAGGGCGGCCCGGACGGCTCGGGGGAGCCGCCGAGGGGGTCGGCCGCGGCCAGGAGCCGGGCCCGGCCCGTCGCGATCACCTCGTGGGACGGCTCCGGCTCGGTGAGCAGGTCGCGGACCGAGGTCAGTTCATCCATCGGAACCTCCGATCATGGGGTTGACGCCGCCCAGCGCCGCGCGCAGCTTCCTGCGCACCCGGTTCAGCCGGGAGCCGACGGTGCCGAACGGGATTCGGAGGGTCTGCGAGACCTCCTCGTAGCTCAGGTCGGCGAGCGCGACGAGCAGCAGGACGTCGCGGTCGCCGTCAGGGAGGCCGCTCAGCGCGGACGCGAGCGGCCCCTGCGCGCCCGCGGCGGCGAGGCGCGTGGCCACCCGTTCCTCGTGTCCCTCGTCGGCCTCACCGCCGACGGGCGCCCGCTGCAGGGCCTCCAGCCTGCGCATCTCGCTTCTGCGGTGCTGGGCGACCAGGTTGGTGGCGATGCCGTACAGCCAGGGCCTGACCGCCCCCCTGCCGGGGTCGAACGACTCCCGTTTGCGGAACGCCACCAGGAAGGTCTCGGCGGCGACGTCGTCGGCGATCTGCGGGCCGAGCCGTCCGGCGGCGTAGCGGTGGATCTCGACGAAATAGCGGTCGTAGAGCACCGCGAACAGGTCGGGGCGGTGCCGGGACCGTTCTATCAGCTCGGCGTCGTCGATTCTCGCCGGGGCGTCAGGGGGAGCGGCCATGTGCCGGGGTGTCCCTTCTGTGGGTTACACCCTTACTCCGTCGCGCGGCGGATTCGCCTTCACGGCTGCTTTCCGGTGATCCGCCGGAGCCTCGTCCTGAGCCTGTCGATCAGCGGCTCCCGGGCCGGTACGTCCTCGTAGCGCGCGGGCGCCCGGGGATGGCGTTCCGGCCCGCGCCCCTCCGGCCGCCCGGCGTCCGCCACGCCGGGGCCCTGGGGAGCCGGGGGCGCAAGAGGACCGGCGTGCTGTGACCGGACCTCCCGAGGACGAGGGTCCTCCGGCGGTACGGCGAGATGCTGCGGGGCGGGGACCCGGAGGGCGGGCTCCGGCGGGCGGGGCCGCCTGGCCCGCCGCAGGTCGGCCAGCGCCTCGGCGGCACCGGGACGCTTGTGCGTCGCGTGGTCGCGCATCCGCCGCAGCAGGTCCATGACCTCCACGGGCGCCTCTCCGGAGGGCGGTTCGGCGTCGGGGGTGATCGGCGGGAGCTTCCCGGTCAGCAGCTGGAAGGCGATCACCCCGGCCGCGTACACGTCGGAGGCGGCCGTCATCCGCTCGGGCATGGCCTGGCACTCGGGGGCGGCGTAGTGGGTGTCGAGGACGTTGGGCAGCTCGTTGGCCACGGTGTGCGCGCGGGGTCCCGGTTTGGCGTAGTCGAACCCGGTGAGCATGGCCCGGCCCTCCTCCGTCACCAGCACGCACGCGGGGCTGAGCGCCCGGTGGATCACGTTGTTGGCGTGGACGTGGGCCAGGCCGAGCAGCATGTCCTCCACCACGTCCAGCCGGGCCGCGGTGGAGAGCGTGGACGGGGAGGCGGTGAGGTGCAGGTGCAGCGCCTGGCCGTGCACGTCGTCGAGGACGAGCACGAACCGGCTCTCGTCGTCGATGGCGAAGAAGTCGCGGGCGCGCACCACGCACGGGTGCGGGGGGATCCTGGTGAGGGCCTGGTAGGCGTTGGTGATCAGCCGCCGCTCGGCCGCCCTCGGCTCCTCCTCGGCCAGCGGGTCGGCCCGGTAGACGCGCAGCAGGACCGTCTCGCTGCCGGGGACCGTCGCGTTGATCGCGCGGTACTCGGTGACCCGGTTGTCGCCGCCCAGCTGCTCCTCCACCTCCCAGCTGCCGAAACGCGGCGGCGCGGTGGAGCGCCGCACGCTCCCGTTGAGCGCCTCGATGATCGCGGTCCCGTACGGCGCGGTGTCCGTGGTGTGGCCGCGCCTGACGCGGGAGGCGTCACCCAGCGTGCCGATCAGCCCGGCGAGGTCGGTGACGTGCCGCGAGTCACGCCCGGCCGGGTCGACCAGCTCCGCGTCGGTCCCGGTGAGCACCACGAGGCTGTCGACGTAGACCCGGTCCAGCTCGCGGCGCTCCTGGGTGAGCAGGCCCTTGAGCGCGCGCCCGTTGCCGCGCAGCTTGGCGACGGGGGAGCCGAACGCCTCGCGCCGCAGCGGGAACCAGCGGGTCCCCGCGACCTCGATCCGGCCGCGGGTGCCCTTGACGTCGATCACGCAGAGCGAGTGGCCGGTCAGGACGATCACGTCCACCTCGAAGGTGTCGTCTCCGCGGGGCACCTCGATGTTGTGCAGCAGCAGCCAGTCGTCCGGGGCGTTGTCTCGCAGGTGTGCGATGACCCGTCGCTCGGCGTCGTTGACCGGGCTTCCGCCGCCGACGATCTGTGCCATCTCTAGCGTGCCGCCTTCCTGATCGCGCTCATCGTGCCCCGCACTATCCCAAGAGGCTCATCTTCGCCCGTACCTCTACTTTTCCACCACTGGGACACGCGGGCCTCCCTATGATCATGGCGCATCCGGGCCGTGGGACGTGTTCGGCGTGTTCGGCCCGAACACGTCCCGTCCGCCGAACGGCGCCGTGGCGAACCGGCGCACGATCTTGCCGGTCGTCAGCCAGCGGACGTGGGCGCCGTTGCGGGCCCGGGACACGGCCCGCTCGGCCAGCCAGGGCGCGACGGTCTCCACCCGGTCGGCCAGGATGTTGAACATCCTCTTCGCCTTCCGCAGCTCCTGCGGGTCGTAGTCGTGGGTGAGCAGGTCGGTCACCACCATCCCCGGGCTGAGCAGCCCGATCGACACGCCCGGAGGCATCTCCTTGGCCGCCGCCCCCGTCAGGTAGGTCACCGCCCGCTTGGTCGCGCCGTAGACGCCCAGCCCGGGGACCGTACGGCCGTCGCTGCCGAGTCCCTCCATGTTCCACACGTGCCCGGACCCCTGGGCGGCCATCCCGGCCACCGCCACCGCCGTACCGTTCAGCACACCGGCCAGGTTCACGCCGAGGACCGTCCCGGCCTCGTCCTCCGGCAGCCTCCACAGCGGCTCCCGGCGGTGGGAGACCCCCGCGTTGTTGATCCACAGGTCCACCCGCCCGAACTCCCCGGCCGCCGCGTCCCACAGCGCCTGGACCCGGCTCCGGTCGGCGACGTCGGCGACCATCGCCAGGACGTCCCGCCCGGCCAGTTCGGCCCTTGCCCTCTCCACCGACCCGGCGCGGGCGCCGCACAGCGCGACGCGGTGGCCGCGTTCCAGGAACGCCCTGGTCAGGCCGAGGCCGATGCCCCGGGTGCCGCCGGTGAGCACGATGTTCGCCATGGTCGCCTCGCGAGTGGTCGGTGGAACGGTGGAGGGGAGCGGGCCGGGGCCGGAGAGCAGTCTGCCGTGAGCTACGGCACGGTGTCGTCCCCGCGCTCCCTGTGATCATCGCAGCCAGGCCCATGTTTGCCGGGGGAGGGGAGGGTAGACGTCTTTTCCTGTAGGGGAGGAGGCAGTCCATGACCAACACCAAGGATTCGCTGCCGACGTCCGAGCTGATCCGGCAGCTCTCGGAACAGGTGTCGCGCCTCGTCAGGGACGAGTTGCGCCTGGCCAAGGCGGAGCTGACGGAGAAGGGCAGGCACGCCGGAATCGGCGTGGGGCTGTTCGGCGGAGCGGGGGTCGTGGCCCTTTTCGGGGCCGCCGCGCTGGTCGCCGCGGTGATCCTGTTCCTCGCGCAGGTCATGCCGCCGTGGGCCGCCGCCGCGCTCGTGGGCGGGGTGCTGCTGGTCGTGTCCGGCGCGCTCGGGTTCTTCGGCAAGCGCCAGGTCGCCGAGGCGGCCCCGCCGACCCCCGTACGGACCATCGAGAGCGTCAAGGACGACATCGACGCGGTGAAAGAGAGGGCGCACCGATGACCGAGACAGATCCCGGCAAACCCGGTCGGATCGAGTCCGACCGGCTTGAGCCCGACGCCGGAACCACCGGCTCCCGCAGGAAGGGCGTCGACGAGCCCGTCACGCCGGACGAGAGCGGATCGCTGAACATCCCGCCGAACGGGCCGGGCGGCACGCCCCGCGAGGACCCCGGCGTCCCCGAGTCCGGGCGCGACGGCACGACCCGGCTTCCGGAGGGCACGGCGCTCGCCGCTGTCCCGGACACCACGGTGGCGACCACCCCGTACGTCAACACCGGTGACACCGGTGGCGGCGTGACGGAGATCGGCAAGACCGCCGGAGACGGCGGGAACGACACGGAAAGCGTGCGGCGGGACATCGAGGACGCCCGCCGCGAACTGGGCGACACAGTGGAGGCACTGGTGCACAAGACCGACGTCAAGGGCCGTATCCAGGAGACCGCCGCTCAGGTGGGCGACGACCTGCGCAAGGTGGGGGCGGCGACCGCCACCACGGCCACCGAGATGGTGGAGCGGGTCAAGGTGGCCGCGCCCGAGATGGTCGGGCGGGTGAAGGAGGCGGCCCCCGAGGTCGTCGGCCGGGTCAAGGAGGTGACCCCCGTCGAGATCAAGGACGCGGCGGGCAGGGTCACGACCGAGGCGGGCAAGCGCCCCGTCGTGACGATCGCCGCGGTCGCCGCGCTCGTCCTGGTCGTCCTCCGTGTCCTGCGGCGAGGCAAGAAGAAGTAGATGCCCGGCAGCACCGGCAGGGCCGCCCTCGGCGATTCGCGAGGGCGGCTCGCCCTTGTCCCCCAGACCCCCTCGGAACTGCCCAGGGGAGCGTGGTGGGGGGTCCTCAAACGGACCGTCCTGGAGTTCCAGCGAGACGGCCTGCCCGACTGGGCCGCGGCCCTCACCTACTACGCGGTGCTGTCGATCTTCCCCGGCCTGATCGTGCTGGTGTCCCTGCTCGGGCTGGCCGGACAGGACGTGATCTCCACGATCCTGTCCCAGGTCGCCGCGCTCGCCCCCGGCGACGTCACGAGGCTGGTGGAGGACCAGGTCAACCAGGTACGCGGCAGCGGCGGCGCGCGGGGTTTCCTGGCGATCGCCGGTCTGCTGGTGGCGCTCTGGTCGGCCTCCGGCTACATCGCGGCCTTCGTCAGGGCCGGAAACGCGATCTACGACATCCGGGAGGGGCGCCCCCTGTGGAAGCTGACCCCGCTGCGGATCGGGCTGACACTGGTGTTCGTCGTCCTGATGGCCGCCGGGGCGGTGGCCGTCACCTTCACCGGAAGGCTCGCCGAGGTGGCGGGCGAGGCCCTGGGCATCGGGCCGACCGCGGTCACCGTCTGGGGGTACGCCAAGTGGCCGGTCCTGGTGCTGATCGCCGCGGGCCTGGTGATGCTGCTCTACTGGGCCGCGCCCAACGTCCGTCAGCCGGGATTCCGCTGGATCAGCCCCGGCGGGCTGCTGGCGGTGCTGCTCTGGGTCGTCGTCTCGGCGGGGTTCGCGACCTACGTCGCCAACTTCGGCTCCTACGACAAGACCTACGGCGCGCTCGGCGCCGTCGTGGTGTTCCTGGTCTGGCTGTGGCTGTCCAACATGGCCATCCTGCTGGGCGCGGAGTTCGACGCCGAACTCATGCGGGAACGCCAGATCGCCGGAGGCCACCCGCCGGAGAGCGAGCCGTACGCCGAGCCCAGGGACGAGGCGGAGGACGAGAGCGGCCCCCTGCCCGGCCCCGGCGAACGCTGATCCGGCCCCGGCCGGGCGCTCCGGTCGAACCTTCTGGCCGGACGTTTTGGCCGGACTCTGGCCGGATTCTGGTTGGACGTTTCGGTCGGATGTTCCGGTCGGACTTTCTGGCCGGACGCCGTTCCCGCTTTCCTGCCGGTGCCCTCCCCGGCTCACCGGGGATCGGCGTGGCCACCGGATCCGCGTTAATCCGCATGGATCCGCGTGGATCTCCGTGGATCTGTGTGGACCTGTGTGGATCCGCGCAGATCCGGCCGACACCTGTCCTCAAGCGAGCCAAACTCATGTCTATCGGGGTAATCTGACCGTTTCCGGGTGGGCGGCGGACCCCCTCCTCTCCGCCCACCCGGACCTTCCCGCCTCCGATGTCCCATCAGGTCACCATTTCCAGGCCGAAAGGCGAACTATCCTGATCTCAGGCACGCGGGGGGCCGGGCACATGTAGCGTTCTCGGGCAGGACACGACTCTCGGGGCAGGACACACAGGAGGTCTCATGCGCCGTGCTCTCGGGATCGCCACCGGCCTCGCCCTCATCGCGGCCGCCCTGTCACCGCTGCCGCAGGCCCAGGCCAGTTGCGTCACCGCCGCCAGGAAATGCCAGGAGAAGCCGCTGATCGGCATCGAGCTGACGGCCGGGGCCGCGTCCCGCCCGGACTCGTCCGGCAGGGTCTCCTACACCCTCGACTACTCCATGACGTGGACCCCCTCCTTCGCCCCCTACTGGGGCGCCTTCTGGGTGGGAGGCCGCTTCCCCAAGAGCGCCCGGGGTCCCGTCAGGGCGGTGCTGCTCGACGCCACCACCGGCGGGCGGCTCACCGTCCTCCGCTGCCGCGAGCGCGCCGACGGCGTCTGGTGTGCCGCCGGAAGCGACGTCCCGCACCGAGGCCGGATCGTCTTCACGACCCGCCTCGCGACCGGCGGTGACGCCAGGGCCAGGCTCGGCTTCGACAGCTTCGAGGGGCTCGACCGCGAGGAGTCCGGGCGCGGCCTCAGCCGGGCGGAGGCGCGCGAGAGGTTCTGCAACCACCGTTTCACCACGACCGTCACGACGACGCAGGCCCCCTGAGGAGACGAGTTGAACGCCGTACTGACCGGTGTGCACCACCTCAAGATCTGGGTGAGTGACCTGGAGCGGAGCCGCTCCTGGTACGAACGGGTTCTGGGACTGGAGCACCACACCAGCTTCCAGGACGAGGACGGCGTGATCAGGGGCATGAGCTTCACGGTTCCCGGCGCGGCCTTCCAGATCGCCCTGCGCGAGAACCCCGAGCTGGCCAGGGCGCTCTTCGACGCCGACCCCTTCGCGCTCCAGGTCACCCTTGAGGGACTCGACGACTGGGTCGCCCGTCTCGACGGGCTCGGCGTCCCGCACAGCCCGATCATCAGGGCCTCCTCGGGCCACGCGCTGGGCTTCGTCGACCCCGACGGCGTCCAGATCCGCCTGTACGCCCCGGACGAGCAGGTCCACGACGCCCAGGTGGGCACGGGAGGCGTCTACCGGCCGGACCAGGCCGCCGACTTCACCCCGGCCCCGGCCCCCGCCCCCGGGCGGGACCGGGACTGAGGCGTCCCTTTTTCGATCCCCGCGTCCCCGCGTCCCGATCGGCGTGACCGCCGGGGGCGCGGAGGCCGCGCGTGTCCCGTGATCACCCAGGTCAAGGAGTCTTTGCGGGTCAGGACGGGTTCCTCTGAGGATCGTCGGGCACGTTCCGCAGAACGACCGCGGAAGGGCACCCGGAGGGATGTGAGGCAGTTGACCGAAGAGGCAGTGACCGAACCGGTCGTCAACGCCGCCGTCATCTACTACTCGGCCACGGGTACGGTCTTCGCGCTGGCCAAGGCCGCCGCCAGCGCCGCGGAGAAGGCCGGTGCCGAGGTCCGCCTGCGCAAGGTCAGGGAGCTCGCGCCCGCCGAGGCCATCGCGGCCAACGAGGGCTGGGCCGCCCACGCCGCCGCCACCCAGTACGTCGTGGAGGCCTCGCTGGAGGACCTGAAGTGGGCCGACGCGCTCCTGTTCGGCACGCCCACCCGCTACGGTAACCCCACCGCCCAGATGAGGCAGTTCGTCGACACCACCGGCGGGCTCTGGGCACAGGGCCTGCTGGTCGACAAGATCGTGTCGTCGTTCACCGCGAGCTCGACGCCCCACGGCGGGCAGGAGAGCACGATCCTCGCGATGAACAACACCTTCTACCACTGGGGCGCGATCATCGTGCCGCCCGGATACGCGGACCCCGTCCAGTTCCGGTCCGGCAACCCGTACGGCACCAGCCACACCTCCGACCACGGCACGATCCCGCCCGGCGACGTGCAACTGGAGGCCATGGGCTTCCAGGCCCGGCGGGTGGTGGAGGTCGCGGCGGCGTTCCTCCGCGGACGCCTGCCCTGACGGCTCCCCGCCCGTGGCGGTGTCACCGGGGGAGTAGTCGAGGCCGAGGATCTGATCTTCGCCCTGCCGGTCCACGGGCGGCTGTGGCTCCGTGTCGTCGAGGCCGAGGACCCGATCGACTGCCGGGCGCCCGCCGGTCGTGCCGCCTCCGGCGCGGCCCTGCCGGAGGCGGCGATGTCGCGTTACGCGACAGCGGTTCCCTCAAGCTCGACCATCAGGTCGGGGATCGCCAGCCGTGTCACCCCGAGCATCGTGGTGGGCGGCGTCACCCCGGCCGCGCCCAGCCGCGACGCCAGCACGCCGTAGTGCGGGAAGAGGCGATCGACGTCGGTGGTGTAGACGTTGAGCCGGACGAGGTTCGCGAGGGACATACCGGCATCGCCGAGCACGGCCTCCAGGTTGTCGAGGCTCAGTGCCAGCTGCGCCGCCATGTCATCGGCGTGCTGGGGCTTGCCGTCGCCGCTCATCGAGGTCTGCCCGGAGATGTACAGCGTCCGGGTGTGCCCGGAGACGATCTCCCCCTGGTTGTAACCCAGCTCCGTCGACCACGCCCACGGGTTGACCGCCGTTCGCTCGATCGCCACATTCGCTCCATTCGATTCTTCGGTATCACGTATGTCCAGCGGCTTGGTAGCCGCCGTCTTTTCCGTCGTGTTGCTCAGCTTCCCGGCAAATCACGACATCCTGTGTCGTGTATCTCTGTAGAGTTTTCGTATGCGCGCCGACCGGTTGGTCTCGCTGGTGCTGCTGCTGCGACAGCACGGCCGGTTGTCGGCGGCGGCGCTCGCCCGCGAGCTGGAGGTGTCCACCCGCACCGTGCTGCGCGACATCGAGGCGCTGTCCGCGGCCGGTGTCCCGGTCTACGCCGAACGCGGTCGGCACGGCGGTTTCGCGCTGTTGCCCGGTTTCCGGACCGAGCTCACCGGACTGAACCACGACGAGGCCCTCGCCCTGCTGGTCGCCGGATCGCGGCGCGGCGCGCAGGCGTTCGGCCTCGGCTCGGCGCTCGCCTCGGCGATGCTCAAGGTGGTCGACGCGCTGCCCGAGAGCTATCGGAACACCGCGGCCGGAGCGGCCCAGCGGTTGCTCATCGACCCGGAGACCGACCTTCTCTCACGTCGGCTGGTCACCGAGGAGGTGCCCGACGCCGTGGCGGCCGAGGTCCTGCGCGCGGTGTTCGCCGGACACCGGCTGCGCATCCACTACGCGGCCGTGGGTCAGGACCCGAAGTGGCGCACGGTGGACCCGATCGGCCTGGTCACCGTACGCGACCAGGGCTACCTGCTGGCCACGAGGTCCGGCGCGGACCGCACCTACCGGATGTCCCGGGTACTGGCCGCCGAGGAGCTCGCCGAACCCGCGCAGCGGCCGGACCGGGTCGATCTGGACCGGGCCTGGCAGGAACGCGGCACGCGGTTCCGGGCGGGCGGCGACCAGGTCACCGTGCTGGTACGGATGGACCCGGCGCGGCGGGAGGAACTGGTGGGCACCGCGCTGGCCGTCCTCGCGGAGGAAACCGACGCGGACGGCAGGCTGCGGCTGGAGGTGACCTTCCAGGATCCGAGACACGCGGAATGGGCGCTGTGGCAGCTCGCCACGAACGCGGAGGCCCTGGCCCCGCGGTGGCTGCGCGACTCCCTGCGCGACCGCGCCACCGCGATCGCCGCCCGCTACGAGGTGTCATCCTGAGAAAGGAACGCCCCGGCGGGCCGTCGGAACGTCAGATGATCGGCGTCGAGGTCCCGCTCCGGTCGAGGTTCCGCCATCGAGTCGAAATCCCGCCGTCCAGCCGAGATCCCGCCGTCCAGGGGAGAGACGTGACCGTGCACGAACCCGGCCTCGGCCGGTACTACGAGGACTTCGTCGTCGGCGACGTCTACCAGCACCCGCTCGGCCGCACGATCAGCGAGGCCGACAACACCTGGTTCACCCTGCTGACGATGAACACCAACCAGAACCACTTCAACGCGCACTTCGCCGAGCGCGCCCCGGTCGGGAAGATCATCGTCAACTCCGGCCTGTCCGTGGCGATCGTGCTCGGCATCTCGGTGATCGACGTCAGCCAGACCGCCCTGATGAACCTCGGCTGGGACGAGATCAGGCTGACCCACCCGGTCTTCCTGGGCGACACCCTGTACGCCGAGTCGATCGTGCTGGAGAAGCGGGAGTCGCGGTCGCGGCCCTACGCCGGGATCGTCACCTGCAAGACCCGCGGCCTCAACCAGGACGGCGACGAGGTCATGTCCTGGCGCCGCGCGGTGATGGTCTACCGCCGCGACGCGCCGCAGGACAAGAACTACTTCCCGCGGGCCAAGACCGGCCCGCTCACCCCCTGACGGCCGTTTCGCGGAAAGGACCTCGCGATGGACTTCGAGCTCAACGAGGAGCAGCAGCTGTTCCGCCGGACCCTGCGGGAGTTCGTCGACAAGGAGATCGTGCCGGTCGCCTCCGAGTGGGAGCGGACCGGCCGCTACCCCACGGAGATCGTCGAGGGCTTCAAGGAGATGGGGCTGTTCGGGATCACTATCCCCGAGGAGTACGGCGGGCTCGCCCTGGACCGGGTGTCGTTCGCCCTGGTCTTCGAGGAGATCGCCCGCGGGTGGATGGGCGTGGCCGGGGTGCTCGGCTCGCACTCCCTGGCCGCCTGGATGATCGCCAGGTACGGCACCGAGGAGCAGAAGGACGCCTACCTGCCCGAACTGGCCACCGGCGCCCGCCGTACCGGCATCGCGCTGACCGAGCCCGCGGCGGGCACCGACCTGCAGGGCATCCAGACGCGGGCCGTCCGCGACGGCGACCACTACGTGGTCAACGGGACCAAGACGTGGATCACCAACGCCCGGCACGCCGACCCGATGCCCGTCCTGGTCAAGACCTCCGTCACCGACCCCGCGCACCGGGGCATGTCCCTCCTCCTCGTCGAGGCCGGAACCCCCGGGTACACCGTCAGCCGCGACCTGCCCAAGCTCGGCTACAAGGGCACCGAGACCTGCGAGATCGTGCTGCAGGACGTGCGCGTCCCGGTGTCGGCGCTGCTCGGCGGGGCCGAGGGGCGGGGCATGCAGCAGGCGCTGTCGGCCCTGGAACTCGGCCGGGTCAACATCGCCGCCCGCGCGGTCGGCCTGTCCCAGTGCGCCTACGACGCCGCGCTGGGCTACTCGCGCGAGCGCCACGCCTTCGGGCAGCCCATCGCGGACTTCCAGGCCATCCAGCTCAAGCTCGCCGACATGGCCACCGACATCCAGGCGGCCCGGCTGCTGACCTACTGGGCGGCGGTCCGCTCCGAGAGCGGCGCGGTGAACTCCGAGGCCGCGATGGCCAAGTACTTCGCCTCCGAGGTCGCGCTACGCGCCACCACGGAGGCGATGCGGATCCACGGCGGCTACGGCTACTCGCAGGAGTTCGTCCTCGAACGCCTCTACCGCGACGCGCCCCTGATGGCCATCGGCGAGGGCACCAACGACATCCAGCGGATGGTCATCGCGAGATCCCTCATCTCGGGCGCGGCCAAGGTCGGGTGGTGACGCGTTCCCGTGTCCCAGGAGTGGCCAGGGTCGGGTGGTGACGCGTTCCCGTTGGTCATCGCGAGGTTTTCATCTCGGGGGCGGTCAAAGGCGGGTGGTGACGCGTTTCCGTGTCCCGGCCGTGCGGAGCCTCCTATCCTGACGGGATGGCGGTCTCCGAAGCGGTGCCGGGTGAGGATTGTCTGTTCTGTGCCATCGTGGCCGAGGAGCGACCGGCCCACGTCGTCCTCTCCGACGGTGTGGCCTTCGCCTTCCTGGACACGCGGCCGGTCTTCAAGGGCCACGTCCTCGTGGTCCCGCGGGCCCACGTCGGGACGCTGGCGGACCTTCCGGCACCGATGGTCGGCCCGTTCTTCGAACGCGTCCGCGGCCTCTCCGTCGCCGTCGAGCGGGGCCTGGAGGCGGCCGGTACGTTCGTCGCGATGAACAACCGGATCAGCCAGAGCGTCCCGCACCTGCACGCCCACGTCGTTCCCCGCAACCGCAAGGACGGCCTGCGCGGCTTCTTCTGGCCCCGTACGAAATACGACGACCCCGCCGAGGCCGAGTCCTACGCCCGTCGTGTCCGGGAGGCCCTCCCTCCGGCGGACTGACTTTGATCTACATTGTAAAGACGCTGGGCCCGTCGACGAGGAAAAACCCGTCGAGGGGCCTGATGTGGTCTCGTGTGATCTCCAGGGACGAGGCGCGGGCGTGGCCGGGCGTATAAGGTCCGGAGCGTGGAACCCCTCGTCGCCGTGTTGCTGGTCGCCGCCCTGGTCGGCGTACCCGCCCTGGTGCTGTGGCGGGTGTTGCGCGGGCGCAGGGAGCTGGGCAGCAGTCCCGCGGAGCGGGCCACGTTCGAGACCCTGCACACCGCGTCCCTGGCCGCGCCGCCGCTGCGGGCGGGGCTGACCGAGGCGGGGGCGCTGAAGGCGTCCCGTTACCTGCGGGAGCTGCTGGGTTCCCCGGCGCTGGCGATCACCGATGAGGAGCGGTTGCTGGTCTACGACGGCGAGGGCGACCATCACGCTCGTGAGGCGTTCGCCCATGCCGCCAAGACGCTCGCCGGGGGCCGGACCCGCGTCCTGGGTCCGGAGGTCGTCTCGTGTGATCTTCCCGAGTGTCCGATCAGGTTCGCCGTGGTGGTGCCGCTCACCACCGACGGCAGGGTGGTGGGTTCCCTCGCCGCGTACGGCGGGCATGCTTCGGCGGGTCTGGTCAGGGCCGCTCACGAGGTCGCGAACTGGGTCGACTCGCAGCTGGAGCTGGCCGAGCTGGACCGGTCGAGGACGCGTCTGATGGAGGCCGAGGTGCGGGCGCTGCGGGCGCAGATCTCCCCGCATTTCATCTACAACTCGTTGACGACGATCGCGAGTTTCGTGCGTTCCGATCCTGATCGGTCCCGGGAGTTGTTGCTGGAGTTCGCCGACTTCACCCGTTACTCGTTCCGGAGGCATGGGGAGTTCACCACGCTGGCGGAGGAGCTGCGGTCCATCGATCGTTATCTCACCCTGGAACGTGCCCGTTTCGGGGAGCAGCTTCAGGTGACGTTGCGTATCGCTCCGGAGGTGCTCGCGGTCGCGGTGCCGTTCCTGTGTTTGCAGCCTTTGGTGGAGAACGCGGTTCAGCACGGGTTGGAGAGTAAGCCCGGGGTGGGGCGCATCTCGATCGTCGCGGAGGATGCCGGGGCCGAGTGCCGGATCAGTGTGGAGGATGACGGCGTCGGTATGGAGCCGGATCGGCTGCGTCGCATTCTGGCCGGTGACGCCGATGAGCGTTCGGGGGCCGGGGGGGTGGGGCTGGTCAACGTGGACGAGCGGTTGCGCCAGGTCTACGGTGACGAGTACGGCCTGGTGGCGGAGACGGCCAAGGGGGCGGGCACGAAGGTCAGCGTTCGTCTGCCCAAGTACCATCCGGGTGTCTCCGCCCGTTGAGTCCGTCCTTCCCCCCTCACCGTAAAGTTGACAGGCGATGTCTGATTCATCACCCTCTAGAAATTCCCTCGCGTACGACCTGGAGGAGTGACCGTGACCGGCCTGCGTGTCCTGGCGGTGGACGACGAGCTTCCCGCGCTGGAGGACCTGGCCTATCTGCTCAGGGACGATCCTCGTATCGGGGAGGTTTCCCTGGCCAGGGATGGGGCGGCGGCGTTGCGTGTCCTGGATCGGGCGATCGCGGACGGGCGGCCGATCGACGCGGTCTTTCTCGATATCCGGATGCGTGGTTTGGATGGGGTGGTTCTTGGTCGTCTGCTTTCGCAGTTCGCCAATCCGCCTCGGGTGGTGTTTGTGACGGCCTATGAGGAGCACGCGGTCGACGCCTTCGAGATCAAGGCTGAGGATTATCTGCTCAAGCCGGTGCGGCCGGAGCGGTTGGCCGAGGCGATTCGCAGGGTGTTCGTCTCCGCGGAGTTGCCGGAGGTCGAGGGGCCGGGTCGTGCCGATCCTGACACGATTCCGGTGGAGCTCGGTGGTGTCACCCGGTTCGTGGCCAGCACCGAGGTCCGGTATGTGGAGGCGCAGGGTGACTATGCCCGTCTGCACACCGCGGGTGGTAGTCATCTTGTCCGTATCTCGTTGGCCACATTGGAGGAGCGCTGGTCTTCCGCGGGGTTCGTCCGGGTGCATCGCAGTCATCTGGTCGCGGTCAAGCACATCGACGAGTTGCATATCGATTCGGGACGGTGTGTGGTGCGCATCGGTGAGACCGAGATCCCGGTCAGTCGTCGTCATACTCGTGAGTTGCGTGATCTTCTGGTGCGCCGGGCGCGTAAGGGCAGGCCGGAATGAGTGGTGACTCCGGGGCCGGGGAGGGTGCCGAGCCGCGCCGGTGGATCGCCGACCGTTCGCGTAAGGACGTGGACCGTTCGCGTAAGGATGCCGACCGGCCACGTAAGGACGCCGAGCGGTCGCGTAAGGACGCCGATCGGCCGCGTAAGGATGAGCGGCCTCGGCGTGAGGTGGTGACCAGCCCTCGCACGATGGCTCCCCGGCATCCGCGTTATCCGGTCACCCGTGAGATCGACGAGCAGACCCGTCTGGGTGAGGTCTACATGCGTTCGCTGGTCCGTACCCAGTTCCGGCTGGCCTTGTTCGTCTGCACGGTGCTGGGGTGTGTGGTGGCGGGGCTGCCCCTGATGTTCTTGCTGGTGCCGGAGTTGCGTGCGGTCCATGTGCTGGGGATTCCGCTGCCCTGGGCGGTGCTGGGTGGTCTGATCTATCCGGCGTTCGTGATCGGGGCCTGGCTTTACGTCCGGCAGGCGGAGCGGAACGAGCGTCACTTCGCCGAGCTGGTGGACAGGGCCCCTTGAACGGGAGGCGGACCGTCACGGGAGGGGTCGGAGGGGTCGTGGAAGGCGTCGGGGGAGGCGTCGGATGAGTACCGCGTACGGTGTGACGGCGGTGGTGCTGGTGGTGCTGGCGGCGGTGCTGATCGGCGCGTTCGGGATCAGGTTGTCGCGGACCACTTCTGACTTCTATGTCGCCTCTCGTACGGTCTCCCCGCTGTGGAACGCCTCCGCGATCGGCGGGGAGTATTTGTCGGCCGCGAGTTTCCTGGGTATCGCCGGGTTGATCCTTACCTACGGTGCCGACATGTTGTGGCTGCCGGTGGGCTGGACGGGCGGCTATCTGGTGTTGCTCGTGCTGGTCTCGGCGCCGTTGCGTCGTTCGGGGGCGTACACGTTGCCGGATTTCGCCGAGGCGCGGCTGGAGTCGATGGCGGTGCGGCGGATGGCCGGGGTGCTGGTCGTGCTGATCGGGTGGCTGTATTTGATGCCGCAGTTCCAGAGCGCGGGCCTGGTTTTGCGGGCTATCACCGGTGCGCCCGAGTGGGCGGGGGGTTTGCTGGTGGCGGCGGTGGTCGCGGTGAACGTCATGTCCGGTGGGATGCGGTCGATCACGTTCGTGCAGGCGTTCCAGTACTGGTTGAAGCTCACCGCGCTGGCTGTGCCGCTGGTGTTCCTGTTGCTGGCGTGGCGTAGTGGTGGTGCGCCGGGGTTGAGTGCGCGGGACGCGGCCACGTGGGCGCTGCCGTTGTCGGCCGGTAGGGAGTACGGGCTCTACTCGACGTATTCGCTGATTCTGGCCACGTTTCTGGGCACCATGGGGTTGCCGCACGTGTTGGTCCGTTTCTATACCAATCCCGATGGCCGGGCGGCGCGTCGTACGACGTTGGTGGTGTTGTCGTTGCTGGGGGCTTTCTATCTGTTGCCCGCGGTGTACGGCGCGCTGGGCCGGATCTATGTTCCTGAGCTGGAGGGCAGTGACACGGTGGTGTTGTCGCTGCCGGGGCGGTTGATCGGTGGTGTGGCGGGGGATCTGCTGACGGCGTTGGTGACGGCGGGGGCGTTCGCGGCGTTCTTGTCGACGTCTTCGGGGTTGACGGTGTCGGTCGCGGGGGTTATCGGGCAGGACATTCTCAAGGGAGGGGTGCGGTCGTTCCGGGCGGCGGCGGTGCTGGCGGTGATCGTTCCGCTGGCTCTGGCGGCGTTCGCCCGTTCGTTGCCGGTCGCCGATGTGGTCGGTCTGGCGTTCGCGGTGGCGGCTTCGTCTTTCTGTCCGTTGCTGGTGCTGGGGATCTGGTGGCGGCGGTTGACGCCCGCGGGCGCGATGGCCGGGTTGCTCGCCGGTGGGGGCCTGGCCTGCGGTGCGGTGCTGATGACGATCGGCGGGGGGCCGCATACCGGGTTGGTCGGTGCTCTGCTGGCGCAGCCCGCCGCGTGGACGGTGCCGATCGCCTTTGTGGTGATGGTGGTGGTCTCGTTGTTGACGCCGGGGCGTATTCCGCCGAATGTGGCTCGTACGATGGTGCGGCTGCACACCCCCGAGATCCTGAACCTGGACCGGGGTGACTGGCGGCCTCGGTCCTCTTGACGGCTCCGGCGAGCTGTGACGGAATGACGATTATGGACCGACATTTCGGTTGTTTTGACGAGATTTGATACCTGCCGGCTCCGGTGACGAGGCGGTCGCCGAGGTCGGCGACGCCACTGCCGCGCTACCCGGGGGCCGGGTGGTCCGCCGAGCGGCCGTCGCGTTCTCAGGGAGCCGGGTGGCCCGCCGGTCCGTCGCCGTGGCCTCCGGGAGCCGGGCGGGCGTCGCGTTCTCGGGGGGCCGGTTCTTCGGGGAGCCGGTCCGTCGTCGTGACCCTCGGGAGCGGGTTCGCCGGTCGGTGGTGATGCCGGAGGTCCTGCGCAGGTCCCGGTTCCGGCTCGTCTACTTCGGGATGGCCGTCAGCCTGCTGGGGGACGCCTCGCTGTTGCTGGTGCCCGGGATCCTGGCCAAGACCCTCACCGGTTCCGACGCCGCCGCCGGTCTGACGCTGTTCTTCTTCACGCTGCCCCTGTGTCTTTCGCCCTTCTTCGGTTATCTGATCGACCGGGTGGACCGCAGGAGGCTTCTGGTCGTCACCTGTGTGCTGTCGGGGGTCTCGCTCGCTCCGCTGGTCGCGGTCACCGGGCCGGGCACGGTCTGGCTGATCTACCCGGTGTCCGCGGCGATGGGGTGTTCGTACGCGGTGGTCTTCTCCGCGCTCGGCGGGTTGCTCAAGGTGATCCTGCCCGAGCATCTGCTGGCCGAGGCGAACGGGGCCCTGCAGACCACCCGGCAGGGGTTGCGGCTGTTCGGGCCGCTGCTGGGGGTGGCCGTCTACACCGGTTTCGGGATCGGCGCGCTCGTGTTGTTCGACGTGGTCACCTTCCTGGTCGCGGCGGCGGTCTTCGCGATGCTTCCGGTGCCGGAGTCCGCTTCGCCCCTCTCGCGGGCTCCGTCGGGGCGTCGGCGTGAGGAGTTCTGGGCCGGGGCCCGGTATCTGGCCGCCGATCCGCCGTTGCGTCGGGCGGCCGTGGCGCTGTGCCTGATGTTCTCGCTGGCGGGGGCGACCGAGTCGTTGATCTTCGCGGTCATCGAGCACGGCCTGGCCAGGTCGCCGGAGTTCACCGCGTTCACCTCGACCGCGATGGGTCTGGGGGCGATCGCCGGGGGGTTGCGCAGTGCCACGGTGATCGCGCGCCGGGGTGAGTTGTTCGCGATCGGCGCGGGTATCGGGTTGTACGGTGTGGCGGTCGTCTGCTGGATGGTGCCGGTGGAGACGGTCGTGCTGGGGGCGATGGCGGTGGCGGGGGCCGGGCTCACCCTGGAGGGGGTGGCGAGGACGACGCTGGTGCAGCGCCGCAGTCCGGGCCATCTCGTGGGCCGGGTCTCGACCGCTTTCGAGTCGCTCGTCGGGTTCGCGCAGCTGGTGTCCCTGCTCGGTGGTGCCGTGCTGGTGTCGCTCGTCGACTATCGCCTGCTGCTCGCGGTGGTCGGCCTGGCGGTCTGCGGTGCCGGGGGGTACGCGCTGCGGGGAGTGGGGTGGGCTGTGCCGGTTGACCGTTCGTCGCGCGATACAGACCTTTCACCGCAAGCCCCACCCAACTGAACGCGACTCGGCGGCGCCTCGGCGAAGAGTCCGCGTACGGGTCTCCTCCCCGGGTAGCGTCCACCCCTACGTTGTCCGTGATCCAGATCACATTTTGGGAGGTCGCGTGACCGCCAGGCAACATGATTCATCGGTCTACGAGGAAATCCAGGCCGACGGCCAGTTCCAGGAGTTGAAGAGGCGTTTCCGGGCCTGGGCGTTCCCGATGACCGCGGCGTTCCTCGCGTGGTACCTGCTGTACGTCGTCCTGTCGGGCTGGGCGCGCGACTTCATGGGCACGAAGGTTTTTGGCAACATCAACGTGGCGCTGATCTTCGGTCTGCTCCAGTTCGTGTCGACGTTCGGCATCGCCTGGGCCTACTCCCGTTTCGCCGAGAAGAAGCTCGATCCGCTGGCCGACGAGATCCGCCACGGAGTCGAGGGGAAGACCGAATGAGCCACCAGACCCTCTCCACGATCCTGTTCCTGCTGTTCGTCGCGGGAACGCTGGGCATCACCTTCTGGGCCAGCCGCAACACCAAGGACGCCACCGACTACTACGCCGGTGGGCGCTCCTTCAGCGGTGTGCAGAACGGCCTGGCCATCGGCGGCGACTACATGTCGGCCGCGAGCTTCCTGGGCATCGCCGGGATCATCGCCCTGTCGGGCTACGACGGCTTCCTGTACTCGATCGGTTTCCTGGTCGCCTGGCTGGTGGCGCTGCTGCTGGTCGCCGAGCTGATGCGTAACTCCGGTAAGTTCACCATGGCCGACGTGCTGGCCTTCCGGATGAGCCCCCGCCCGGTCCGTACGGCGGCGGGTGTCTCCACCATCACGGTGTCGATCTTCTACCTGCTGGCCCAGATGGTCGGCGCGGGCGCGCTGGTCGGCCTGCTGCTCGGTGTCACCTCGCCGACGGGCAAGGCGCTCACGATCGTCGGCGTCGGCATCCTGATGATCGTCTACGTGGTCGTCGGCGGGATGAAGGGCACCACCTGGGTCCAGATCGTCAAGGCCGTGTTGCTGATGGGCGGCGCGACCCTGGTCACCCTGCTGGTGCTCGGCCACTACGGCTTCAACCTGTCGGGCCTGCTCGGTGAGGCCGCCACCCAGAGCGGCAAGGGCGCGGCCTTCCTGGAGCCGGGCCTGAAGTACGGCACCGAGGCGCAGGGCCTCGCGGGCAAGATCGACCTGATCAGCCTGGGCCTGGCGCTGGTGCTGGGCACCGCGGGCCTGCCGCACATCCTGATCCGCTTCTACACGGTCCCCACCGCGAAGGAGGCCCGCAAGTCGGTCCTGTGGGGCATTGGCATCATCGGCACCTTCTACCTGCTCACCCTCGTGCTCGGCTTCGGCGCGGCGGCCCTGGTCGGTGGCAAGGCGATCCTGGCGCAGGACAAGGCGGGCAACACGGCGGCGCCGATGCTCGCCGAGGCGGTCGGCAAGGCCATCTTCGGCGACGTGGGCGGCACCATCCTGCTCGCCATCATCGCGGCGGTCGCCTTCGCCACGATCCTGGCGGTCGTCGCCGGTCTGACGCTGGCGTCGAGTTCCTCCTTCGCCCACGACCTGTACGCGCACGTGTTCAAGCGCGGCAACGTCACCGACAAGGAGGAGATCCTGGTCGCCAGGATCTCTGCCTTCGTCATCGGCGCGGTCGCCATCGGGCTCGGCATCCTCGCCCAGGGGCAGAACGTGGCCTTCCTGGTCGCGCTCGCCTTCGCGGTGGCGGCCTCGGGTAACCTGCCCGCGATCCTCTACAGCCTGTTCTGGAAGAAGTTCAACACCGCGGGCGCGGTCTCGGCCATCTACGGCGGCCTGGTCTCCGCGCTGGTCCTGGTGATCTTCTCGCCGGTCGTCTCCGGCAGCGCCACCGCGCTGTTCCCGGACGCGAACTTCGCCTGGTTCCCGCTGAGCAACCCCGGCATCGTCTCGATCCCGATCGGCTTCCTGGCCGGGTTCATCGGCGCCCGCCTCAGCAAGGAGTACAGCGCCGAGAAGTACGCGGAGATCGAGGTCCGCTCGCTCACCGGTATCGGTGCCGAGAAGTCCACGCCGCACTAGAACCCCCGTATTGACCCCCCGTACACCTCGTGCGGAAGTACGGGACCCCGGGGCCCGGCCGCGTCGCGGCCGGGCCCCGTCGTTCGTGCCCCCGGCGGGCTCGGGTCACCCCGCGGCCCGCCGGGCGCCTCTGCCCGGGAGGCCCTACCGGGAGGCCTCGTCCAGCAGGGCGAGCTCGTCCGCCGACAGCGTCAGACCGGCGACCGCGAGCAGCGGCCGGAGCTGCTCGACGTTGCGGGCGCTGGCGATCGGCGCGGCGACCGTGGGCTGGGCGGCCAGCCAGGCGAGCGCGACGGTGGCCGGGGCGGCGCCGTGGGCGGCGGCCACCTTGTCCAGGGCGTCGAGCACCCGCGGGCCGCGTTCCGACGTGAGGTACTCCGCCGCCCGGCCCGCGCGCGGGCTGTCCACCGTGACCCCGGCGCGGTACTTGCCGGTCAGGAACCCCATGGCCAGGCCGAAGTACGGGGTGCTGGTGAGTCCCGCCTCGGTCACCACGTCGCGCAGCTCGCCCTCGTAGTCGCGCTCGATGAGGTTGTAGTGCTGCTGCAGCACCCCGTACCGGGCCAGACCGGCCTCCTCGGAGATCGTGAGCGCCTGCGCGAGCCGTTCGGCGCTGTAGTTGGAGGCGCCGATGTTGCGGACCTTGCCCTCGGTGACCAGCTCGTCGAAGGCGCCGAGGGTCTCCTCCAGCGGGGTGGTCGCGTCGTCGATGTGGGCCCAGTACAGGTCGATGTGGTCCGTACGCAGCCGCCGCAGCGAGTCTTCGGCCGCCGCGCGGATGTTGGTCGCCGACAGGCCGGTGCGGCCGGGCATGGAGCCCACCTTGGTCGCCACCACGATCCGGTCGCGGTTGCGGCGAGAGGCCATCCACTCGCCGATCACGGTCTCCGACTCCCCGCCGACGTGCCCGGGAACCCACGAGGAGTAGGTGTCCGCGGTGTCGATGAAGTTTCCGCCCGCCTCCGCGTAGGCGTCCAGGACGGCGAAGGAGTCGTCCCGGTCGGCGGTCCAGCCGAATACGTTGCCGCCAAGGCAGAGAGGGAACAGGTTCAGCTCAGAAAAGCTCATGGGCCAACTCTATTTCTTGACCAATCGCGCGGTTGCGGGGCATCGGCGATGATCGTCGTTGTTCCGTGGGCCGGCATCCGTTCCTCCTCCCGCGCCGCGCTCAGGCGGGCACCATCTCCCTGACCGGCAGGGGGCGCCCCACCGGGTCGATCCGCCTGGCCGGCACGGCCGGTGTGGCCGGTATGGCCGGTTCGATCTGCTCCATCAGCTCGTCCATGGCCGCCCGCAGGTGGCCCATGAGCCGCCACACGTCGGCCACCCGGTCCGGGCAGGACAGGATGCCGAAGTCGAGCGAGCCGTCGTAGGAGAAGCAGGTGATGTTGACCCCGCCGCTCACGTCGGTCAGCACCGACATGGGGTGGTAGGCCAGCACCCTGGCCCCGCACAGGTACAGCGGGAGTTGCGGCCCCGGCACGTTCGAGACGATCAGGTTGATCGGCGGCAGCACGATCGAGGCCAGCCGGAACACCGCGGAGGTCGCCAGCGCGGTGATGGCCGAGGGCAGCATCGACGACAGCTCGCCCAGCCAGGCCGTGGGGGCACCGGCGAAGCGCCGTTTGGCGGAGAGCATCGTCCCGGCCATGACGCGCAGCCGCTCGCGGGGGCAGGCCAGGTCGGTCGGGATCGGGGTGACCATGACGGAGATCTGGTTGCCGACCACGTCCCGCGCGCTCGCGGTGCGGACCGCGACCGGGACCGCGGCGATCAGCGGCCGGTCGGGCAGCGCGTCGCGCTCGTGCAGCCAGGCGCGCAGGGCCGAGGCGCACAGCGTCATGACCACGTCGTTGACGCTGGCCCCCGCGCTCTTGGCGACCCGTTTGACGTCCGCGAGCGGGATCGACCCGTAGGAGAAGCGCCGCTCGGCGCCGATCGGGCCGTTGAACGGGGTGCGCGGCGCGGTCAGCATGGGCGGCTCCGCGGGCTCCGACGGCTCCGGCGCCCTCCCCGCGATCATCCGGGTGGCGGCGGCCACCTGCCGGGCCCCGGGCAGGGCCGAGGTCAGCGGCATCGTGTCGAGCTCGGCCGCCATGCGGCCCAGGGAGTACAGCGTCCTGGCGGGCTGCAGCACCGTCCTGGCCACCGCCCCGGCGAGCATCCCGGCCAGGCCGGGGGCGGTGGTCCGCGGTTCGGGCGCGGGCCGCTCGACGGCGCGGGGCTCGGGGGTCAGGTCCAGCAGCGCCGCGAGCAGCTCCGCCCCCGACACCCCGTCGATGGCGCAGTGGTGGACCTTGGCGTACAGGGCGACCCGGCCGCCGGTCAGGCCGTGGATGAGGTGCATCTCCCACAGCGGGCGGCCCCGGTCGAGGCGCCGCTCGTGGATCCTGGCCACCTTCTCGGCGAGCTGGGCGTCGTCGCCGGGGCCCGTGAGGGTCACCTCGTGGACGTGGCCGGCGACGTCGAGATCGGGGTCTTCCGTCCAGTACGGCCGGTCGAGGCCGAACGGCACGGTGGCCAGGCGCAGCCTCAGCGCCGGGGCCAGGTGCAGGCGCTCGCGGAGCAGCCCGACCAGGCACTCGCGGGTGAGGGCCCCCAGCCGGGAGCAGGTGGGGTCGAGGATGGCGAGCCCCGCCACGTGGGCCGCCGTGGTCGCCGATTCGGCGTGAAGGAACTGCGCGTCGAGCGCGGTCAGCTGGCGCATCGGTCAGGCCTCCTGGCGGGAAATACGAGGAATCGGAGAACACGTATTGCCATCATCACGTCGGCACGTTTCCCTCTCGTTTCCTCCGTAGGACCTCCGGCGTTTCTCGGACGTCTCCTCGGCGAGGTACGGAGACCCACCGATCATCACTTTCCGTAACCTTCCCATTTCACACGGTAGGCACGCCTTCTGGACAGGGTCATCCCGACGATCTTTTTCAAAGGTGATACGCGCCCATGGGTTGTCGGCGCCACCTTCTACCCTTATTTCCTACCAGAGAAATAGGTAATCCGCGAGAAGTGACACCCCTCCGGCGGGAAGACCGTCACCTCACCGGCCGGGAACCGGCCCTCGCCGATCGGGAACCGCCGAGGGCCGACGGGGGCCGCCGAGGACCGCTGAGGGCCGTGCTCACCGGCCGAGGAAGGCGAGCAGCCGCTTCAGGGGCCAGGTGTTGATCACGTCGTCGGTGGTGAGCCACCCGCGCTGGGCGACGCCGATGCCGAACCGCTGGTTGTCGAGGTGCGGGACCGCGTGGGCGTCGCTGTCGACGGAGAACTTCACCCCGTGGTGGTGCGCCAGCCGCACCAGGTCGGCGGGCAGGTCGGAGCGGTCGGGGAAGGAGTCGATCTCCATCGCGGTGCCGGTGCGGGCCGCGGCGCGGAACACCTCGTCCCAGTCGGCGTCCACCGATGGGCGGATGCCGATCCTGCGGGTGGTCGGGTGCCCGATGATGTGCACGTTGGGGTTCTCGCACGCGGTGACGAACCGCCGGGTCATCTCCGCCCGCGACTGGTTGAAGTGCGAGTGGACGCTGGCCACGCACACGTCGAAGCCCTCCAGCACCTCGGCCGGCCAGTCGACCGAGCCGTCGGGGGCGATGTTCAGCTCGCTGCCGTGCAGCAGCCGCGTCTTCGGATACCGCTTCTGCAGCTCGCGGACGCGCTCGCGCTGCTCCAGGGCCTTGTCCAGCTTCATCCGGTGCATCGCCAGGTCGGGCGCGTGGTCGGTCACCGCGTAGTAGGAGTAGCCGCGGGCCGCGGCGGCGGCGACCATGTCCTCCAGGGTGGCGATCCCGTCGGTCAGGTCGGTGTGGGTGTGCAGGTCACCCCTGAGGTCCTCGACGGTGACCAGCTTCGGCAGCTCGTGTTTGAGCGCGGCGGCGATCTCGCCGCCGTCCTCGCGCAGGGTCGGCGGGATCCACTCCATGCCGAGCGCCTCGAAGACCTCCTCCTCGGTCGCGGCCGCGATCACCCGGTCGCCGTCGAACAGGCCGTACTCCGACAGCTTCCAGCCCTTCTTCACGATGATCTCCCGCAGGTGCACGGTGTGCTCCTTGGACCCGGTGAAATACATCATCGCGGCGCCCCACGACTCGGCGGGGATCAGGCGCAGGTCGACCTGGACGCCCTGGGCGGTGCGGATCGAGGTCTTCTTCTCCCCCGAGGCGACGACCTCCGCGACGTAGGGCTGGGCCTTGAAGTCGTCCATCAGCGACTCGGGGCCGACCACGAGGATGTCGATGTCGCCGACGGTGTCCTTCATCCGGCGCAGCGACCCGGCGTAGGCGATCCGCTCGGCGCCCGGCAGCGAGGCGATGACGCGCTCGGCCAGGTCCATGGCCGTGCCGGTGTGCATCCTGGCGCTGTGCTCGGCCAGGTGCTCGACCCCTTTGAGGAGGTTTTCCACGGTCTTGGCGCCGAAGCCCTTGACGCCGTCGAGGCGCCCCTCGCCGATGGCCTTCACCAGGGCCTCGGGGGAGTCGATGCCCAGCTCCTGGAAGAGGAAGACGGCCTTCTTCGGCCCGAGCGAGGCCACCCGGGTCAGCCGCCGCACCCCCTGGGGGACCTTCTCCCGCAGATCGTCGAGCTGCCGGAAGCTGCCCCGCTCCAGGTATTCCTCGACCTTCTTGGCGATCGCCTCGCCCACCCCGGACACGCTCCGCACGGGCACGGCCGAGATGTCGTCGGGAAACCCCGCGATCGCCCTGGCGGCCTTCTGGTAACTGCGGACCCGGAACGCGTCGCCGCCGTTCATCGCGAACAGCTCGGCGTACTCCTCCAGGGCGGAGGCGACGTCATCGTTAGCTCGTGCCATGAGTCCAGCCTAGAAGATCGCACCGACATTCCCCGGCCCCGGCCATCACAAGCGCGGGCCATCACGAGAACCGGGCGTTATGAGAGCCAGGCGTTATGGGAACCCGATGTTATGAGAACCGGGCGGCGCGCGCCGCCGCGCCGCCCGGTGGCCGGTGTCCCCTCGTGATCTTCGCACGGCCGGGACCGAGGCCGTACGGAGATCACGAGGGTGGATCCTCCGGATAGGTCAGCAGGTGGCCGCACATGCCGTCGCGGGGCACCGAGGGCACCCGGGTGACCCCGGCCTCGCGCAGGTGGGCGAGGTCACCGGCGCGCAGGGCCGCCAGCTGGGCGCCCGTCGCCTCGGCGGCGCGCAGCGGGCCGTCGCGCCAGCGGGCCTCGAAGGCGTCCAGGCGGGGGGCGACGAGCCCGGCGGCGGCCTCCAGGAAGGCGGCGAAGCCGGGGCGGCCCCCGGCGCGGAGCCGCAGGAACCCCTCGACGGCCAGGTCGCGGCGCTCGCGCGGGGCCGAGCGCGCGGCGCGGGCGTACCGGCCGGGGTCGGCCAGGACGTCGGGGGGGAAGGTCAGGACGGCGTCACCGGCCTCGGGCAGGCCGCTGTTCTGCATGAGGACCACGATGCGCAGGCCGCCGCCGTTGACCAGGCGGTGGACCGTGCCGGGGGTGAACCGGACGACCGCGCCCACGGCCAGCGCCGTCTCCTCGTAGCCGCTCCAGGTCAGGGTCTGCACGACGCCGGAACCGGCCACCACGGCGTACGCCTCGGCGCACAGCGTGTGCAGGTGGGGCGAACCCCCGCGCAGGCCGTCCTCGGCGGGCCAGTCGTAGACGGTCAGATCGCTCACGCCGGTGCCGAACACGGGTGCTCCTCGCTCCTGCCGGACGTCCTGCCGAACTCCTGCCGACCTTCGGCCGGGCGCCCCGCCTGACGCCCTGCCGTACGCTTCCGCCGGACTTCGACCGTACGCCTCCGCCGGGCGCGGCGTGAGGCCGTCACGTCCGCTCCGGGTAGGGGTGTCGCCTGACGTAGGCCTCCAGCCGGGGGCGGTCCCACGCGCCGGTGGCCACGACCATCCGGTAGCCCAGCCGCAGCGTCGCGCCGGGCGCCAGGACCAGCTCGCGGTGGAAGGCGATGGAGGGATTGACGGCCGCGAACGGCGTCGTACGGACGAACCAGACGGCGGGCGCGGCGCTCTGGAACAGCAGGGTGGAGGAGCGGTCCACCTCGTCGTGCCGGCCGGTGTAGGCCAGCCAGGCCGACTCCCGGCCCATCATCTCCGGCCCCTCGCCGCCCTCCGCGATCACCCGCCCGTGCTCGAAGGAGCGGGGCCCGCGCCAGAACAGGCCGCAGTACCCGGCCATCGGGCGGCCGTTGGTGGTGGGGCTGCCGAACACCAGGTCCCTGCCGCGCGTGTTGGTGATCGCGGTGGACAGCTCCAGCGCCCACGAGTCCTCCCGCACGTCCCTTACCTCGAAGGCCCGTACCTCGTCCACCCAGTGCTCGCCGCCCTGGGTGTGCCAGGTGAGGCGCTCCACGCCGGGGGAGAGGAACTCCTCGTGCCGCATGGTCCCGTTGTTGGGCAGGTCCACGTACCCGGCGGCCTCGCGGACGTAGCTGCCGCCGCCCCAGAAGTTCTCCCCCGACAGGTCCGAGACGGTCAGCTGCAGGCCCCGGTGCCAGCGGTGGTCGTGCGGGCGGTAGGCGCTCACCACGTCCCCGGCCAGGGTCCTGATCGGGTGGAAGTACGGCTTGGGCGACTCGAAGAGCGGAGTCTCGGGCCGGTGGACGTAGCGCAGGATCTCGACGCCGCGCTCGGTGAAGGTCAGCTCCATGCGCGTCCGCCCAGGCGGTGGTGGAAGGGGTGGCCGGGGACGAGGTCGGCGCGGAACACCGGCAGGCCGGTGAAGGCCGCCGCGTACAGGCCGGTGATCAGTTCGAGCGCCCGGCGCCCCTCGGGGCCGCTCATCGGCGGGCGCTCGCCGCGCTCGTAGGCGTCCAGCAGCTCCGCCAGCTGCGCCCCGTGCGAGCTCGGCAGGTCCGCGGGCGGGTTCCAGCGCGGTGAGGTGGAGGTCCAGTCGGCGTTGCGGTAGCCGTACAGGTGGCGCAGCTCCACGGTCGCCTCGGTGTAGTCGAAGCGCAGGTAGCTCTCCTCGCGCCGCGACAGCACGCTGTTGACCACCGAGGCCATCGCGCCGGAGGCGAAGCGGACGACGGCCATCGAGACGTCCTCGGTCTCGATCCGGCGCTCCAGCGTGCCGGTCATCGCGCGGACCTCCGACCAGTCGCCGAGGACCGACAGCATCAGGTCCATCTGGTGGATGCCGTGTCCCATCGTGGGGCCGCCGCCCTCGGTCTCCCACCGGCCGCGCCAGGGCACCTCGAAGTAGGCGTGGTCGCGGTACCAGGTGGTCACGCAGAGCGCGACGAGCGGGCGGCCCAGCTCGGGGGCGAGGGCGCGCAGGTGCCGCGCGCCGGAGCCGAACCGGTGCTGGGAGACGACCGAGGCGTAACCGGGCCCCTCGGCCTCCGTGATCAGGTCGTACTCGGCCAGCGACAGGCAGGCGGGTTTCTCGATCCACACCCAGGCGCCCGCCTCCAGGCAGGCCACCGCCTGGGCGGCGTGCAGGTGCGGCGGGGTGCACAGGTGGACGAGATCGGGCCGCTCGGCGTCGAGCATCGCCTCCAGGGAGGTGTACGCCCCCGGGATGGCGTGCTCGGCGCAGAACGCCCTGACCCGCGCCTCGTCCACGTCCGCGGCGGCCACCACCCGCGCCCGGCGCGCCTCGGCGCGCAGCGCGGGCAGGTGGCAGATCCCCGCGATGCCGCCGGTGCCCGCGACCGCCACCCGGATCACCGGGTCCCTCCCGCCGCGGAAGACCCCCCGGCCCCCGGCCGCGGGAGGGACGTCAGGTGTACGGCGACCGGGCGCGTCACCGTACGACGACGGTGGTCAGGGAACGGGGGGCGAGGGTGAGGCTCCGGTCGGGCCGCAGCCCGGCCAGCGGGGTGGCGGTGAGGGAGTGCTCGCCGTCGGTCAGGTAGGCGGTGGCCCGGCCGGGACGGGTGGTGATCTTGGTGGTGACGGGGGTGGCGGAGGTGTTGAGGATCTCGACGACCTCCGAGCCCCCGGCGTTGCGGAAGGCGGTGACCTTCAGCGCCGGGTCGGGTGTGGCGACGGAGAGCCGGACCGCGCCGGGGCGGACGAAGCGGCTGTAGGCGGCCAGGGCCCACAGGCGCTTGGAGACGCGGTAGGTCGCGGTGGCCTCGTCGATCTGGATCAGCCCCCGGGTGGCGCCGCGCGAGGCGCCGAACCAGAAGACGTAGCCGTTCGCCTTGCCCAGGGTGAGGGAGTCGTGGATCTGCTGGGCGACCGCGAAGCCGTCGTAGCCGCTGCCGTCGTCCCACGCCTCGTTCCAGGTGGTCCCGTCGGGCGACCACTCCGACATCCACACGGGCCGGTCGGTGGGCAGCGGGCCGTCCACCGGGCTGACGTAGGGGTGCCCGGCGTGCGTGGCGACCCACCGCCGCGCGACGGGGTCGGCCTCGATGGCGGCGGTGTACTCGCGCTGCTGGGACCACCCGGCGGCGTCGCAGCAGACCACCTTGAGGCCGGTACGGGCCGCGGTGGGGCCGAGCACCTTGACGAACTCGGCGGCCTCCTTGGGGGTGAAGCGCATCGAGGCGTAGGAGACGGTGAGGTCGGGCTCGTTGGTGAACCCGATGTCGGTGATCCTGATGCCCTCCTTGGCGTAGAACTTCGCGTACTGCACCAGGTAGTTCGCGTACGCCTGCCGCCACTCGGGGAGCAGGTTGCCGCCGTTGCTGTCGGAGCCGTTGTCCTTCATGTAGCCGGGGGCGCTCCAGGCGTCGGCGTAGAAGCGGGTCACGCCGTAGCGCCTGGCCTCCTTGGCCAGCCAGACCTGGCCGCCGTCCTCGCCGTCCCAGACGTACTTCGGCGGCGCGCCGGGACCGCCGGGGTCCTCGGGCTGGATGGAGGCCATCAGGTCGTACGGGCTGCCGGTGGGGGAGGAGCCGATGCCCAGGCGCAGGATGCTGAGCCCAGCGCCCTTCTCGGGGCTGAGCCACAGGTCGAGGATTTCCCGCTGCTTGGCCGCGGGCAGCGCGCGGACCAGCTCGTTGCGCCGGAACGCCTGCGAGAAGCCGAAGCCGTCGATCTTCTGGAGAACGCGGTGGTGGTCCACCCGGATCTGGGAAGCGTTTTCCATGGCGACCGGACTGATTCCGAGGAGGGGGAGCGCGAGGACCGGTGCCAGCAGTGCCCTGTGATGTCGAGACATGCGGAAACCCGCTTTCCGAAAGTTTCACAAGATTACCGAGACATTTCGTGTCGAGTACCGTAAATGTTTCGAGAGCGGCAGTCAACAGCCGGTCAGGGCGTGAGGGGGGAGTTTCACCGGGGCGCGGGGGGTCGGCGGCCGAAAGCGGGAGCCGGACGCGCGGGTGCGGGGCGCGCGGGTGCGGGGCGCGCGGGTGTGCAAGTGTGCGGATGTGCGGTGTCGAGCGTGTGGATGCGGGGCGGGGGGTGCCCGGAGGTCCGGGGGCGGAGCCGAGGGGCCGGGGAGCCGAGGAGGCGGGCGGCGGGGGCGGGGTCAGGCGGCCGGTGGGGCGGTGCTGTCGCGGACGAGGAGGTCGGTGGCGAGCTCCACCCGGCGGGGCTCGTGCCCGCCGCGGTCGAGGCCGAGCACCATCCGGGTGGCCAGCTCCGCCATCTCCTGGAGCGGCTGGCGCACGGTGGTCAGCGGCGGCCACGCCGACCGGGCCAGCGGCAGGTCGTCGAAGCCCACCACGGACAGGTCGTCGGGAACCCGCAGGCCGCGCTGCCTGGCCGCCTCGAAGACGCCGAACGCCTGCATGTCGCTGCCCGCGAAGATCGCGGTGGGCGGCTCCTCCAGGGCGAGCAGGGCGTGGCCGTGGTCGCGCCCTGAGCCGACCAGGAAGTCGCCGTACCTGATGAGCGCCGGGTCCACCGCGATCCCCGCGGTCTCCAGCGCCGCCCGGTAGCCGTCGACGCGGGCCCGGCTGCACAGCATGGTGGCGGGGCCGCCGATCATCCCGATCCTGCGGTGGCCCAGTTCCAGCAGGTGGCGGGTGGCGGCCAGGCCGCCGTTCCAGTTGGTGGCGCCGACCGAGGCGACCCCGGGCGGCGGCTCGCCCTCCGGGTCCACCACCACGAACGGGATGGACCTGGCGGCCAGCTGGCCGTGCTGGTCGGCGCTGATCCGGGAGCCGACCAGGATGGCCCCGTCGGTGCGCCGGGCGGCGATCCGCTCCACCCAGTCCCTGCCGGGGCCCGCGTGGCTGTGCAGGACCGAGACGACGACCCCGGCGTCGACCTCGCGGGCCGCGGTCTCCACGCCGCGTACCAGCTCCATCGCCCACGGGCTCTCGATCTCGGTGAAGACCAGGTCGACCAGGCCGACGGGGGCGTCGCCCTGGCCGGTCCTGCGCTGGTAGCCGTGCTTGTGCAGCAGGCGCTCGATCCGCTGCCTGGTCTCGGACGCGACCTCGGGCCGCCCGTTGATGACTTTCGAGACCGTGGGCGCGGAGACCCCGGCCTCCTCGGCGATCAGGGCGATCGTCACGCGCGGCTTGGTTGGCATGCGGCGAATACTAACTGAAACCTTTCGGAGGCCCTCCGCCGGTGGTGGCCGTCGCCGTCCGGGATCGCTACCACGGGGCTATTGACGCGTAACCGGGAATTTACCTATTCTCCGGATCACGAAATATTCGGGGAATATATGAAACTTTTCAGCCCACCTCACGAAAGGGGATCTCCATGCTGAGTCGGCGAGGCGTGGCGGCTCTGACGTTGTCCGCGCTGCTTCTCGGAGCCTGCGGTACGAGCGGAGACGGCGACGCGGCCCAGCCCGGCACGAGCGGCGGCACCGGCACCGGCTCGGAGAAGGTCACCTTCGAGTTCTGGAACCTGGCGACGGCCGAGCCCCTCAAGGGGTTCTGGGCCACCCTCATCAAGGACTACCAGGCGGCCCACCCGAACGTGACGATCAAGAACATCGCCATCGAGAACGACTCCTACAAGCCCAAGCTCGCCACGCTCACCCAGTCGGGCAAGGCACCCGACCTCTACTCCACCTGGGGCGGCGGCGTGCTGAAGCAGCACATCGAGGCGGGCCTGGTGAAGGACCTGTCCTCCGACGCGGGCGACGTCATCGAAGCCCTCACCCCGGCGGCCCTGTCGGCCTACCAGTTCGACGGCAAGACCTACGGGCTGCCCACCGACATCGGCATGGTCGGCTTCTGGTACAACAAGGCGCTGTTCGAGAAGGCCGGTATCACCGCCCCGCCCGCCACCTGGACCGAGTACCTGGACGCGGTGAGGAAACTGAAGGCGGACGGCACCGTCCCGATCGCCCTCGCGGGCAAGGCCAAGTGGCCGGGCCACTACTACTGGGCCTACCTGGCCATGCGGGTGGCCGGGCTGGACGCGCTCAAGCAGGCGGGGAGCACCAACGACTTCACCGGGCCCGACTTCGTCACCGCCGGGCAGCGGCTCAAGGAGCTCGTCGACCTCCAGCCGTTCCAGAAGGGCTTCCAGGGCGCCGACTACTCCACCCCCGACGGGCAGGCCGCGACCATGGGCAACGGCAAGGCCGCGATGGAGCTGATGGGCCAGTGGGCCCCGTCCGTGCAGGCGGACGCGGGCAAGGGCCTCGGCGACGACCTCGGGTTCTTCACCTTCCCCGCGGTGGAGGGGGGCAAGGGCGCCGCGGGCGACGCGTTCGGCGGCGGCGGCGGACTGGCCCTGGGCGTCAACGCCCCGCCCGCCGCGCTGGACTTCCTGAAGTTCGCGCTCAAGCCGGAGAACCACAGCAAGGCCGTCAAGGCCGGAGCGGTCCTGCCCGTGCTCAAGACGGGTGAGGAGGCGGCCGTCACCGACCCCCACATCAAGACGGTCTCCGAGACGCTGTCGGCCGCGAGCGGTTTTCAGCTCTACCTCGACCAGGAGTACCCGCCTGCCGTCGGCCAGGAGGTCAACGACGCGGTGGCCGAGCTGATCGGGGGTACCAAGACGCCGCAGGAGGTCGTCGAGGCCGTCACCGAGACGGCCAAGTCGGAGTCGGAGTAGCCGCCCGGATGAAGACGGCGACGACGATGACGGGGCCGGACGCGCGTCCGGCCCCGCACCCCGGCGGACCCGCCGGGAGGCGGGGGCGGGGAAGCGGCCTCCGCCGGGGACGCGGCTGGGTCACCGCGATCCTGTTCGTGCTCCCCGCGCTGGTCCTGTTCACCCTCCTGGTGCTGGCGCCGATCCTGGTGGCCGGATACACCAGCCTCTACAAGTGGAACGGCATCGGCCCGCCGGGCAACTTCGTCGGCCTGGACAACTTCACCCGGCTGTTCCAGAGCGACGTCTTCGCCGGGGACCTGCGCAACGGCGGCATCCTGATCGTGCTGGGCCTGGCGGTGCAGCTGCCGCTCTCGCTGGGCCTGGCGGTGATGCTGAACCAGCGGATCCGCGGGCGCGCCTTCTACCGGCTGCTGTTCTTCGCGCCGTACATGCTCTCCGAGGCGATCACCGGCGTGCTGTTCTCGCTGATCCTCTCGCCCGAGGCGGGCCTGGCCAACCAGCTGCTCACCTCCTGGGGGCTGGAGCCCTGGTCCTGGCTGTCGGAGCCGGACACCGTGATGTTCTCGCTGTTCCTGGTGATCACCTGGAAGTACTTCGGCTTCCACATGATCATCTATCTGGCCGGGCTGCAGGGCATCCCCAGGGAGCTGAGCGAGGCGGCCAGGATCGACGGCGCCGGAAGCTGGGAGGTGTTCCGCCACGTCACCCTGCCATTGCTCGGCCCCACCATCCGGGTCAGCGTGTTCCTGTCCATCATCGGCACGATCCAGCTCTTCGACCTGGTCTGGATCCTCACCGGCGGCGGCCCCTCGCACGCCTCGGAGACCATGGCCGTCAGCATGTTCGAGTACGGCTTCAAGCGGTCCCAGATCGGCTACTCCAGCGCGATCAGCGTCGTCATGTTCCTGATCAGCCTCGTCTTCGCCCTCGGCTACCAGCGGTTCGTCCTGCGCCGGGACCTGGAGGGGGCCAGCACCACCATGGGAGAGCGCCGATGACCGCCCGCTTCCGTACGTTCCCGGTCCACCTGGTCATCTGGGTGGCGGCCGTCTTCATCGTGGTCCCCTTCCTGTACGGCCTGCTCGGCGGCTTCAAGACCTCCGACCAGCTCTCGGTCAACCCGCTGGGCCTGCCCTCCCCGTGGGTCACCGGCAACTACACCGACGTGATCGGCTCGGCCGCGTTCTGGCGCCAGCTCGTCAACAGCCTGTTCATCGCGGTCGCGACCACCGTGCTGGTCGTGGGGCTGTCGGCGATGGCCGCCTTCGCCTTCGCCCGGTTCGCCTTCCGGGGCCGGGAGTTCCTGTTCACGCTGTTCGCCGTCGGGCTGATGTTCCCGTTCGCGGTGGCGATCCTGCCGCTGTTCGTCCTGCTGCGCACCTTCGGCCTGCTGGACAACCCGCTCGGGGTGATCCTGCCGCAGGCCGCGTTCGGCCTCCCGCTGACCGTCATCATCCTGCGGACGTTCTTCCGGTCCATCCCCAGGGAGGTCGAGGAGGCCGCCATCATCGACGGCTGCACCGCCTTCGGCTTCTTCTGGCGGGTGCTGCTGCCGATCGCCCGGCCCGCCCTGGCCACCGTCTCGGTCCTGGCGATCGTGGCGAGCTGGAACAACTTCTTCCTGCCGCTGGTGGTCTTCAACGACCCGAGCCTGTGGACCCTGCCGCTCGGCGTCCAGCAGTTCCAGGGGGAGTACATGGCCGACACCGCCAGGATCCTGGCCTACGTCATCGTCTCGATGGTCCCGGCGCTGGCCTTCTACGCCGTCGCCGAGCGCCAGCTGATCAGCGGCCTCACCGCGGGCGCCACCAAGGGCTGACCCGTGTAGACCCATCACTGTGGAGAGAGTGAGACACCATGACCCTGAGTGTCGCCGGATCCCGTCTCGTCGATTCGGCCGGCACCCCGGTACGGCTGCGTGGAGTGGGCCTCGGGGGCTGGCTGAACATGGAGAACTTCATCACCGGCTACCCGGCCAACGAGTCCGCGATGCGCGCGGCCGTGCGGGAGGTGCTGGGGGAGGACCGGGCCGAGCTGTTCTTCGAGCGCCTGCTCACCTCGTTCTTCGGCCCGGACGACGCCGCGCTGCTGGCCGGTCTCGGCGCGAACTGCGTCCGCGTCCCGATCAACTACCGCCACCTGGAGTCCGACGACCGCCCCTTCGAGATCGTCGAGCACGGTTTCCGCCACCTGGACCGGGTGATCGCCCTGCTCGCCGAGCACGGCATCCGCAGCGTCATCGACCTGCACGCCCTGCCCGGCGCGCAGAACCAGCACTGGCACTCCGACAACCCCACCCACGTCGCCGCGTTCTGGCAGCACCGCCACTTCCAGGACCGCGCCGTCCACCTGTGGGAGGTCGTGGCCGACCGCTACCGGGACAACCCCTGGGTGGCCGGGTACAACCCGATCAACGAGCCGGGCGACCAGAGCGGCCGGGTCATCGGCCCCTTCTACGACCGCCTGGTCAAGGCCGTCCGCGCCGTCGACCCGCGGCACGTGCTGTTCCTGGACGGCAACACCTACTCCACCGACTTCTCGATCTTCCACGAGGTGTACGAGAACACGGTCTTCGTCTGCCACGACTACGCCCTGGCCGGTTTCGCGCACGGCGGCCCCTACCCGGGCCACACCCGGGGCGAGTGGGTGGACCGGAACCAGCTGGAGCGCTCCTTCGAGCGGCGGACCGTCTTCCAGCGCGAGACCGGCACCCCCATCTGGGTCGGCGAGTTCGGCCCCGTCTACACCGGCGACCCGCAGATCGACCGGCAGCGCTACCAGATCCTCCGCGACCAGCTGGAGATCTTCGACTCGTACGGGGCCGGCTGGTCGCTGTGGACCTACAAGGACGTCGGGCTGCAGGGGCTGGTCAGCGCGGGCGAGCCGTACATGGGCCGGTTCGGCGCCTTCATCGCCAAGAAGGGACGGCTGGGCGCCGACCGGTGGGGCTCGACGATGGAGGAGTCCGCGAGCGACCTGGCCCCCCTGCACCGGCTGATGGAGACCGAGTTCCCGTCCTGGGACCCCTACCCGTGGGGCGCCCGCTACCAGACCGACGACCTGATCCGGCACATCCTCATCGCCCAGGCGCTGCTCCCCGAGTACGCGGAGCTGCTGCGCGGTTGCTCCGACGAGGAGCTGGTCGCCCTGGCCGACTCCTTCTCCCTCGCCCGCTGCGTCCGGCGCGGGCCGCTGCTGGACCTGCTCGCCGAGAACCTGGGCGGCGAGAACCCGCGCTGAGGGGGAAGCCCCGTGGCCCCCTGTCCCGGGCACCCCGAGGCGGGCTCAAACAGGCCGTTCAGACAGGCCGCTCAGACAGGCCGTTCAGGCAGAACCGCTCAGGCAGAACGCTCAGACAAGCCGTTCAGGCAGAACCGCCTCAGACAGAACCGTTCAGGCAGACCAAGGAAGGTCCCGTGTACACCAACCCCGTCATCCCCGGTTTCCACCCCGACCCCTCGGTGTGCCGGGTGGGCGCGGACTACTACCTCGTCACCTCGTCCTTCGAATGGTTCCCCGGGGTGCCGATCTTCCACAGCCGCGACCTCGTGCACTGGCGGCAGCTCGGCCACGTCCTGGACCGGCCCTCCCAGCTCGACCTGGACGGCGTACGGCCGTCCGGCGGCATCTACGCCCCCACCATCCGGCACCACGACGGCGTCTTCTACATGATCACCACGTTGATGGACGAGCCGGGCAACTTCCTGGTCACCGCGACCGACCCGGCCGGGCCGTGGAGCGACCCGGTGTGGTTTCCCGGCACCCGTGGCTTCGACCCCTCGCTGTTCTTCGACGACGACGGCCGCGCCTGGATGACCGGCACCCGGCTCAAGGCCGCCGGGCGCTACGAGGGCGACAGCGAGATCTGGCTGCGCGAGTTCGACCCGGCCACGCTCAAGCTGTCCGGGGAGGAGCACGTCATCTGGGAGGCGGTACAGCGCGGTGGCGTCTGGTGCGAGGGCCCGCACATCTACCGGGCCGGCGCCCACTACTACCTGCTCACCTCGGAGGGCGGCACCGCCGAGGACCACGCCGTCATGGTCGCCAGGGCCGAGCGGATCACCGGCCCCTACCGGGGCAACCCGCGCAACCCCGTCCTCACCCACCGCCACCTCGGGCTGCGTCACCCCATCACCAGCGTCGGCCACCCCGACCTGGTACGGACCACGGAGGGCGAGTGGTGGTCGGTCCTGCTCGCCACCCGCCCCTACGGCGCCCTCCCCGCCCCCGCGGACGCCTCCGCGAACTCCCCCGCGGGCTCCTTCGGTGGCGAATCCGGCGGCGACCAGCCCACGACGGCCGCCGTCCGCGCCTCCAGCGGCTACAACCTGGGCCGCGAGACCTTCCTCACCCGCGTCCGCTGGGAGGACGACTGGCCGGTCTTCGACCAGGTGGAACCGTCCGCGCCGCCACCCTCGGCCCCCGCGCGCCGCTGGCCCGCCACGCCCGCCTGCGACCACTTCGACGCCCCGCGCCTCGCACCGGTGTGGAACCACCTGCGCACGCCCCGCGAACCGTACTGGAACCTGGCCGACAGCCGCCTCGTCCTGCGAGCGCGACCGCAGACCCTGCGCGAGCGGGCCGCGCCCAGCCTGGTCGCCCGGCGGCAGGAGCACCTCGCCTTCGCGGCCCACACGGTGATGGAGTTCCGGCCGGAGGGGAAGGAGTGCGCCGGGCTCGTGCTGTTCCAGAACGACGACTTCCACATCACGCTCCTCCTCACCGCGCACGGCCTGGAACTCACCCGCAGGTCCGGCGGCACGGACACCCTCCTGGCCCGCGCGGACGTCGCCCCGTCCGGGCCGCTGTGGCTGGGGGTGGAGGCCCACGGCCAGGACTACCAGGCCCGCTACGCGCCGCGCCCCGGCGAGTGGGCCGACCTGGCGGCCCCGGTGGACGGCCGTATCCTCGGCTCCACCGTGGCCGGAGGCTTCACCGGCGCGATGATCGGTCTCTACGCCTCCTCCAACGGCCACCCGAGCACCAGCACGGCCGCCTTCGACTGGTTCGAATATCTGCCGCTCCCGGCGTGACCCCCGGGAGGTCGCCCTGAGGCCCGCGATCACGAGGGCCTCGGTTCCCAGGGAGTCTTCAGCCGATTTTTGTAGCACTTTCAATAAATATTTATGACTATGGGGCAATGGAGCGCATGCCGCAGGGGGGCGACGCGGCTGAGGCTCGGGGAGCCGTGGCCGGGAGGACCCGGTGGTTCGTCGCCGGGGGTGGCGCGCTCGTCGTCGTGGCGCTGCTCGCGTACTGGCTGGGAGGCGGCGGGAACGGCGGGGAGGCCGCGTCCGGGCCGAGCGCGACGCCGACGCCCAGCGCGACGCTCACGGTGCCCGACGTCTTCAGGAGGGTCGGGCCGTCGGTGGTGGTCATCCAGGCCGGGAAGTCGCTCGGGACCGGGGTGATCGCGGCCGAGGACGGGACGATTCTGACGGCGCACCACGTTGTCGAGGAGGCCGCGGGCAAGGGCACTTCCGACAGGGGCTCGGGCAGGGACGCCGGGGACGTCACCGTGACGTTCGCCGACGGCACCAGGACGAAGGCCGTCGTCGCGTCGTCGAATCCCAAGCTCGACGTCGCGACCCTCAGGCCCGCGAAGCTGCCGGAGATCCTCGTCCCGGCGACGCTCGGCGGCGGCGCGACCGTGGGCGCGCCCGTCGTGGCGATCGGCAACCCGCTGGGCCTGACCTACAGCGTCTCCACCGGCGTCGTGTCGGGCCTGAACCGGACCGCCAAGGAGGGCGACCTGAACGGGCTCATCCAGTTCGACGCCTCCGCGAACCCGGGCAGCTCCGGCGGTCCCCTCCTGGACGCCCGCGGCCTGGTCATCGGGATCGTCGTCTCGATCGCCGACCCCGGGGGCGACGAGGCGTTCGCCGGTATCGCGTTCGCGGTGCCGATCGGCGCGGCCCTGGGCGGCGGCGACGGCGACGGGCCACCGGGCGACGGGCCCCAGATCTGACCGAAGCGTCACGAGAAGGAACACCATATGACCTCGACCACCCCCTCCGAGTCGGCCCATCCGCTGGAACACGTCCTGTTCGAGGTCAAACGCACGATCGTCGGCCAGGACGTGCTGCTGGAGCGGATGGCCGTCGCGTTGATCGCCGACGGCCACCTGCTCGTCGAGGGCGTGCCCGGCCTGGCCAAGACGCTCGCGGTGAGGTCGCTGGCCGCCGCGATCGCCGGGAGCTTCCAGCGCGTCCAGTTCACCCCCGACCTGGTACCGGCCGACCTCGTGGGCACGCGGGTCTACCACCAGCACTCGGGGGAGTTCAAGACCGAGCTCGGCCCGGTGTTCGCGAACCTGCTGCTGGCCGACGAGATCAACCGCGCCCCCGCCAAGGTGCAGAGCGCCCTGCTGGAGGTGATGCAGGAGCACCAGGTGACGATCGGCCGTGAGACGTTCCGGGTGCCCGAGCCGTTCCTGGTCATGGCGACGGAGAACCCGATCGAGTCGGAGGGCACCTACCCGCTGCCCGAGGCGCAGGTCGACCGTTTCATGATGAAGGTGGTCGTCGACTATCCGACGCAGGCCGAGGAACAGGCGATCGTCGTACGGGCGCTGCGCCCGCCCGAGCCGCCGCGGCCGATGGTGACGGCCGAGGACCTGGTCGCGATGCGGGCCCGCGCCCGGCAGGTGTACGTCGACCCGGCGATCGTCGACTACGCGGTACGGCTGGTCTCGGTGACGCGTTCCCCCGCGATGGCCGGGCTCGGCGAGCTGGAGCGGTACGTCACCTACGGGGCGAGCCCGAGGGCGTCCATCGCGCTCGTCACGGGCGCCCGCGCGCTGGCGTTCCTGCGCGGCCGCTCCTACGTCCTGCCGCACGACCTGTCCGAGCTCGCGCTCGACGTGCTGCGCCACCGCGTCGTGCTGTCCTACGAGGCCCTCGCCGACGACGTCGACGCCGACACGATCGTCACCGGGGTGCTCGGGGCCGTCCGGGCGCCCGACGTCGTCCTGCAGAATCGCTGAGCGGCCATGGCCACCGCCCCCGAGAGGCTCCTGCTGCGCCTGGAGTGGAAGGTCGTCCGCAGGCTCGACGGCCGGCTCCAGGGCGCCCACCGCACCGCGCACCGAGGCTCCGGGATCGACTTCACCGGGTTGCGCGCCTACGGCGACGGCGACGACGCCCGGCACATCGACTGGAACGTGACCGCGCGGCTGGACGCGCCGCACCTGCGGGTGTTCACCGAGGACCGCGAGCTGACGGTGTGGCTCGTCCTCGACCGGTCGGCGTCGATGGCGGCCGGACGGCCGGGGCGCGGCAAGCACGACGTCCTCGCCGAGCTCACGCTCGTCCTCGCCCGGCTGTTCGGCCGGGGCGGCAACCGCGTCGGCGCCCTGCTGTTCGACACCGGGACGCCGCGCGTCGTGCCGCCCGGCACCTCCCGGCGGCACGCGCTGCGGATCGGCGCCGAGCTGGAACGCACCTCCACGGCGCGCGGCACCACCACCACCGACCTGGCGGAGATGCTCGACGCGGCCGGACGGCTCGCGCGCCGCCGCGCGCTCGTCGTCGTGCTGTCGGACTTCATCGGCGACGGCGACTGGGAGCGCTCGCTCCAGCGCCTGGCCAGGCGGCACGAGGTGGTCGCCCTGCGGATCGTGGACACGGCCGACGACGTGCTGCCCGAAGCCGGGCTGATCGTGGTCGAGGACGCCGAGACCGGCGAGCAGCTCGTCGTCGACTCCGCCGACCCGCTGTTGCGGGTCCGCCTGCGCGCCGCCGTCGACGCCCGCGACGCCCGGCTTGAGGCGGGCATGCGCCGGGCCGGGGTGCCCGTCCACCACGTCGACACCGGCCGCGACCTGGCCGAGGCGCTCGTCGAGGTCGTCGCCAGGACCGGGGACCGGTCGCCATGACCGAGCCCGCCGAGGTCGTCGAGCCCGCCGACGGCCATCCGATGCCGGTGAAGGAGGCTTCGTGACCCTGTCCTCCTCGCCGCTGCTGGTGATCGGGCTGCTCCTCACGGCGGCGCTCGCCTGGGCGGCCGTCGTCTCGGCGCGCCGCCGGACGGCAGCCCTCGCCGCAGCCGGGTTCGCCGCGCCCGGTGGCCGCCGGGCGTACCTCGGAACCGGCCTCACGATCGCCGGTGTCGGGGTCCTCGCGATCGCCGTCGCCGGTCCGGCGGCCATGGTGCCGGTCCCGAGGACCGCGGGCACCGTCATCCTCGCCATCGACGTCTCCAACAGCATGGGCGCCGACGACGTCGCGCCCACCCGGCTGGCGGCCGCGCAGCGGGCGGCCCGCGCGTTCGTGGCGGCGCAGCCCGACAGCGTCGACATCGGGGTCGTCGCGTTTGAACGGGGCGCGCTCACCACCGCGCGGCCCGACGCCGACCACTCCGTCGCGCTCAAGGCCATCGACCGGCTGAGGATCACCGGCGGCACCTCGCTGGGGACGGCCATCACGGCCTCCCTGTCGGCGATCACCGGCAAACGGGTGGCCGTCGGCCGCGACGGCGCCGCGCCCGACATCGGCTACTGGCCGTCGGCGACGATCGTGATGTTCTCCGACGGCCAGAACCAGGGCGCCGACGTCGAACAGGCCGCCACCCTGGCCCAGGGGGCGGGGGTCCACATCCACACCGTGGGGGTCGGCACCACGGACGGGGCGACGGTGAAGGTCGACGGCTACCACCTGCGGACCTCGCTGGAGGAGGAGACCCTCACCGTGATCGCGCAGACCACCGGCGGCACCTACCACCCCGCCTCCGACACCGCGCGGCTCGACGGGATCGCCGACACGATCGACCTGCGGCTCACCGTCTCCGACGAGCCGCTGCCCCTGGCGGGCGGGCTGATCGGGCTCGCCCTCGCGCTGCTCACCGCGGGCGCGGCGCTCACCGTGCTCCGGTCTGGACGGGTGATCTGAATGGTGTTCTCGTGGCCGTGGGCGCTGCTGTCCATCCTGGTCATCCCGCTGATCCTCGCCATCCGCGAGTGGGCGCGGCGCCGCCGCAGGCGGGCCGTCGTGCGCGTCACCTCGATCGCGCTCGTTCGCGGCGCCCTTCCCGGCCGTACGCGCTGGACGCGGAGGATCCCCGCGGCGCTGTTCATGACCGGGCTCGCGCTGCTCGCGGTCGGTGCCGCGCGGCCGCAGGCGTCGGTCCCGGTGCCGCAGACGTCGGTGACGATCCTGCTCGCGCTCGACACCTCCGGCTCCATGTGCTCCACGGACGTCGACCCCAACCGCATCACCGCCGCGAGGAAGGCCGCCGCCGAGTTCATCGAGTCGCAGCGGGGCGGGCCGCGCATCGGCCTGGTCACCTTCGCGGGCACCGCGGGCCTGCTCGTCCCGCCCACCGACGACACCGACTCGCTGATCGAGGCGCTGGACGGCCTCACCGTGTCCCGTGGCACCGCGATCGGGCAGGCCGTGCTCACCTCGATCGACGCGATCGCGGAGGTCGACCCGTCGGTCGCCTCCACCGGGGCGACCCCCGCCGAGGGCGGGACGGGCTACGCCGGTGCCGCGATCGTCGTGCTCACCGACGGCGCCAACACCCAGGGCGTGGACCCGAAGCTCGCCGCCCAGGAGGCGGCCCTGCGCCGCGTCCGCGTCTTCACCATCGGCTTCGGCACCACGAACCCGGCCCCGAGGGTCTGCGACAACTCGCAGTTCGACGGCCGGGGCTTCGGCGGCGGAGGCGGCGGGGGTGGCGGGTTCGGCGGCCGGGGCGGATTCGACAGGGGGCGCGGCCTCCACACCATCGACGAGCCCGGGCTCAAACAGATGGCCCAGACCACCGGCGGCTCCTACCACCGCGCCGAGAACGCCGCCCAGCTCAACAGCGCCCTCGACGCCCTCCCCGGCAGCTTCACCGTCGTCCACCAGCGGGTCGACACGGCCGCCGCCTTCGCCGCCGGGGGAGCCGCCCTCATCGCCGCCGCCCTGTCGCTCTCCCTGTGGTGGAACCGCCCCCGGCCCCTGGCCCGCTGACGTACCCGTGGCCTGACGTACCCGTGGCCGCGATCGGTCGCGAACCGGCCGCGACGCCTTGGCGGCCTCCGCCGGTTCGCGGCCCTTCGCGTCCGGAGGGCCGGACCGCACGGCTGGACACGTCGGCACCGGCCCCGGCCCCGGCAGGTCTACGGGCGCACGGCCGTGCGGTATTACCGGGCCGGTTCAATGATCCGGTAATGGAGATCCGCCGAACGTGTCATTCGCCGGGTGACGGGAAGGCCGCCGGGACGCTTTCCGGCGATCAGGGGCGGCGTTCGTGAAGGGGACCCGTTATTCCGGTTAAGGCGCACTCCCGCGGGCGACCTTGATTTTCCGGGTTCGCCGCCGCGCTTTCCGGCCGAGATGACAGATCATGGTCGACCGTCGTATTACCGGGAGTTTGTTCTCGTGTCAACCCACTTCAGAGGGTATTTTCGGCGATCCGGGCAGCCGGGTTGATAGGTCATCGACAAAGTCATCGTGTTCCGATTGCCGGTGATCTAACAGCGCGTTTATGCCTGATGATAACTCCTTGAATTGCCGGTCCGAATTCTGCGTACAACAAAAAGTGTCGGCTATATTGAAAGTCCGGTCGTGGCGGCACACACTCAGCGTTAAGAAGGCTTACCCCCCAGATTGTGGAGCCACAATGGACCGATCCGTAATCGGAATTCACGGGCGCAGAAAACCGATGATCCGGCGCTTCGTAGCCGCCGTCGCCGCGGTGCTCGCCGTGGCGTTCCTCAGCGTGCCGCCCGCCAGTGCCCTCGCGCTGCCGACGCCGAAGGATCTGACCGCCTTCCTCGACCTCGAGTGCTTCAAGACCAGCCCGTACCAGCCGCCCGCCGCCACGCTCACGCTGCGGCACATCAACCCGGTGCTCGCCAACCTGCCGACCGAGACCGTCCTCCTCGGCCAGCGCGAGCAGCTGTGCGTCCCGGTCGCCAAGAACAACCAGCTGCCGCCGTCGCCCGCGCTCGACTTCATCAGGTTCATCGACCTGGCCTGCTACAAGATCTCCGGCACCACGGTGACCACGGGTCTGGTGCTCAGCCACCTCAACCCGCTGTTCCAGAGCCTGCCGCGCACGCAGGTCTCGCTGAACACCCCGCAGCAGCTGTGCGTGCCGGTCATCAAGAACAACGTGGCCCCGCCCGCCGAGGTGCTGTCGCTCGTCCGGCACATCGACCTCAAGTGCTACGGCATCACCCCCAACGAGCCGCTGAACCAGCAGCTGTCCCTGCGCCAGCTCAACCCCGTCCTGACCCCGATCATCCCCACGCACGCCGTGCGGGTCCTCAACGCCCGCCAGCTGTGCGTCCCGGTGCAGAAGGCCGGTGACACCATCCCGGACGACGTGTTCAGGATCATCCGGTGGATCGACCTGGAGAAGTTCGACATCTCCACCCCGGCGCTGCCCGCGGTCTCACTGACCCTGCGGCACATCAACCCCGTCCTCGCCGGTCTCCCGATCGAGCAGGCCGTCCTCAGCGGTGCCAGCCAGCTGGCCCTGCCGGTGGCCAAGAACGGCAACTTCCCCCCGTGATTCCCTTCCCCTGAGCCCCTCCACCCGCACGGGTGGAGGGGCTCCGCCGTCCCCCGGCCGCCGCTCCCGTACCCGGGGGGAACGGCGGTGGCCGAAAAGACGGACGCCGGTCACCGCGCCGCGGCGGTCACTTGCCGAAACCGGCCGTCAGGCCGCTGAGCAGCTGGCGGCGGCCGACCATGTACAGGAGCAGGATGGGCAGCGTGGTCAGCACGACGGAGGCGAGCACGGCGGGCACGTTCACGCTGTACTGCCCCTGGAAGGTCCACAGCGCGAGCGGCAGCGTGCGCTTGTCGGGGCTCTGGGTGAGGATCAGCGGCAGCAGGAACCCGTTCCAGATCGTCAGCGCGTTGTAGATCGTCACCGTCACCACGGCCGGCATGGTGAGCGGCAGGGCCAGGCGCCAGAGCGTCGTCAGCTCGCCCGCGCCGTCCAGCCGCATCGACTCGAACAGCTCCTTGGGCACGTCGCGGATGAAGTTGGTCAGGACCAGCACCGACAGCGGGATCGCGAAGGCGATCGACGGGAGGATCAGCGCCGTCAGCGAGTCGTAGAGGCGCAGTTTGATGATGATCAGATAGATCGGGATGATGGTCGCCTGCAACGGGATGGCCAGGCCCATGAGGAAGAGCGCGTTCACCCCGCGCAGGAAGCGGAAGGTGCCGCCCCGGACGATCGCGTACGCCGCCATGAACGCGACCGCGACCGCCGGGACGACCGCGCCGACGGTCACGATGAGGCTGTTGAGGAAGTACAGCGGGAAGTCGGACTCGACGACCAGCCGGTAGTTGTCGAGGGTCGGCTCGGCCGGTGGCGCCAGCGGGTTGGAGGCGTAGTAGCCGCTCTGCTCCTTGAAGCTGGTGATGACGATCCAGTAGATCGGCACGATCACGACCGCCAGCCACAGCCAGCCCGCGGCCCCGCCCAGCCAGTTGGGGCGCTCGCCGAGTGTCCGCCGCTCGCCGCCCGCCCGGGGCCGTCGCCCGCGCGGCTCCGTTCCGACGGTCTCGGTCCGCTCGGGTCCCGTGGTCCGGGTCAGGCTCATGCTCAGGCCCCTTCCATCTGGCTGGCGTTGGCGTCGGTGCCGCCGAGCCGGCGCAGCAGCAGCGCGAGGGCGAGGCCCACCAGGACGAGGATGACGGCGATGGCGCTGGCCGGTCCCATGAGGTTGGCCTGGAACCCGCGTTTGTACATGTCCAGGGCGAGCACCCGGGTGGCGTCGGCGGGGCCGCCCGCGGTGAGCACGAAGATCAGGTCGAAGAAGGTCAGGGACCCGACGACCATCAGGGTGGAGGACGTGATGATCGTGTACTTGAGCTGAGGCAGCGTGATGCTGAAGAACCTGCGGACGCGGCCCGCGCCGTCGATCTCGGCGGCCTCGTACATGGAGCGCGGGATCTGCCGTACGCCGCCCTGGTAGATCAGCGAGTGGAAGGGGACGAACTGCCAGGACACCACGAAGATCACGACGCTGAAGGCGAGGACGGGCTCGCCGAGCCAGTCCTGTACGAGCAGGTCGACGCCGAGTCCGGCGCCGAGCCCGAAGTTGGGGTCGAGCAGCGCCTTGTAGGCGATAGCGATGGCGGCCGAGCTGAGCAGCAGCGGGATGAAGTACAGCACCGCCAGCAGCGAGCGGTAGCGCTGCCGCCCGGCCAGGAACACCCCGATCAGGATGCTGGCCGGTGTCTGCACCGCCCAGGAGGCGACCATCACCAGCAGCGTCACCCACAGCGCGTGCAGGAGGCCGGGGTCGCCGAGCACGGCCCGCCAGCTCGTGAACCCGGACATCTGAATGTCGCCGAGCTGGTCCCAGGTCGTGAAGCTGAGGAACAGGACCCCGACCAGCGGGATCACCCCGAAGGCGACGAAGATCACCAGGGCCGGTACGGCCAGCCACGGCAGGACGCCGCCCCGGGTCCCTCGCGCGGCGGCCGGCGGCGTCCCTTTCCGCGCGGGGGTGGCGAGCGCGCTCAACTGCCGATGACCGCGTTCATGTTGGAGGCGAACTGCTGCGGCGTGATCGACAGCTGGAACAGCTTGGCGATGTTGTCCAGCAACACCTCGGCCGCGGTGGGGCTGAGCGCCTGGTCCCAGGACTGGGCGAAGGACTTGGCGTTGCTGGCGATGCCGTAGACGAAGTTCAGGAAGTCCGCGTCCTTGGCGGTGGCGAACGCGCTGTCGGCGCCGTTGACGATCGGCACCGCGCCCGTACCGGCCCACTCCTTGACGTCCTCGTCGTTGAGCACGGCGGTCGCGAAGAACTTCTTCGCGATCTCCTTCTGCTCGGGGGTCGCCTTGGAGGAGATCGAGAGGTACTGGCCGGGGTTGCCGACGGTGTTGCTGGGGTCGCCCTTGCCGCCCTCGACCGGCGGGAAGTTCATGTAGCCGAGGTGGCCGCCGGAGACGAAGTCGCCGCCGTCGGTCGACATGCTGCCGTACGTCCAGCCGCCGTGCAGCATCATCGCGGCCTTGCCGGTGTACAGCAGGGCCTGGTCGGCGTTGGAGTCGGCGGTGATCGAGGAGAAGCCCTTGATGAACCCGTCCGCCTTGACGAGGTCCTGCAGCTTGGTCAGGGCGTCGAGGGCGGCGGGGTGGGACCAGGCGTCCTTCTTGGCGTCGAACACCGCCTGGAACACCTCGGGGCCGCCGATGCGGTCGAAGAGGAACTCCAGCCACATCATGTTCGTCCAGCGGGACTGGCCGCCCAGGGAGAACGGCGCGACGCCCGCGGCGTTGAACTTGGGGACCAGGGCCATGATGTCGCCCCACGACTCGGGGGGCTCCACGCCGACCTGCTCGAAGATCTTCTTGTTGTAGTACAGGACGATGGGCTGCATGGTCTCGGCGGGCATCGCGTAGATCTTGCCGTCGATCGTGGCCGCGCCGAAGGAGGAGGCGAACAGCCGGTCCTTCACGGCGGGGTTCTCCCCGAACCAGGAGGTGAGGTCCTCCACCTGACCGGCCTGCACGTACGTGCGCAGGGTCCCGCCGCCCCAGCCCCAGATGATGGTGGGCGCCTGCCCCGCCCCGATCGCCGTCTTGATCTTCGTCTTGTACGCGTCGTTCTGCAGGGCCGTGAAGGTGATCTGCCCGTTGGGGTTGGCCTGGTTGAACCGCTCCACCGCCCTGGTGCGTACGCCCTCCTGCGGCTGGACCGACAGGAACCAGTAGCTGGCCGCGTTCTTGGCGTTCGCGGTGTTTCCGCCGGTCGTGCCCGCCGGGACGGGACCGGACGTGCCACAGGCCGACAGCGCGGCCCCCAGCGGAATGCCCATGGAAAGGGCGAGGAAGGTGCGGCGAGATGGTGTCGTTGACTCCACGCTGATCTCCGTATGTCGAATGCCCGGACCGGGCGAGGCTCCATGTGAAACATCAGTGGCGGTGGCCGTCGGTCGTGGATCGGCACCTCCGCTGCCAGGCGTCCGCCCCGTGAGCCCGGCATGTCGAAACATTTCCGAAATAGACCGCGTGGCACGTCAATTTAGATTTCAGCTACTAGCCTGTCAAGGGGGTGCTCCCCGCCGGGACGAGCGTGATATGCGAGGTATGTAAGGCACTTTCATCTGGACTTTTCCTGGTCACCTTGGGTATGCCAGGATTCGGATAGCACTTCCGCAACACGCCGAAAAGTTTCGGACGATTGCCGGAACGGGTTTTTTCCTGAGGAGAGCAGATGACGGCGCTAGAAGGGACCTCAGCGGCGGGCCGGATCCTCCGCCCGTGGCAGGACCCGGCACTCCCCGTGGCCGACCGGGTCGAGGCCCTCCTTGAGGAGATGACCCTGGAGGAGAGAATCGGCCAGCTCGGCAGCCGGTGGCTCGGCAACGACATGGGCGCCGACCAGGAGGGGGAGCCCGAGAAGGAGCCCGCGAAGGAGACCGAGGGCACGGCGAACGTGGCCCCGATGCAGGACGTCTTCGCCGCCTCGGGGCGGGTGCCCTTCGAGGAGGCGATCCGCCACGGCCTCGGCCACCTGACACGGGTGTTCGGCAGCGCCCCGGTGAGCGCGGCGGAGGGCGCCGCGGAGGTGGTGCGGCTGCAGTCCGAGGTGGTGAAGCACTCCCGGCTCGGCATCCCGGCACTGGTCCACGAGGAGTGCCTCACCGGTTTCACCACCTACGGCGCGACCGTCTACCCGGCGGCCATCGCCTGGGGCGCGACGTTCGACCCGGACCTGGTCGAGCGGATGGCCGCCGCCATCGGGCGGGACATGCGCGCCGTGGGCGTCCACCAGGGGCTGTCACCGGTGCTGGACGTGGTGCGCGACTACCGCTGGGGCCGGGTCGAGGAGACCATGGGCGAGGACCCGTACCTCGTCGCGACGCTCGGCGCGGCCTACGTGCGCGGCCTGGAGGGCGCCGGGATCATCGCCACGCTCAAGCACTTCGCCGGATACTCCGCCTCCCGGGCGGCCCGCAACCACGGCCCGGTGCCGATGGGCCGGCGCGAGCTGATGGACATGATCCTGCCGACGTTCGAGACCGCCATCGTCGAGGGCGGCGCGCGCTCGGTGATGAACTCCTACTCCGACGTGGACGGCGTCCCCGCCGCGGCCGACGCGTGGCTGCTGACCGACCTGCTGCGCGAGGAGTGGGGGTTTACCGGCACGGTGGTGTCCGACTACTGGGCGATCCCGTTCCTCGCGACGACCCACCAGGTCGCCGCGGACACCGGCGAGGCCGGGGTGCAGGCGCTGACCGCGGGCGTCGACGTCGAGCTGCCCGACACGCTCGGCTTCGGCCAGCACCTCGCCGAGCGGGTACGGCGCGGCGAGGTGCCGGAGTCCCTGGTCGACCGGGCCGCCCGGCGCCTGCTCACGCAGAAGGTGCAGCTCGGGCTGCTGGACCCGGACTGGACGCCGGAGAGCTCGGTGGCCGGGGCGTCGGCCGTGGACTTCGACTCACCCGCCAACCGGGCACTCGCCAGGGAGCTGGCCGAACGCTCGATCGTGCTGCTCGACGCGGGCACCGCGCTGCCGCTGCTCGGCGAGGGACGCCCAGAACCGCGCCGGGTGGCCGTGGTCGGCCCCGCCGCCGACGACCCGCGCACGTTCATGGGCTGCTACGCCTTCCCCAACCACGTGCTGCCCCGGCACCCGGGCCTCGGGCTCGGCGTGGCCGCGCCCAGCCTGCTGGAGGCGCTGCGGGCCGAGCTGCCCGGCGCCGAACTGGTCCACGAACCGGGCTGCGACGTACGCGGCGACGACCGCTCCGGCTTCGCCGCCGCGCTGCGGGCGGCCCGCGAGTCCGACGTGTGCGTGGCCGTCGTCGGCGACCTGGCGGGAATGTTCGGGCTCGGGACGTCGGGCGAGGGCTGCGACGCCGAGGACCTGCGGCTGCCCGGCGTACAGGAGGACCTGCTCACCGAGCTGGCCGCCACCGGCACACCGGTCGTCGTGGTCGTCGTCTCGGGCCGCCCGTACGCATTGGGACGCGTGTCCGCGACGGCCGCCGCGCTCGTCCAGGCGTTCATGCCCGGCGAGGAGGGCGGGGCGGCCGTCGCCGGGGTCCTGTCCGGCCGGGTGCAGCCCAGCGGGAAGCTGCCGGTGCAGATCCCGCGCGGCCCCGGCGGGCAGCCGGGCACCTACCTGCAGCCGCCGCTGGGCTCCAACAGCCACGGCATCAGCAACCTCGACCCGACCCCGCTGTTCCCGTTCGGGCACGGCACCTCCTACACCACCTTCGCGATCGACTCCTTGCGGATCGGCGACGCCGAGGTGCCCACCGACGGCGAGTTCACCGTGTCGGTACGCGTGCGCAACACCGGGGACCGGGCCGGGGAGGAGGTCGTCCAGCTCTTCCTGCACGACGTGGTCGCCCAGGTCACCCGGCCGCTGCGGCAGCTCACCGGGTTCGCCAGGGTCCGGCTGGAGCCCGGCGCGAGCGCCCTGGCGACCTTCACCGTGCCCGCCGACCGGACCGCGTTCACCGGGCGCGACCTGCGGCGCGTCGTCGAACCCGGTGATCTTGAGGTGTTCGTGGGCGCGTCGGCCTCCGCCCTGCCCTGCCGGGGCCGCGTACGATTGACCGGCCCGCCGCGCCACGTCGGCCAGGACCGCCGCCTGGTCACCCGGGTGGACGTGGAACCGATCCCGGGCTCTTCCGCCGCGCAGCAGGGAGGCACACATGCCGGCCAGTCCTAGACGGGCCACGCTGGCCACGGTCGCGGCCTCGGCGGGCGTGTCGGTCGCGACCGTGTCGAAGGTGCTCAACGGCCGGGGAGACGTCTCCCCGGTGACCCGCTCCCTGGTGGAGTCGCTGCTGGAGCAGCACGACTACGTCGCGCTGTCGCAGCGCCGCCGGGGAGACCGGGGCGACGCCACCGTACCGGCGACGATCGAGGTGGAGCTCGACGCCGATCTCAACCCGTACTCCACCGAGATCGTCCAGGGCGCGGTGCGCGCCGGGGCCGAGACCGGCGCGGCGATCGTGGTGAGCATCCGGACGAACGCCGACCGCGCCGCCGGAGCCTGGGCGCGCGGCCTGGCCACGGCCGGGCGGCGGGCCGTGATCGCCATCACCAGCGAGCTGACCGCCGGGCAGCTCACCGCCCTGTCGCGCGCGGGGCTGCCGCTGGTCGTGATCGACCCGCTGAACCTGCCGCAGACCAGGGGGGTCACCAGCGTCGGCTCGACCAACTTCGCCGGGGGCCTGGCCGCGACCCAGCACCTGCTCGCGCTCGGGCACCGGCGCATCGCCTATCTCGGCGGCCCGGCCACCGCCGCCTGCAACCAGGCCAGGCTGCACGGCTACCGCGCCGCCATGGAGGCCGCGGGCGCCCCGATCCCCCCGAGTCACGTCCGGGCGGGGCACTTCCACTACCAGGAGGGCGTGACGGGCGGCGCGGCCCTGTTCGACCTCCCCGAGCCCCCCACGGCCGTCTTCACCGGCTGCGACGACATCGCGCTCGGCGTGCTGGAGGCGGCCAGGGCGCGGGGGGTACGCGTGCCCGAGGACCTCAGCATCGTCGGCTTCGACGACACCCAGGTCGCCCGGATGGCCTCACCCCCGCTGACCACCGTACGGCAGCCGCTGCGCGAGATGGGCGGCGTCGCCGTGCGCACGGCCCTGCGCCTGGCGGCGGGCGAGCGCGTCGACTCCCACCACGTCGAACTCGCCACCGAACTGGTGGTACGCGGCTCCACCGCCCCGCCCGGGGACGGCTGACCCGCCCGTTGGCGCGTGCCCGGGCCGGTCAGCGGCGCGCGTACGGGTACTCGGGGGAGCGGTGCTGGAAGGACAGGATCGCGGGGTTCTGGACGACGCCGTCACGGATCTCGATGGCCCGCCGGACGGTGTCGTCCGCGTCCCACGCCGCCCGGCCGTCGAGCACCGTCCGCAGGTGGGGCAGCAGGGCCTCGCTGATCTCCCAGGTGGCCGAGTCCCACAGGTACGACGGGCTGTGGTCGACGCCGTAGTAGCGGACGTTGTCGCCCACCTCGAACATCGGGTCCGTGAAGGACGTGGGCCGCGCCCAGCTGAAGCCCATCCCCTCGTCGCAGGACACGTCGACGACGAGGGTGCCGGGCGCGAAGGCGGCCAGGTCCTCCTCGTTGGCGAACATCAGCGGGGCGTCGGTGTCCTGCAGCACGCAGTTGACGACGATGTCGTGGTCGGCGATGAAGGCCGCCAGCGGTATCCGCCCGTTCTCGGTGAGCGCGTAGCTGCGGTTGGGGTCGTCGGCCTCGTGCTCGAAACGCACGATGCGCGCCGAGTGGATCGGCGAGGCGACCGCGGTGACGTCACGGAAGGTGAGGAGGTCGATGTCGTTCACCCCGTGCGCGTTGAGCGCCGTCACCGCGCCGCGCCCCGTCGCCCCGAAGCTGATCACGACCGCCCGCAGCCTCCGGCCGTAGACGCCCGTCGTCCCGATCAGCTCCAGGGCGTGCAGGACCGAGCAGTAGCCCGCCAGCTCGTTGTTCTTGTGAAAGACGTGCAGGTTGAACGCGCCCTCGCTGGTCCAGTGGTTCATCGCCTCGAAGGCGATCAACGTCAGCCGCCGGTCGATCGCGAGCTGCGTGATCCGCTCGTCCTGCACGCAGTGCGGCCAGCCCCAGACGACCTGCCCGTCACGCAGCCCTTCGAGATCCTCGGCCAGCGGCTTGGGAAGCAGGATGACGTCGCACTCGGCGACGAGTCGCTCCCGGGGGAGCAGCCCGGCGACGTACGGCGTCAGCTGCTTGTCGGAGACGCCGAAGTGCTCGCCGTAGCCGCGTTCGAGGTAGACGCGCCCCCGGAGGTCGGGGTCGATCCGCTCCAGGTGCAGCGGGTGGATCGCCAGCCGGTGCTCGTTCTCCTTGCGTGATCGTGAGACGACGCCGAGGCTGAGCTGATCCATGGGAGCTCCCTTTGATTGGCTCCCTGTCTAGCACAGACCCTGCCGTGAACAGCACGTCGTCGATCCGCTGGATCCTTGATCAACGGCCCCGGCGCGCGGGGATCACGCCTTGGGGGCCTGCGAGATGCGCACCATGTTGCCCGAGGGGTCGCGGAACGCGCAGTCGCGCGGGCCCCAGGGCTGGTCGATGAGCTCCTGCAGCACCTCGGCGCCGGTGGCCCGCGCCCTCTCGAAGGCCGCGTCGACGTCGTCGCTGCTGAACACGGTCATCGGCAGGACCCCCTTGGTCAGCAGCTCCTGGAGGGCGTCGCCGTCGGACCGGGAGCGGCCGGCGTGCGGCTCGGAGAGCACGATCTCAAGGCCCGTCTGGGCCGGGCTGCCGAGGGTGACCCAGCGGAACCCGTCGGAGGCGACGTCGTTGCGCACCTCAAGGCCGAGCCCGTCGCGGTAGAAGGCGAGCGAGTCGTCCAGGTCGTTGACGGTGACGTGGCAGTACTGGAGTGAAATGGTCATGTGAACCACGCTAGACGACGGTGTCGCGGTCCACTTCTTCGATCCTGACCTGTTGGTCCCTGGTCGGCCGCGTACGCAGCTTGGCCACGCACGCGGGCATCGCCAGCACGGCGCGGTGCTCCCTGGCGCGGTACGCGCTCGGCGGCATGCCCACGAGCTCGGTGAACCGCGAGCTGAACGACCCGAGGGACGTACAGCCGACCGCCATGCACGCGTCGGTCACGCTCATGCCCCCGCGCAGCAGCGCCATCGCCCGCTCGACCCGCCGGGTCATGAGGTAGTTGTACGGCGTCTCGCCGTAGGCCGCCCGGAACGCCCGGGAGAAGTGGCCCGGCGACATCAGCGCGTGGCGGGCCATCGTCGGCACGTCGAGCGGGCGCGCGTACTCCCGGTCGATCAGATCTCGCGCCCGGCGCAGGTGCGCGAGATTGGCAAGGTGTGACCGGTCCATGAAACGAGGGTACTCGCCCGCCCCGCCTGCGGGTTCACGCCCCCGCGCCCGTCCCGGCCGGGCCGTCTCGACTCTCCGAAGGGGTGGTCCCAGCTCTCCGGATCAGCTCTCCGAAGGGGTGGGGGTGCTGGTCTCGTTGGCGTGCAGGAGCAGGTCGATGTGCTCCCGTACGACGGGCTTGGCGTCGGTGGCGAGCTTCTTCACCTCGGGGGAGGAGCCGCTCTCGATCTCCTTCTCGATGGCGTCGAGGGTCTCGCGGTGGCCCTCGATCTCCTCGCTGATCCAGGCCTTGTCGAACTCCGCGCCGCTCAGTGTCTCCAGCTTGGCGAGCTGCTCGCGCTGCGCGGCGGTGGGCTGGTCGGGGAGCGTGACACCGAGCCGGTCGGCCACCTTCCGTACGGCCTCGTCCAGCTGGGTGTGGTCGATGACGAACCTCTCTCCCAGGTCGCGGACGGTCTCGGCGCTCTCCCGGCCCGCCGTGCTGGAGGTCTTCGCCTCGGCGGCCTTGCCCCCCTCGATCTCGGCCAGGTTGGCCTGGTGCGCCTGGACGAGGAAGTCCTTGTCCTGCTGGCTCACGGTCCGCGGGGTGGGCGCGACGGCAGCGCCGGCCGTGCCGCCCGTCACGGCCACGGCGACGGCCAGCGAGATGATCATCTTTCGTACCATCGGATCCTCCGTCGATCAATCCACGGTTGGAACGAGTACCTATTCCTCATATGCACACATCTAGGGAGATACAGCGTCACAAGCGGTAGATCATGACAAAAGCCGTGGTTCGTACCCTCGCCGTCCTCAGCCGAGGACGGCGTCCAGCAGGAGGGAGCCCGCGCCGAGGAGGGCGGCGTCGGGGCCGCCCCGGGTGACGGCGATCTCCAGGTCGCGGGTGGCCAGGGGCAGGCAGCGCTCGTAGACGGCGGCGCGGATGGAGGAGATCAGCGGCTCGGCGGTGGAGAGGCTGCCGCCGACGACGATGGCGTCGGGGTTGAGGAAGTTGACCAGGACGGTGAGCACCTCGCCGATGAGGCGGCCCGCGTTCCTGACCAGGGCGGTGGCCTCGGGCACGCCGTCCTCGACCAGGGCGACGACGTCGGCGGGGCGCCGCGTCTCGATGCCGAGCCCGGCCAGGGCGTCCATGAGCGCGGCGCCGCTCGCGTAGGCCTCCAGGCAGTCGGGGTGGCCGCACGAGCACATGGTGGAGGAGTCGGTCCTGACCCGGACGTGGCTGATGTCGCCCGCCGCGCCCCTGCCCCGGTGCAGGCGGCCGTCGACGATCACGCCGCACCCTATGCCGCTGCCCGCCTTGAGCACCATGAGGTTGTCGAGCCCCGGCCACGAGCGGGCCTCGCCGACGGCCAGGAGGTTGGCGTCGTTCTCGACGAGCACCGGCAGGTCGTAGCGCGCGCCGAGATGCTCGGCGACGGGGAAGTTGTTCCAGCCGGGCATGCGCGAGGGGGACACCACCCGGCCGCTGGCGGGGTCGACGGGGCCGGGGATGCCGGTGCCGACGCCGCGCAGCGGGACGCCGGGCGGGCCGTGGGCCAGCAGCAGCTCGTCGAACGAGGCGGCCATCCAGTCGAGGGTCGTCTCGGGGCCGAGCGCTATGTCGCAGGCGCGCTCCTCGACGACGAGGGGGACGCCGCTGAGGTCGAGCAGGCCGAGACGGGCGTGGTGCGCCCCGAGGTCGGCCACCGCGAGCAGACCGGCGGTCGGGCTGACCCGCAGCCGCCGGGGCCGCCGCCCGCCGCTGGAGGTGCCCGAGCCCTCCTCGACGAGGAGCCCGGTGTCGATCAGCTCCTCGACGCGCAGGGAGACGCTCGACGCCGCCAGGCCGGAGATGCGGGCCAGCTGCGCGCGCGACTCGGCGTGGCCGGTGGCGACGAGACGCAGCAGATCGCCCTGCGCTCCCCGTACCGGCAGCCGCTCTTTGCCTGACATGAACTAGAGGAATACCACGTCTGTACTTACTACGGCAACGTGTTGACTTCCATGAGAATCATCCATTACGTTCCGCTTTATCTTCGATTTCGAAGGAAGATGGCAATGATTCAGGTCAAAGGGCTGAACAAGTGGTTCGGCGATCATCACGTACTGCGCGACATCGACCTTGATGTGGCGCGGGGCGAGGTCGTCGTGGTGGTCGGCCCCTCGGGGTCCGGCAAGTCCACGCTGTGCCGCTGCCTCAACAGGCTGGAGACCGCCGGATCCGGGGACATCCTCGTCGACGGCGTTCCCGCCCCCGTGGAGGGCAGGGAACTGGCCCGGTTCCGGGCCGACGTCGGCATGGTGTTCCAGTCGTTCAACCTGTTCCAGCACAAGACCGTGCTGGAGAACATCGTGCTCGCGCCGATGAAGGTCCTGGGCGACGGCCGCGCCGAGGCCGAGGCGTCGGCGCGGAGACTGCTGGAGCGCGTCGGCATCGGCGAGCAGGCGGGAAAGCTGCCCGCCCAGCTGTCCGGCGGGCAGCAGCAGCGGGCCGCCATCGCCCGCGCGCTGGCCATGCGGCCCAAGGTGATGCTCTTCGACGAGCCCACCTCGGCACTCGACCCGGAAATGGTCGGCGAGGTGCTGGACGTGATGGTCGGGCTCGCCGCCGACGGCATGACCATGGTCGTCGTCACCCACGAGATGGGCTTCGCCCGCAGGGCCGCCGACCGCGTGGTCTTCATGGACGCCGGCCAGATCGTCGAGACGGGCGAGCCCCGCGCCTTCTTCGAGGCTCCCCAGACCGACCGTGCCAGGGACTTCCTGGCCAAAGTTCTCACTCATTGATCGAAAACGATCCAGAAGTTCCAGAAAGATGGTGGGCCCGATGGTGTCCATGAAGCGGCTGGCCGCTGTCGCCGCTGTGTCCATGCTCGGCCTCTCGGCCTGTGCCGGTACGGACTCGGCGAGCCCGGCCGTACCGGGTGAGGCCAACAAGGGGAGCGACCTGATCGCCTCGGCGCCGGTCGCGGCCGCCGCGGACATCCTGCCCGGCTCCACGATGGAGAAGATCAAGCAGCGCGGCGAGCTGATCGTCGGCGGGTCGCTCGACGCGCCGCTGCTGTCGCAGCAGAACCCGGCGACCGGCGAGGTCGAGGGGTTCGACGCGGACATGGGCAAGGCGCTCGCCAAGTACATCATCGGCGAGCCCAAGGTGAAGATCGTCAACTCGGCCTCGGAGACCCGCGAGGCGCTGCTCTCCAACGGCACCGTGGACGTCGTCTTCCAGACCTACACGATCACCCCGGAGCGGGCCGAGCAGGTCGCCTTCGCCGGTCCGTACTACTCCTCCGGGCTGAGCCTCGCGGTCAGGAAGGGCACCACGGGCATCGCCAAGCCCGAGGACCTGAACGGCAAGACCGTCATCGCCGGAGCCAACACCCCGGCCATCCCGGCGATCAAGAAGCTCGCCCCGCAGGCCAAGATCGTGACGTTCGGCAGCGACCCCGAGTGCATGCAGGCCCTCAAGCAGGAACGCGGCGACGCCTACGTCCAGGACGAGACGCTCCTGGTCGCCAACGCCCAGAAGGACACCTCGGTCCAGGTCGTCGGCAGCCCGTTCACCGAGGACCCGTACGGCATCGGCCTCAAGCACGGTGACGACCAGTTCAAGAAGTTCGTCAACGACTGGCTGAAGAAGATCCAGGCCGACGGCCTCTGGCAGAAGACCTGGAAGAACTCCCTCGGCACGGTCGTCCAGGGCGAGGCTCCCACCCCGCCGCAGATCGGCTCGGTGCCGGGGTCCTGATGTCCGCCCTCCTGGATCACCTGCCCGAGCTGTGGCAGGGACTGGTCGTCACCCTCCAGCTGACCGCGGCGTCCTTCGCCGGCGCCGCGGTGGTGGGGCTTGTGATCACGGCCATGCGGGTCAGCCCGGTCGGCGTCCTGCGCGGGATCGGCACGGCCTACGTGGAGACCTTCCAGAACCTGCCGCTGCTGGTACTGCTGGTGCTCGCCGTCTTCGGCCTGCCCGAGATCGGGCTCAAGGCCGACCTGCTGGTGACGGCCATGATCGTCATCGCGCTCTACGAGGCCGCCTACATCGCCGAGGCCCTGCGCTCCGGCGTCAACGCGGTCTCCGCGGGGCAGGGCGAGGCGGCCCGCGCGCTCGGGCTGACCTTCGGCCAGTCCCTGCGCCACGTGGTCCTGCCGCAGGCGCTGCGCACGGTGATCCAGCCGGTCGGCAACATCTTCATCGCGCTGACGATGAACACCTCGCTCGCCGCCGCGGTCGGCGTGGTCGACCTGACCGCCGCGGCCAACCGGGTGAACCTCACCGAGGCGCAACCCATCCCGATCTTCGTCGGGGCGGGCCTGGCGTACGCGCTGATCGCCGCCTGCGCCGGTTTCGTCACCGGGCGGCTCGAACGACGGCTGGTGGTGATCCGGTGAGTGACCTTCCTCGCGACAGGGGTGCCCTGGGACGGGTTCCGTACGGAATGGGCGGTATCCCGGGACCGTGTGGAACGGCCGGTGTCCCGGAACCGGTTCCGTACGGAATAGCCGGTATCCCGGGACCGGTTCCGGTTGGAACGGCCGGTATCCCGGTTCCGTTTCCGGTTGGAACGGCGGTGATCCGGTGAGCAACCTCCTGTTCGACCAGCCGGGCCCGCGGGCCCGGCGCAGGATAAGGATCGCGACCGCGGTGGGGGCGGTCGCGATCCTCGTCCTGCTGGCGCTCGCGGTCCGTCAGTTCGCCGCCAACGGCCAGCTCGACGCCGACCGCTGGTCGCCGTACGCGACCTGGCCGATGTGGCGCTACCTGCTGAACGGGCTGTGGGCCACCGCGCTCGCCGCCGTCGTCTCGGCCGCGCTCGCGATGGCGGCCGGGCTCGCCCTGGCCCTCGGACGGCTCTCGCGGCACAGGTGGATCCGCGTGCCCGCCGCCACGTACGTGGAGGTCGTGCGGACCGTCCCGGCGCTGCTGCTGGTCTATGTCGTGCTGTTCGCGCTGCCCCGCTACGGGCTCGACCTGCCGCTGTTCTGGAAACTCGTGGTGCCGCTGGCCATCTCGAACGCCGCGGCGTTCGCGGAGATCTTCCGCGCCGGAGTCCTGTCGGTGGAACGCGGCCAGGGCGAGGCCGGTCTCGCGGTCGGGCTCACCCAGGGCCAGACCATGCGCCTGATCGTGCTGCCGCAGGCGGCCCGGCGGGTGCTGCCCTCGATCGTGAGCCAGTCGGTCGGCCTGCTGAAGGACACCTCGCTGGGCTTCGTGGTCAGCTACGCGGAACTGCTCTACAGCGGCAAGGTCCTGGCGACCTTCAACGGCCTGCTCATCCAGACCTACATCATCGTCGCGCTGATCTACCTGGTGGTCAACGCGTCGCTGTCCAAACTCGCCCGTACCCTCGACGCCCGCGACACCCCGGGGTCCCGCCGGCTCAGAAGGAGACTCGCCCGTGCCTGAACTCGTCCCGCTCGCGGAGGTGGTGCGCTCCGGATTCGTGGAGAGCGTGCACTTCGGCAGCGCCGTCGCCCTGGCGCCCGACGGCACCGTGGCCGTCGCCAGGGGAGCGGTCGACGCGCCGGTGCTGCCACGCTCCTCGGCCAAGCCGTTCCAGGCGCTGGCCTGCCTGCTGTCCGGGGCGGACCTGCGCGGTCCCGGCCTGGCGATCGCCGCGGGCAGCCACACCGGCCAGGACTTCCACGTGCGGCTGGTCGCCGACATCCTCGCGGGGGCCGGGCTCGGCTTCGAGGACCTCGGCTGCCCCGCGGACTGGCCGGAGGACGAGGCCACCCGGCACATGTTGATCCGGGCGGGCCTGACGGCCTCGCGCGAGCGGATGAACTGCTCGGGCAAGCACGCCGCGATGCTCGCCGCGTCCGCCGCCTCCGGCTGGGAGACCGCCTCCTACCTGGACGCGGGCCACCCCCTGCAACTGCGGGTGCGCGCCGTGACCGAGGAGCTGTCGGGGGAGAAGGCGGCCCACGTCGCCGTCGACGGATGCGGCGCCCCGCTGTTCGGGCTCTCGCTGGCCGGGCTGGCGCGGGCCGTACGGGCCCTGGTCGTCGCCGAGCCGGGAACCCCGCGGCGGGCGGTCGCCGACGCGATGCGCGAGCATCCCGAGTACGTCGGCGGGACCGGGCACGTGAACACCTCGCTGATGCGGGCGCTGCCGGGGGCGGTGGCCAAGGGCGGGGCCGAGGGGGTCCTCGTCGTCGCGCTCGCCACCGGGCACGCGGCGGCCGTCAAGGTCATCGACGGGAGCCCGCGGGCCACGAGCGCGATCGCGCTCGCCGCGCTCAGGGCGGCCGGAGGGGACGTCACACCGGCGGCGGCCTTCGCGAGCGTCCCGGTGCTGGGCGGGGGCGTACCCGTCGGTGAAATACACGCTTTGGAGGAAAAATGAGTCTTAGCTATGAGATCTGCATTGACAGCACCGCGGGCGCGCTCGCGGCCGAGCAGGCCGGGGCGCACCGCGTCGAGCTGTGCTCCGCCCTGTTCGACGGAGGCCTGACCCCGACCCTCGGCGCCGTCGAGGCGACCCTCGCGGCGGTCTCGGAGATCCGGGTCCACGCGATCATCCGCCCCAGGGGCGGCGACTTCATCTACGACGAGTACGAGGTCGCGGCCATGGAGCTCGACGTGGCCACGATCAGGGACGCGGGCGCGCAGGGCGTGGTGATCGGGGTGCTGACGCCGTCGGGCGAGGTGGACGTCGAGGTGGCCAAGCGCCTCATCGGCGCGGCCGGTGGCCTCTCGGTCACCTTCCACCGGGCCTTCGACATGACCGCCGACCCGTTCGCCGCCCTGGACACCCTCGTCTCCCTGGGCGTCGACCGGGTCCTCACCTCCGGCCAGGACGTCACCGCCCTGGAGGGCGCGCCGCTCATCGCCTCCCTGGTCGAGCGGGCGGGCGACGACCTGATCGTGATGCCCGGCGGAGGCATCACGCCCCGCAACGTGCACCGCGTGGTCGAGGCGACCGGAGCCTCCGAGATCCACTTCGCCGCCCTGGTCGACGCGCCCAGCCCCGCCGTCCACCGCAACCCCCACCCGTTCATGGGCGGGGAGCTGCGCAGGCCCGAGTACAGCCGCCTGGTCACCTCCCCGCGCCTGGTCTCCGAGGTGATCGCCGCCTCGGGCACCTGACCTCCGGAGAGGTCAGAGCCTTCAGAGCTTGAAGGCCCGGGGGCGGTACGGCTCGGCGAGGAAGGCGAGCTCCTTCTCGGTGAGGGACAGGTCCACCGCGGCGACCGCGTCGTCCACGTGCCCGTCCTTGGTCGCGCCCACGATCGGCGCCGACAGGCCGGGCTGGTGCAGCAGCCAGGACAGCGCCACCCGCGCGGGGGCGACCTCGCGCTCCCTGGCCACCTGGGCGACCCGCTCCAGGATCAGACGGTCGTTGTCGGCGTCGTCGTAGAGGGAGTCGATGCGGGGATCGCTGCCCGCCCGGGTGGTCTTCTCGTCGGACCCGGCACGGGCCAGCAGACCGCGCGCCAGCGGGCTCCACGGGATCAGGCCGACACCCTGGTCGAGGCAGAGCGGGTTCATCTCCCGCTCCTCCTCTCGGTAGAGAAGGTTGTAGTGATTCTGCATCGACACGAACTTCGTCCAGCCGTGGGTCTCGGCGACGTGCTGGGCTTTGGCGAACTGCCAGGCGTACATGCTGGAGGCGCCGATGTAGCGGGCCTTGCCCGACTGTACGACGTCGTGCAGGGCCTGCATGGTCTCCTCGATCGGGGTGTCGGGGTCCCAGCGGTGGATCTGGTAGAGGTCCACGTGGTCGGTGCCCAGACGGCGCAGCGAGGCGTCGATCGCGGAATGGATGTGCTTGCGTGACAGGCCGCCGTCGTTGACGCCCTTGCCCATCGGCATGAAGACCTTGGTGGCCAGTACGTAGTCGTTCCTGCTGGGGAAGATCTTGGTGAGCAGGCGGCCGGTGACCTCCTCGCTGGTGCCGTAGGAGTAGACGTCGGCGGTGTCGAAGAACGTCACGCCCGCGTCGGCGGCCCGCCGCACGATCGGCTCGGCGGCGGCCTCGTCGAGCACCCACTCACCCCATTTGGCGGGATCGCCATAGCTCATCATGCCCAGGCAGACCCTCGACACCTTCATACCGGTGGACCCCAGGCGCACGTACTCCATGTCAAACCTCCGGATCTGCAAGACCTTGGCCCCACCCTACGACCGCCACCCCCGGCCGATTCGCCCCACCCACCTTCAGGCCCCTCCCACCCGCCGGGCCACCGCCCGCGCAGTCGCGTGTGAACGATCCGGTTGATCTGTCGTCGCTTCAGACGAGAGGCGTACTCTGAAAAGAGAGCTGGCCTTCTACGTCTGGTGGTGGCTGTGTCCGAGAACATTCCCTCTGACCTGACCGCTGGCGAGCGCATCCAGCTTCTTCGTGAACGGCGGGGCATGTCCCGGCCGGTTCTCGCCGGGCTCGTGGGACGCGGGCCGTCCTGGTTGAAGAAGATCGAACGTGGCGAGCGGGAGCTGAGAAGCTACGAGCTGCTCTCCCGCGTGGCGGCCGCGCTCGGTATCAATGATCTTTCCTTGCTGACCGGTGGTGGTTCGCCCGTGCCAATCAACAACGTCGGCCGGATGACGGTCCCCTTCGTGACCGAGGTCCGCGACGCTGTTCGTGGGCGGCTGTGGGCCTCCGAAACCGACGAGGACCTTCCGTCCGTCGGTGTGCTCAAAGGACGCGTCACGGAAGCCTGGCGGCTGTGGCACGCCTCGCGCTTCCAGCGCACGGAGGTCGGCGCGCTGCTGCCCGGCCTGCTCACCGACGGGCATCGGCTCACTCGATCTCTGGACGGTCCGGAGCGTCGTCAAGCCTCTGCGGTGCTGGCCGACATCTACCGGCTGACCCAGCAGGCGATGGCCTACGGGTGCGAGCCGGAGCTGTACTGGACTATTGCCGATCGGGCTCGGCAGGCATCCCAGGACGCCGACGACCCGCTGTCGCTCGCCGGCGCGGCCTGGTCCTACGCCAACGGCCTGCGCGAGACCGGTTACGCCGACGAGGCGCTCAGGGCGGTGAACGAAGCGGTTGACGTGCTGCGGCCTCGTCTGGAGGACGGTTCCAACGACATGCGGGGCATGTACGGGGCACTCAACCTGCACGCTGCGATCACGCACGCCAGGGAGGGCAGGGACGGGGACGCCTGGCGTCACTGGGACGAGGCCAACGCGGTAGCCGGGCAGCTCCCCAAGGGCTACACCCACGCCTGGACGGTCTTCAGCCAGGGCAACACCGACATTCACGCCGTCTCCGTCGGGGTCGATCTCCGTACACCCGGCGTCGCTCTCCAGCGTGCCGAGTCCATCGACCTCAATCAGGTGCCCTCGGTCGAGCGCCGCGCGCGGGTGCTCGTGGAGTTCGCCCGCGCGTACGACCAGCGTGACGACAAAGCCGGTGCGCTGCACTTCATGAACCGGGCGTGCGACTCCTCACCCGAGACGGTTCGCTTCACCCCCTCGGCACGGTCGCTGGTCGCCGAGCTGGCCACCAGCACGCGCGGCCCCCTCAAGGCCGACGCGATGGCGCTCGCCGAGTCCGTGGGGGTACCCATGTAGGAGGGGCCCATTCTGGGCCCCTTACTCCTGTGAGCTGCGCTTACGGTCCTCTGCATGGCATTCGGGGACGAGAGCGATCCGCAGCATCGGGACGCGGGCGACGAGGAAACCGCGCGTCGTCTGCGTGCCTATTTTCACAGCGCGCTCGAAGAGACCATCGACGAGCGCACGGCGGCAAGCCATGACCAGGCACTGTGCGCTGTACAACGGCTTCTCACGGAACGGGGCATCCGTGCCCACCGTCACACCACGATCAGTCTCGGGCTCTACGGTGGTCACCTCTACCCCCCGGACTGGCCCAACCGGCCTGACTCCCGGACGTGGATGAACCGGCATCCACCCGAACTCGCGATAACCGGCCCTCAGGGCGGGCGTGACGTCACGGTGACCGTGGGACCGCGCTCGGGCTGCTACCTGGTGTCCATCCACGATGGCTCTGACCTCCAAACCGTCGGGCGAGAACAGCCGGAAAAGGTCGTTGACCTGATCGTGGCCGCGCGGGGGTCGTGACCGTGCACGGCTGGGTCATCCTTGGCGATGCGGCCACGAAGCGAGTCAACGGCCAAGAGATCATCATCACTGCCGATCAGTCGGGCGACCTCAAAGCGGCCATCAAGGCTTGGGAAGACAACGAACGTCGCCGGATGGTGTACGAACTGGGAAACCTCGGCCACCTGGTCAACAACGCACTGGACCGGCTACGCCAGGCCAGGGACACGTGATGGCGACTCGGGTAGGTCACTCTCGCTGTTGGTGACCATGTTCATCCGGTGGCAACCCGACCCGAAGCACAAGGCCGCCAGGCCCGCGCGTCGGAAGCGGGGCGGCAGAGGTGTTCCACCTTTCAAGCGTTTCTTATGAGCACGAGCGGAGCGGCTGGCGTAATCCGAAGGAGTTTGTAGGGGCCACGTGGCGGTTGGGCCGGTGGTCGGAGCGGGTGGCAGTGCGTTCACGGTCGGCCTGGTGTTCGGTGCGGCGGGGGCCAGCCTCCAGGCCGCATGCCCGTTACAAAGATATTTTGCTAACGATAATTAGATGAATCAAGGAACAATCTGACTAGGCTTCAGCTTTTTCCTTCGAACTTCATTTATAATTTCGTCTGGAGATTGAGCTGATACGAAAAGAGAACTATGCTCCTGCGCAAGGATCTCGAAGAGATCCCGTACGGCATCTCTTGTTACGTCCAGTGCACGTTTCTTGACGTCGGGTTCAGATGCGACGAGTAGGAGCTCCATCATGGAGAGCTCCCATTCACTCAGGATTGAACCTACAGCAACATCCTGTCCCCTATAGATGCCCCGATTGCCACTCCACCCAAAGAATGCACTGAGCGCAGAGGATACAGCAACAACCACACTCACGCTCGCAAGAAGCGGGGTGTTGTTCTGGGTTTGCGGGTAAACGAAGAGAAGGGGTAGTGTCACACCGAGGACAATTTCGATTGCCCCAAAGATTCGAAACCAGGCAATCGAATAACCTCCAAGGATTCGAGACCGCTTTTGGTGGCGGACGAGTAATTTATCTATAAGCTGGCAGCACTCGGGAAAAGCTTTCTCAATTTCCTCGTGCCATATCGACTTTTTGCGTCTTTTGAAAAATTTGCGAAACATGACACCTCGTGAAGCCTATGCGAAGATTTTTAGGCTACCCGATCGCTCCAACGGGTGCAGCGATACCTGCCTATTTTCGGCGGGTGAAGACCTCGCTGACCGCCCGCCAGGTCCCGAGTGTCAGGCGTCTTCTATTTCCGACATCAGCAGACGCAGTGTCAGGCTGTGCTTCTCCGGTGGAAGCCGGTCCAGTGCTCCGCGCGCGTATGAGATGCCCTCGGTTCGATCGCCGGATCGAACCATCATCAGGCCTCGGTGCATCTCCAGATGGGTGGCGAACCGGGGGAGGGTGGCGGGGAGGTTCTTGGTTGCCACGTCCTGTGCCTGGAGAGCCGTTCGCTCGTCTCCGAGCCGGGCGGCCAGGAGGCTCATGAAGACGTTCAGGCGCCACAGCGGAATCGCGTAGTCGGATTCCTGCTCCTCGGATCCCGCGACGTCGAAGACTCTTCGTCCTTCCTCCATGAGGGCTCGGGCGGCTCTGCCGTCACCGCGAATGGCAGCTATATGAGCTTTTCCCATTAACGCGTTGAGCCTGCCCAGGGAAGGTTTATCGGAGATCGCGAGTGCCTGGTTGGCGAATGACTCAGCCACAGACAGGGAAGCGCCTTCGTACCCGAGTGCGATCGCGGCCCGACCTCGTACCCAAACGCGGGATGAGTCGTCGTCGGATCTGTCCGCCGCGGTCGCAGCCATCATGTACCAGTTGACGGCCTTTGATCCGTCGGCGCCGGGAAAGGTCTTGCCGTACAAGGTCATGAGCTTGGCGCCAACCTCCCACATGCCGGGGGTGTCAAGCTGTTGTTGAAGGATTACCAGGTCACCCGCCAGGCGACGCTGTATCTCGGCCGCTCCCAACGACATGTAGTCACTGCCGTACGAAGTCAGCTTGGCATGCCAGTGGTCCAGGGTGGGACGCCTGGCGAGGGCGGCGGCGAATCCGTGTTCGATGAGGTCGGATGCCACGAGGGGCGCGATAGCCACCGCGGCGACTTCCGTGATGAATGCTCGACGTTTCACGGGGTCGATCTCCAGTGCTGTGATAGGCACTTCTAGAACTGTGGCCAGGTGCCGAAGCCAGAACGGGCCGGGAGTCCGCTTGCCGCGCTCCCATCGGGAGACGTCTTCGCGCGTGACGGTCGCACGTCGAGAGACCTCGCCCAGCTTGCTCGCCAGGCGTGACTGGGACCACCCGTGCTCCAGGCGAAGCTTTTTGATCAGGCCGCGATCCATGGGGCCAGTATGCGCCCGCTGATCGTCGGGTAGCGGGGATTGCCCCTGGTCCCCCGCTTGGCCCCCGCCGCGCTCCAGGGAGGCCCCTTGTCGGCCATCGGTGGCCCCTCCGGAAACGGCCTGGTCCGCGCTAGGGCTAGTACGGCAGCCGCCATTCGTTAGCTGAGCCGGGCGTATGTGACGATGCGGGCGCGGCTGGATCCGCAGGATCACAGGAATCAGACGAAGTCCATATGATCGCGGAATGGCCCTCGACTTGTACGCAGGAATTCCGGTCACCGAGTACGCGGCGGCGCTGAAGTGGTACGAACGGCTGCTGGGCTCCCCTCCGACGTTCGTCGCGAGCGACACGGAGGCCGTGTGGGAGCTCGCGGAACATCGGTCCGTGTTCATCGAGCAGCGGCCCGAGCGTGCCGGCCACGCCATGCACACGATCTTCGTCGATGACTTCGAGGCGCTCGTCGCGCAGATCGCCGAGCGGGGACTCGACCCCGCGGAGCGGGAGACCTACTCCAACGGCGTGCGCAAGGCCACCTACCGCGATCCCGACGGGAACGAGATCGGGTTCGGCGGCGCTCCTGTGTGATCGGCCCGAGCCGGTGTGATATCCGGCCATCGCTGTGTGGGCTGGGATGACGCGGCTCGGCCGATTCGATCCGGCGACGGGGGGTGAGCACGCCGGGTCCGGCTGAGCCGGGGCATCGCGGCTGGTCAGGGGCTCACGGATGCTTTCCGGGGGCCATTGGGGTGACCAGCAGGTGGCCATCCTCGCAGACCGTGGCCCTGAAGGGGATCTCCAGGTGCGCCACCTCGTCCGGTGGGATGATCATCAGCCGGGCGGACGCGGGACACGGACGGTTCCCGCTGGGCACCTGGGTCCAGTGGACACCGGAGTGCGCGCTCGCTCTCGGCCGCAGGGTGATCCGGTGGGGCCGTACGTTGTCCCTGCGCGTCCTGGTGCGCAGCGCGTCGCCGTTCCCATCGATCATGATCAGGCCGACGAAGCCGTACACCCAGCAGGTTTTGCCGGAGGTGTTGGTGAAGACCAGGGGTGCGTACCACTGGCCCGCTTTGATGATCCTCACCTTGCCGACGCGTGCCGCGAGCGCCTCGGTACGGCAGCGCCCGGCGGTGTCGGCGTTCGTGCCTTTCAGGACCGCGGCCTGGACGGTGACGGCGGCGGGGTGCGCGGGGGTGACGGCCCGCGCGGGGGCGGAACTCGGAGCCGGAGAAGGGGCGGTGATCCTGGTGGAGTAGGCGTTCCGGGAAGGGGCGGTGTTCCCGATGGAGGAGGCGTTCTGGGTGGGGGAGACGGGCGGGGCGCACGCGGCCACGGCCACCAGCACGGCCGCCGCCACCGCCGAGGCGGTTGTGAGTCGCCTGGCGCCGAGAGATCGTTTCATGGTCTGTTGGACGCGGGTGGTGCCGGTTTTGTTGCCGGTCGGGTGGAGCGGGTTGCCCACGGTGTCCGCTGGAGATGGGCCGTGCCGGGTGAGAGAGAACCGGCGACAGGTTCCGGTGGCGGCCAGGAGGTGGGTGTGCATTTTTACCTGTGGAATACGGCTATAGCACTCAAAAGACCTCACTCGGTATGACCGGTGACGGGAGTAGGCCCGACAATCGCAGGTATGAGTTCATCGCGACACGATCGGCCCCTGCCTCCGGTGCGTGTGGAGGAGGTATCCGACGGGATCTACGCCTACCTGCAGCCCGACGGAAGCTGGTGGATCAACAACACGGGCTTCCTCGTCGGCCGCCGAGGAGTGATCAGTGTGGACTCCTGCTCCACCGAGCGCCGTACGCTCGCCTACCGCGAGGCCATCAGGTCGGTCACCGACCGGCCGATCACGACGCTGGTCAACACCCACCACCACGGTGACCACACCTTCGGCAACTACGCCTTCCCCGAGGCGACCGTCGTCGGGCACGAGCGGACCAGGGAGATGATCCTCGCCGAGGGGATCCCCGACTACCTGAAGCTGGCCTGGACCGAGGTCGACTGGGGCCACCTGGAGGCCCGCCCGCCGTTTCTCACCTACACCGACGGGGTGACCGTCTACTCCGACGAGCTCCGCTGCGAGGTACGGCACATCGGCGTCCCGGCCCACACGACCAACGACTCGATCGTGTGGATCCCCGAACGGTCGCTGCTGTTCTCCGGCGACCTGGTGTTCAACGGCGGTACGCCGTTCGTGATGATGGGTTCGGTGACCGGGGCCATCGCGGCGCTCGACGAGCTCAGGGCGCTGGGCGCGGAGACGATCGTCCCGGGACACGGCGGGGTGTGCGGGCCGGAGGCCATCGACCGCGTACAGGACTACCTGCGGTTCGTGCTCGCCACCGCCGAGCGCGGCAGGCGGGCCGGGCTGTCCCCGCTGGAGACCGCCCGCGAGACCGACCTCGGGGAGTACGCGGGACTGCTCGACCCCGAGCGCATCGTCGGCAACCTGCACCGGGCCTACGCGGAACTGGACGGGCTGGCCCCGGGGGAGCCGATCGACCTGTTCACCGCGATGCTGGAGATGATCGACTACAACGGAGGACAGCCCCTCACCTGCCTGGCCTGAGCCCGGCCCCTGCCCGCGCCGCCTCCGCACAGGGCGACCCGCTCGGCATGCTCGTCGGTGGTCACGGGGACGGGGCCCTCCGTGTGGCGGTGGCAGGCTGCTCAGGGCGCGGGCCGCCCTTGGGCCAGAACAGGCTGCCCGGCCTGCGGGCCTCGCGGCGGATCTTCCACACCCCGAGCTTGCAGGTCAGCTCCTTGTACGCCGCGCTGATGCGACCGCCGACGTAGAGGTTCACCGAAGTGTCGTCCTTGCGGGCGAGCTGTCGTATGGCGGAGTGCCGGCCGAGGCTGACGCACGACCCCGTGAGGGCCAGGTTGATCACCGCCGGTTCGGTTCCCGCGATGCGGCTCAGCACGGTGTCGGCGGCCTGTACCCCGAGTGGCGCGGCGGCCTGGCAGCTCATCCGCAGCGGCCGGCCCGACGGTGCGGCGGCGTCGCCGGCCGCGACGATGCGGTCGTCGTCGACGCCGGTCAGTGTCTCGTCGGTGAGCAGCCGGCCGAGCTCGTCGGTGCGCAGCCTGCTCGCGGCCGCCAGCTCCGGCACACCGAAACCGGCCGCCCAGATGGTCAGTGCGCTCGCGCGTACCGCACCGTCGGCGAAGACGACCGCGTCCGGCCCGACCTCGGTCACCACGGCGGCCTCAAGCACGGTGACACCGTGCCGGGACAGCCACCTGGCGACGTATCGGCGACCCGGCGCACTCACCGAGGGCGCCAGGATTCCGCCACACACCAGCGTGACCGTGCGTCCTTGTTCGGCCAGTTCGGCGGCCGTCTCGATACCGGTCAACCCACCGCCGACCACGGTGACCGGAGCATCGAGGGGCAACTCCTCCAGGCCGGTACGCAGCCGCCGCGCGGACTCGAGTTCGGCGATGCCGAACGCGAACTCGGCCGCGCCGGGCACCGATGACGGTATCGCCGCGGTGCTGCCGACCGCGTAGATGACGTAGTCGTAGTCCAGCGCGCGGCCCGACGCCAGCAGTACCGTGCGGGCGGCGGTGTCGACGCGCGTGACGCTGTCGACGACCAGCCGGACGCCCTCGCCGAGTAGCGTGCCGTAGTCCACGGTGGCCTCGCCGGTGCCGGCCACGAACTGGTGCAGCCGGATGCGGTCGACGAACTTCGGGCGGGGATTGACCAGCGTGACGTCGATGTCGGCGCGCGTTCGCAGATGGTTGGCCGCGAGTGTTCCGGCGTAACCGCCGCCGATGACGACGACCCTGTGGGGTGTGTGGTGTTCGGACATGGACATGACAACGTTTCCCTTCTCGATCTCAGCGAGGCTCGCGACGTGATGGGGGGCTCTTCAACACGAAGTGGCCGGCGCGGAGTTCTCAACGGCCACCCGCGTGCCGGACGGAGTCTCACCGGTCCGACACCACAGGACCTCGAAATGTGAGACGACGCGCCAACCTCACAGTTCGCCGCGCTGTCTTGTCGGACCGGTGAAGGCAGATCCGACCAAGGGAGTCAGTGACACAATGGCCAGGACACCATGACCACCCCGTCCGACTCGTCCGAGCCGTCCGACCCAGGACACGGCGGGCCGGATCCGGGCCTGGGCGCGCTCATGGGCGAGCGGCGTCAGCTGATCAATCTCTCCTACCGGCTTCTCGGCTCCCTGGCCGACGCCGAGGACGTCGTCCAGGAGACCTACGCCCGCTGGTACGCCATGTCCCGGCGGCAGCGGGACGCCATCGAATCTCCCGGCGCCTGGCTGACCAGGGTCGCCGGGCGCCTCTGCCTCAACGTGCTCTCTTCGGCACGGGTCCGGCGGGAGAGCTACGTGGGCGAGTGGATCCCCGAGCCGCTGCCCGAGCCAGGCGAGCGGCCGGACGGCATCGGCGCCGACCCGGCCGACCGGGTCACCCTGGACGAGTCGGTCAACATGGCCTTCCTCGTCGTGCTCGACGCGATGACCCCGGCCGAGCGCGTCGCGTTCGTCCTGCACGACGTCTTCCGCTACTCCTTCGCCGAAGTGGCCGAGATCGTCGGACGCTCTCCCGCGGCCTGCCGTCAGCTGGCCTCCTCGGCCCGCCGCCGTATTCGCGCGTCGCGGGCTCCCGTGGCTCCGCCGTCCCGGCAGGCCGACATCGTCAGGGACTTCAAGCTGGCCTGGGAGGCCAGGGACATCGACGCCCTCATCGGCCTCCTCGATCCCAACGCCACGGCGATCGCCGACGGCGGCGGTGTCGTCGGCGCCGTACTCCACCCGATCGAGGGCGCCGAGCGGATCGCGCGCTCCCTGGTCCATCTTGAGAGCAGGCTCCGGGACCTGACGATCCTGGAGAGCACGGTCAACGGCCAGCCCGGCCTGATCGCCCAGCACGACGGCGTCACCGTGTCGGTGTACGCGTTCGAGGTCGCGGGCGATCGGATCAAGCGCGTCTGGGCGGTACGCAACCCCGACAAGCTCCGGCCGTGGACCGGTGGGGCCGCGGCACGCGGCACCCGGGCGATGGAAAGCGACCTCGGCTAGCCGTACTGACCTCAAAGGGCTTCGCCGGTGCCCCCACCCGCGATGGGCGGGTATCGCCGCAGGCAGGCGGCACCACACATTTACCGACTTATCCGGTAGCGCAGACGGTCTCACACGATCACAGGATGGATGGACAGAAGATGATGAAAGCTCTGGAGTTGCCGCTGCACATGCGGCGGAACGGGTTCGATCCGGTCGAGGAGCTGGCCCTGGCTCGCGACGGCGAGGGTGTGATGCGGGTGGAGATGCCGTTCGGCGGGCCCGCGTACCTGGTCTGCCGACAGGAGGACGTTCGCCGGGTGCTGGCGGATCCGGTCCGGTTCAGCAGCGCCCTGACGCCGGTTCCGGGGGCTGGGCAGGTGGACGCCGACGAGCTGGCCACGATGCGGGCCGGGCAGCTGATCGGGTTCGACCCGCCGGAGCACACGCGGTTGCGCCGGATGCTCACCCCGGAGTTCACGGTACGGCGGATGCGCAGGCTTGAGCCGCGGATCACCGAGATCGTCCAGACGGCCCTGGAGGATCTGGAGCGGGCCGGTAAGCCGGCCGATCTGGTGTCGCACTTCGCGTTGCCGGTGCCGTCGCTGGTGATCTGCGAGCTGCTGGGCGTGCCGTACGCCGACCGCGCCGAGTTCCATGATCGTTCCGTACGCCTGCTGGACGTGTCGCTGCCGCTGGAGCGGCTGAACGCGGCGCAGCGGGAGGACCGCGCCTACATGGCCGGCCTCGTGGCCCGCGCGCAGGCGGACCCGGGCGAGGACATGCTCGGCATGCTGGTGCGCGAGCACGGCGACGATCTCGGTACCGACGAGCTGATCGGCATCGCCGGACTGCTGCTGCTGGCCGGGCACGAGACGACCTCGAACATGCTCGGCCTGGGCACCCTGGCCCTGCTACGGCACCCGGACCAGCTCGCGATGATCCGCGACGATCCGGCGCTGGTCGAGCCCGCCGTCGAGGAGCTGTCGCGCTGGCTGTCCATCGTGCAGTTGCTGCCGCCGCGCACGACCACGACGGAGGTGGAGATCGCCGGGCATGTCATCCCCGCGGGCTCGCTCGTGGTCTGCTCGCTTCCCGCCGCCAACCGCGATCCTGCCTTCGTCGACGATCCCGAGACCTTCGACATCACCCGGGGAGCCGCCGGTCACGCGGCCTTCGGGCACGGTGTGCACCACTGTCTCGGGGCGCCGCTGGCGCGGATGGAGATGCGCATCGCCTTCCCGGCCCTGCTGCGCCGCTTTCCCGGCCTCGCCCTGGCCGACCCGGACCAGCAGGCCGACTTCCGGGCCTTCAGCATCGTGTACGGCCTGAACTCGCTGGCGGTGACCTGGTGAGTGGGCGACCGTCACACCCCCGAGACGACTGTCCGGCAGGACGTGTACGGGCACCTGAGGCGGACGTCGCCGTGACCGTGTGATTCACCCCCGCCGAAGGCGAAGCCGAGCCGGATCCACGCGCCGGACGGCGCGACCACCGCGCCATGGGACACCGTGGGCGCCCCGTCGGCTTCGCCCTCGGCCCCGGTCGGCCACTCAACCGTGGAATCGCCACCTGTGGCTTCGAACCGAAGCCGCTCACAACGCAGGGAGGACCTCGTGAACACGCAAGATCGATTTAGCGAGGAGGCTGAGATGCGAGCTCAGACGACCAAGACGTTCCAGCACGCGACGAACGAGAAACCGACCACCGTCGGACGAAGCGGCTGGAACCGGAGCCGGATCCGCCCCATCGCCTTCTGGGTCACCACGTTCGTCATCGTCTTCGAGTTGACCGCCGGATCGGTGTGGAACCTCATGCCGATCGAATGGATGGAGGTCCAGTTACGTCATCTGGGATACCCGCACTACTTCACCTACCTTCTCACCGTGTGGCAGGCCGGTGCGGCCTTCGCGATCATCGCGCCCAGGCTCCCGCTGATCAAGGAATGGGCGTACGCGGGTGCCTTTTTCCTGTGGTCGAGTGCCGTGGTGTCGCATCTGATAGTCGGTGACGGGCTTCAGTCGTGGGGGGTGCCGCTGGTGTTCGGGACGTGCGCCGTCGCGTCGTGGGCGCTGAGGCCCGCCGACCGGCGGCTCCCGGAGACGCGGCTCCGCCCTGCCGGCGTCGGCCAGAATGGGCCGGGTTTGCCGGAAACCAGGCCTCGCGCCTGGGTCGTTCCGATCGGGATCCTCGTCGCGCTGTATGCCGTTTCGTTCCTCACGCTGCCCGCGGCCGAGGTCATGACGCACGGGTGGGCGGTCGAGAACGGCTGGATCGACGAGTAGCGGTGGGTCTCACCGGGTCTCGTACGACACGCGGAGAACGTCAGGACAGGTGGCGGGACCACCACTCCAGGACGGCCTCGAAGCGCTGCAGGCGGTGCCTCGGGCGGCCGCCGCGGGTGAGCTCGTGGCCCCCGCCGGGGAAGAGCAGGAACTCGGCCGGGACGCCGTTGCGGCGCAGCGCGACGAACATCCGCTGCGCCTGCTCGACCGGGCAGCGGAGGTCGTCCTCGGAGTGGACCACGGCGAACGGGAGAGTGATCCGGTCGGCCTGGTAGAGCGGGCTCATCGCGCGCTGGGCCTCCAGGTCGGGGCCGCAGTAGGCCTCGGCGAAGAACCAGCCGATGTCGGAGGAGCCGCCGAAGGAGTCCCAGGCGTTGACCGCGCGCTCGCTCCAGGCGGCCCTGAACCGGTCCCCGTGGCGGACGGCCAGCCAGCTCGTCATGAAGCCGCCGTAGGAGCCGCCCATCACGCCCACCCGCCCGGCGTCGCACGCGGGATCGGCCAGCGCGGCGTCCAGCAGGGCGAGCACGTCGTCGGCGTCCACGGTGCCCAGCGCGCCGATCACCGACCGGCCGTGCGCCTGGCCGTACCCGCAGGAGCCGCGCGGGTTGGGCAGGACCACCGCGTACCCGGCGCCCGCGTAGACCTGGGTCTCGTCCAGGAACGCCCACCCGTGCTGGTGGAACGGGCCGCCGTGCACGTTCAGCAGGACCGGGTGCGGCCCGTCGCCCTCGGGCAGGGCGAGCCAGCCGTGCACCGGGTAGCCGTCGGCGGAGACGGCGGTGATCTCACGCAGCGGCCTGATCCCGGGGAGGGGTCCCGAGAAGTCGGTCAGGGGCCCGGCCGGGGTGACCACCTCGCCGGGGCTCGCGGGTGTGGAGACCACCGCGACGATCCGCTCCCCGCAGGAGGTGAACGCCTTGACGCGCGCCCGCTCACCCAGGACCGGGACGAGCTTCTCCAGCGGCGCGCCGAGGGCGCCGAAGGGGACGTCGGAGGGGACCAGGCGCAGCTCGATCGCGCCGCGCGTCCGCACCGCGACCAGGACGCCGTCCTCCCGGGGTACGGGGGGCAGCGCCTCGCAGTCCACCGACTCCTCCTCGGTCAGCCGGATCCCGGCCGCCACCCCGCCGCCGTCCTCGCCGATTCGCAGCGGCGCGCGGTAGAGGCCCGTGTTGCGGGCCATCGCGTCGACGCCGGAGAACTCCGTACCGAGGTAGAGCACCTCCCCGCCCGGCAGGGCGACGGGATGCCCGGCGGAGCCGTCGCTGCGCACCGCGAGGATCGGGGCGCCCCCGCCGGACGGGACCGCGTACACGTCCGTGTGCAGGCTCTCGCCGTCGAGGTCGCGCGGGGCCGAGACCAGCACGTGCTCGCCGTCCGGCGTCCAGCCGGGGGACTCCACGTCGTACGGTCCCTCGGTCAGCCGTACCGGCCGGGGGATGTCGGCGAGGGCGTTGACCACGAACAGGCTCTGCGGCCGGTCGAGGGTGAAGCCGACCCCCTCGGTGCGGTAGCGCAGTCCGGTGATCCGGCGGGGCGCCTCGGCCGAGGCGCCCACCCCCTCCTCGGTGCCGTACCGGCCGGGCTCGGCGACCCGGGCGACGAACGCGATCCTGCGGGAGTCCGGTGCCCAGACCGGGACGCCCGCGCCCAGCGGCAGGTCGGTGACCGGCCGGGCCTCGCCGCCGCCGGTGGGCATCACGTACAGCTGCGGGGCGCCCTCGCCGCCGGTGCCCGTACGCAGGAAGGCGACCCAGGCGCCGTCGGGGGAGATGCGCGGGGCGCTGTCACGCTCGCCGAAGGTGAACCGGACGGGCGGGCCGTCCGCCGGAACCCGCCACAGGCTTCCCAGGTAGGCGTCGGCCTCCGGGTCGGGCCGGGCCACGTCGACGAGGAGAAGGTCACCGTGGAGCGTGACACTGCCGGGGACGGTGAGCAGGGCGAGGTCTTCAGGGCGCATAGCCAACAACGCTATCACCCGTTTATCCGTAAATAAGGCTATTTAAAGTGTTATGTACGTTCTGGGAAAGATGATGGCTCTTGTGGTGCCCTGCCCCCCAGGGAAAGCGATTGTTTATCCGGTCTCTTGAAATATCTGAAGGCGCCGATAGGAAAGGACGGCCGAGTCGTTGATGGTGTCGTGCCACTTTTGACGGTAACCCTCCTTTTCAAGAAGATCCTGGTGAAGGGATGGCCGCGGTGTCCGCCAGACGAACGCTCTCGCGGGTCGTGTACGGCTCCCGCTACGACCGGGTCCCCCGGGGGCAGCGGGTTTACGTGCGTCCCGGGGAAAGGCTCGCCCGCGAGATCCAGTGGCGCCTGAGAATTCGCCGTGCCCCCGTCATGAGGCTCCAGGACTACCGGGAGCGGACACTCCTGGAGGAGATCGAGGAGTTCGTCACCTGTCAGTTGTGCGGGGAGACGCGCCAGCAGCCGATGTTCCACCCGGCCGGGGACGAACCGGGATGGAGCTACCGGGTGGTGCGCTGCCCGGCGTGCGGCTTCCTCTACCGCAACCCCAACATCCGGCCCGACCGGCTGGGCGACCTGTACGCCACCGGCCACGGCGGCGTCCCGGCCGGAAGGCACGCGGCCAACCGGCGCCACCGGCTGACCATGGACGCCTTCGGCCCCGTCTTCTCCTCCGGGCACGGGCGCAGGCTGCTCGACTTCGGCTGCGGCACCGGGCTCTTCCTTCGGCTCGCCGAGCGGCGCGGCTTCGACGCGGTCGGGGTCGACCTCTCTCCCGGCCGCGTGGCCGCCGCCACCGGCACGCGCGCCTATCTCGGGGCCCCGGAGGACGTCCCGGAGGTCGCCGCCGGGGGCTTCGACGTCATCACCCTGTGGTCGGTCCTGGCCCGCCTGCCCCGCCCGATCGACGACTTCAGGCGCCTGCGCGCCCTGCTCGCCCCCGGCGGGGTACTGCTCCTGCTCACCGTGAACGCCGCCTCCCTGCAGCTCAAGGCGTACGGCAACGGCTGGAACGGCTTCACCAGGAACCACCTGATGTTCTACTCGGCCGAGACCGTGCTCGCCCTGCTGCGCCGTACCGGATTCGCCGGGGTGGCCTTCGCCCCGTGCTACGGCGACGCCGTCGAGGCGAGCACCACCAGGCTGCCGGAGCAGCTGAGCCGGCGCCTGCGCCGCACCATCGAGATCAGCGACGGGGGGAACATGCTCAGGGCCCTGGCCTTCGCGGACGACGAGGCCATCGACAGATGGGGCGCGAACCTCCGGGTCCGTCGCCTGTCCTGATCGGCTGGTGGGGCGCGAACCTCCGGGTCCACCGCCTGCTCTGATTCGCCGGAGACGGGGACCGCGTTTTTTGGACGCGTGCGTGCCCGGTGAACCCCTCAGCGCTGGGGCGGCAGGATCATCGTGACCCCGGGAACGGAGCCGATCGAGGCGAGCGCGGCTCCCGCCTCCTCCAGGCCGATGGAACGGGTGACCAGGGCGTCCGGGCTCAGGGTGCCGTCGGCGACGGCCTCCAGCATCGCCGGATAGGCGTGGGCGGCCATGCCGTGGCTACCGAGGAGTTCGAGCTCGTAGCCGATCACCCGGCCCATCGGGAGCGGGGTGAGGCCGGGCAGCAGGCCGATCTGGACGTGGCGTCCCCGGCGGCGCAGGCTCTCGATCGAGGCCACGCACGTCTCTGGACTACCGAGCGCGTCGATGGAGACGTGGGCGCCGCCCGAGGTCAGCTCCCTAATACGCGCGGGGACATCCGCCCCGGACGGCTCGGCTCCGACGCAGGCGACGGCGCCGAAGCGCCGGGCCAGCTCCAGGGCGCCCGCGGAGACGTCCACGGCGATCACCCGGGCCCCGGCCGCGGCGGCGATCATGACGGCGGACAGGCCCACGCCGCCACAGCCGTGCACGGCTACCCACTCGTCCGGCCGCACCCGCCCCACGACGGTCACGGCGCGGTACGAGGTGGCGAAGCGGCAGCCCAGGCTCGCGGCGGTGGTGAAGGCCATCTCCCCGGGGAGCCGTACGAGGTTCACGTCCGCGTGGTCGACGGCCACGTACTCGGCGAAGGAACCCCAGCGGGTGAACCCCGGCTGGGTCTGGCGCTCGCAGACCTGCTGGTCGCCGGAGAGGCAGGCCGGGCAGGAGCCGCAGGCGCAGACGAACGGGACGGTCACGCGGTCGCCGGGCCGCCACGAGGCGACGCCCGTGCCCACCGCCTCGACGACCCCGGCGAACTCGTGCCCCGGCACGTGGGGGAAGACCCGGATGTCGGGGTCGTGGCCCCGCCAGCCGTGCCAGTCGCTCCGGCAGAGCCCGGTGGCCTCCACGCGGATCACCGCTCCGCCGGGCGGAGGCTCGGGGGCGGGTACCTCCCGGACCTCTGGATCGGCCCCGAAGGCGTCGAAAACCACCGCTCGCACCCGCCACACTCCTCTGCCTCGGTCTCCGGCTCACGGCTCTCTCCGCCGGTAAGCCCGTCTGGCCGGTGAGCCTATTCGGTCGGCGATCCGGCCCGGCAGGCCGGTGGATCCAGCAGACCGCTGGATCCGGCCGCGTTCAGCCGGTCGTGTCGCCGAACCGGGAAGCGGCCCGGCGGACCGGTGGATCCAACCGGTCAGCCGGTCGGGCCGCCAGGTTGGTCCGGCCGATCGGCGAGGCCGGTCCGGTGGCCGAACCGGTCGGGCGGATCAGCCGGTCGGGCCGCCGAATCGGTCGGGCGGATCAGCCGGTCGGGCCGCCGAGCCGATCGGGTAGATCAGCCAAGCCGGTCCGGATGACCGCCGCACCGGAGCCCCGCCCAGCCGGGCGTTCCCCGGCCCGTCCGGGGAGCCGCGGGACCCCTGATACGCCGTACGCGCCCCCGGTGGTGGCCGTCCTGATTAGAACGCGCACTCTGGGAGAGAGGGAGGGGCACAAGGGTCAACGGATCGGACGGTGCGATGGGGCAGAAAGTCGACAAGGACCGCTATTCCGAGGCGGAGTTCCTCCGTTTCAGGGGAAAACTGGCGGAGCAGCTCGACACCCTCCGCGAGGTGATCGCCAGGCCGGGCTTCGGTGCCGGTCCCGCGACCATCGGGGCCGAGCTGGAGATGTTCCTCATAACGCCCGAAGGGCGGCCGCTTCCCCGTAACCACGAGGTGCAGGCCGCCGCGGACGACGACCGGCTCACCCTGGAGCTGGGCAGGTTCAACCTGGAGGCCAACCTGACCCCGCTGCCGATCGCCGGGCGGCCGTTCACCGCCCTGGTGCGCGAGATGCGGGAGATCATGGCCGTGGTGGACGCGGCGGCGGCCACGCAGGGCGGCCAGGCCGTGGCGATAGGGATCCTGCCGTCGCTGAGCGAGTTCGACTTCACCCACGAGGCGCTGAGCGGCGAGGGCCGCTACCGGGCGCTGGCCAGGGGCATGCGACGGCTGCGCACGGAGCCGTTCCGGGTGCGCGTCGAGGGCGTCGAGCTGCTGGAACTTGAGGTCGAGGGGGTGATCCTGGAGAGCGCCAACACCTCCTGGCAGGTCCATCTCCGCACCGCCCCCGAGGAGTTCGCCCGCGTCTACAACGCCGCCCAGCTGGCCATCGGCCCGGTCCTCGCGGTCAGCGGGAACTCGCCCGCCTTCCTGGGCAGGAGGCTGTGGGAGGAGACGAGGATCGCGCTGTTCGAGGAGGCCGCCGACGACCGGGACGTGGAGCGGCTCGACCGCAGGGACCGGCGGGTGGGGTTCGGCTCCGGCTGGGTGCGGAGCATCGAGGAGATGTTCGAGACGTGCGTCCGCGACTACGAGCCGGTGCTGCCGATGACCTCGGCGCCGGAGGAGGAGACCGGCGGCGCCCCCGGGCTGGCCGAGCTACGGCTCCACCAGGGCACCGTGTGGCAGTGGAACCGGCCGGTCTACGACCCCGGTGACGGCGGCCACCTGCGGGTGGAGATGCGCGCCCTGCCCGCCGGGCCGAGCGCGCCCGACATGGCGGCCAACACCGCGTTCCTGCTCGGGCTGACCGCGGCCCTCGCCGTCGAGCCGGTGGAGGACTTCCCCTTCGCCGGGGCCTACCGCAACTTCTACCGCGCCGCGATCCACGGCCTGGACGCGCCGCTGAGCTGGCCGGGCCTGGACGAGGAGATCCCGGCGGAGCGGCTCGCCCTGGACCTGCTGCCGGTCGCCGAGGCCGGGCTCGACAGGATGGGCGTGGACCCGGACGAGACCCGGTGGGCGCTGGACATCGTGCGGGAACGCGTCGTCCGCCGCCGTACCGGCGCGATCTGGCAGCGGGAGGCGCTGGCCCGCGAGGGCGGCGACCAGGCCGCGGCGGCGCGCGTGGTGAGCCGGTACCGGGAGCTGTCGCTGGCCGGGGAGCCCGTGCACACCTGGCCTTTTTAACTACAAAAGGGATTTGAGTAACGGCATACTCATGAACTCCGTATCTTGATCCGCCGATCCTGGTGGAACCGGACAGGGAGAGACCCCTCATGAGTCAGATGAAGGCCGTATCGGCGGAGCCGTTCGGGCTGAAGCGCGACGGCGGTGGCCTCACGGCCGGAATCAAGATCCTGGAAAAGGAGCTCAAGCGGGTATCCCTCGGCACCGTCCTGGCCCAGGCCAACCGCGTCACGGTCAGGAAGGGTTCGGCCGGTGCCGGGGCGTTCGCCACGATGAAGCCGAAACCGGTTGACTGGTACACCTTCGACGCCGGGGACAACGCCACCAAGGAGTGGTACCCCCAGGGCCTGACCTGCGCCTCCGACGCCGGGATCGCCGGGAGCACCTTCGTGGTGAGCTGGTACCACACCCCGGCGTCGGGGGCCGAGCGGGGCGTGCGCCTGAGCTTCCTGAACACCGCGACGCTCCGCTACCGGCACGTCCTGCTCGTACGGGCCGGGGCCGACGGGAACATCGCGCCGATCAATATCCACGCCGGCGGCGTCGCCTGGTACGGCAACCTGCTGTACGTCGCCGACACCACGCGGGGCCTGCGGGTCTTCGACACCCGGCAGATCTTCGAGGTCGACGGGGACGGCACCGAGACCATCGGCAGGAAGGGCGGCACGTACGACGCGTTCGGCTACCGGTACGTGATGCCGCAGACCGACGCCTGGACCACCACCAGCGGCACCGTCCGCTTCTCCTTCGCCGCCGTCGACCGCAGCACCACCCCCGACACCCTGGTCTCCGGCGAGTACGTCGACACCGCCGGTACGGTCGGACGGGTGGCCCGCTGGCCGCTGACCGAGGGAGGGACCCTGAACGCCCCCGCCGGGGGTGTCGTCAAGGCCGTGGACGCCTACGCGCTACCGGCGGACAAGATCCAGGGCGCGCTCTCCCACGAGGGCACCTGGTATCTCAGCCAGACCGCGGGCTCCACCAGGAACGGCACCCTGATCGTGGTCGGGGACACGGTACGCAAGCGGCCCTACCCGGTGGGCCCGGAGGACCTGACCTGCGTCCGCGACAGGAAGACCCTGTGGAGCGTGAGCGAGTTCGCGGGCCGTCGCACGGTGTACGGCGTACCCCTCTGAGGAGCGTCCTTCTCTGAGGCGTCCTCCTCTGAGGAAATCTGAGGGAAGGCGTGCCTCACCGAGGAAACCGGCCGTGCCGGGGCCGTCGGCGGCCTCAGTGGAGGGAGCCGCCGACCAGGCGGAGGTCGCCGCCCAGGGAGACGGAGACGGCGGTGGTCACGATCGCGGTGAGCGCCTGGGCGACCACCGTGACGGGCATGGAGGGCCTGGCCTCGTCCAGGACCTGTTCTGGGCTGAACGGCACGTGCACGAACCCCCCGCGGATCGCCGGACGCTCGGTGGCGATCATGTGCATGAGGCCGTAGAAGAGGTGGTTGCACAGGAACGTACCGGCGCTCTGCGAGACGCTCGCCGGGACCCCGACGGCTCGTGCCGCCGCCACGCACGCCTTCACCGGCAGGGTGGAGAAGTAGGCGGCGGGGCCGCCGCGCACCACCGGCTCGTCGATCGGCCGGAACCCGGCACTGTCGGGAATACGGGCGTCGTCGAGGTTGACGGCCACCCGCTCCACCGTCACGTCCGGCCGCCCCCCGGCCTGCCCGACGCACACGACGACCGCCGGATCGTGCTCCGCCACCGCCTCGCGCAGGTGCTCCAGCGACCCGCCGAACGCGCAGGGGAGCAGCACGGTCCGTATCCCGGGCACGAGCCTGATCGCCTCCCACGCCGGGTCGCCGTCACCGTCGAGCGGCTCCAGCCCGGCGAGCAGGACGCCCTTCATCGGCGCTCCGAGTTCGCAAGGTCCGAATCTGCGGACCCCGAAGTCGCGGGCGCGGAACTCACGGACCCCGTGGGCGTGGAACCCGCCGGTCTGGAACCCTGGGGCAGGGCGCAGGCGGGGGTGCCGCCCGGCAGGCGGTGACGATTGACGGCGACGAGCCGGTAGACCCCCCGGGCCACCCACCGGAACGGCGGGACCCGCAGCACGAACCCCAGGGGGCTCCACGGAGGACCGGCGGCGATCAGCAGCCGGGCCACCGCCTGCGCCCCGCCGTACACCCGGTCGTTCTCGACCCAGAGCACCTCGCGCTCGGCCCGCTCGCGGGTGACGCCCAGCGCCCGGAGATCCGTGAACTGCCAGGGGACGACCCGGGCGCGCACCCCGACGCGGCGCTCGGCGAACCGGACGCTCGTCGTGCAGAAACCGCAGTCGCCGTCGAAGACCAGTACAGGCTGTCCCGTCATGCATCTGACACTACCCAGCGGGACCCGATCAAGGCCCGGCGACCAGGGTGACCGCGACCGGGCGGTGGTCGGAGTACGGGACATCGGGGTTGGCCTGGTCTTTTCCGGTGAACCCCGGGGTGACGAGCACATGGTCGATCTGCTCGGCCGGGCCCGCCGAGGACGGGATGGTGTTGAACGGCCTGACCGGGGCGAAGGGGTCGGTCAGGCCCGCTCCGGTCAGCACCCGCCAGGCCGGGTCACCGGGCTGGAGGTTGAGGTCACCGGCCACGATCACCGGGGCGTCGCTCCGCGCGGCGTTCCTGACGATCTCCCCGAGCTGTTCGACCTGGTCGAGCTCGCGCCAGCCCGGCGGGGGCTGCAGGTGGGTGCCGATCACGGTGACGTCCCGGCCCTGCCAGCGCAGCCCGACCTCCAGCGCCTGCGCGCCGGTCGGGCCGCCCTGGACCAGCACGTGGTTCCTTATCGAGGTGATCGGCAGCGTGGTGAGCAGGGCGTCGCCCCACACCTCGTCGGTCGCCGGGGCCCAGATGTAGTGCATGCCCAGCCGCTCGGCGATCAGCCGTACCCCGTCGTGGCCGCCGTTGAGCAGCCAGCCCCTGTCCGCCTCGCTCAGCACCACCACGTGCGGCCTCAGCTCCCTGAGCGCGTCGGCCTGCCGCTCCAGTGAGAGCCTGCCGGACTCGCCGTACCCCATCCTGATGTTGTACGCCGCGATCCGCAGCCCGTCGCCGGGACCCTCCCAGCGGGGCGGGGTGCCCTGCCAGAGGGGAACGGCCGCCACCAGCGCGACCGAGGCCGCGGCGGTCGCGGCGAACCGCCGGTCGTAGGAGCGGCGCGGCAGGCCGGTGCTGCCCGCCACGCCCAGGAACGCGACGACGAGCGCCGCGCAGACCGGCACCCACCCGTTGGACAGGTAGAGATCGTAGGCGGCGTAGTAGCCGAAGACGAACACGACGAACAGCAGCATCCCCCCGGCCGCCGCCAGGCCCCGCCGGGCCGTCCGGTCCCGGCCGAAGGTCGTCGCGGCGTGCGCCAGGCAGGCTCCCAGCGCGACCTGGCCGACGATCTGCGCGACGATCGTCCAGCCGGGCGCCACGCCGTGGACGCCGTCCACGGTGGCCCTGCCCAGTGTGAACGCCACCGCCGAGGCCACCAGGGCGATCGCGGGCGGGAGCGGGCGGCGCAGCACGGGCAGCGCGGCGGGCGCCGCCGACACCACCGCGAACGCCGCCACGATCACGGCGGCGGCCTGCTGCGCGGAGTCGGTCGCCGCCTGGGCGTGCGCGGTGTTGCCGGTGTAGAGGCCCCAGAGCAGCAGGGCGGGGCCGATCGCCAGCCAGGCCCGGGGAGCCCCGGAATACTCCTCGTCCGGAGGTTCTGCCCGGACCGTGAACGCGCAGAAGAGCAGGAGCTCGACCAGCAGCAGCGCCCACGGGACCGCTCCAGGCCGCCACATCAGGTCGATGCCGTCCAGCGCCGCGTGGACCACCGTGGAGGCGGCCAGACCGGTGATCACCCCGCCCATCACGGGCCGGGCGTCCCGGCTGCCCATCGCGGTCGCCACCAGCCAGACCAGCCCGGCCAGCAGGCCCAGGCTGGCCACGTACAGCTGCGGGTCCCCGCCGCCGGTCAGCTGGAGCACGAGCCGGGCCAGGAGCAGCAGGCCCGCGGCGCCGAGGGCGATCAGCGGCGGCCGGACGGACCTGGCCAGCGGGACGGTCAGGAAGGCCAGGACGAACCAGGAGACGGCGTACAGGCCCATCATCTCCGCGGGAGTGCTTCCCGCCCGGCCGAAGAGAGTGATCAGCGACGGCAGGAAGACCCGGAGCACGTCGACGAGCACGACCACGCCGAGGGTCACGTCCAGGCGGATCCGCATGCTCTACCTCCAAAGAACGCGAGCTATCCTCGCCTTCTTCGGGACTCATGACAAGGGCGAGACCTGCCCGGGGCCCTGCCGAGGTGGCTCAGCGGGCCGGAGGTTCCCCGGCCGGGCCTCCGGGGAAAGGGGGGAAGCCGAAAGGATCGGTGGGCGCGGGGGAGCCGTCTCCGGTCGCGGTGGGCGGGGGGCCGGGGGCGCCACCGGGAGGCGGGGCGGGAGGGCCGTCGAGGTGGCGGAACGCCTCGTGCGCCGAGCGGACACTGTCGCGCAGCGCCTGCTCCAGGTGACCGGCGTCCTCGGCCAGCCTCCCTATCTCCGGTACGGCGAAGGCGTCGGCACCGGACTCCGCCAGCAGCTCCTCGTAGCGGGGAAGCCGCGCGCGAAGCGACTCGATCTGGTCGTGGGCACGCAGCGCCCGTTCGGCGTCGGCCACGTGGCCCGCGTAGCGTTCCAGAGCCTCGACCCGTGCGAGCACGGCGGCCTCGCTGGCGGCCAGCGCCCGCTCCAGCGGCGCCATGGCGGCGGCCACCTCCGGCGTGCTGCCGCCGTACACGAACTCGTGGTGATCGTTCCGCAGCGCGGAGAGCTTGGTGAGCAGCCGGGCGATCTCCCACTCCTGCGCGGGGAGCATCACCGAGTTGCGCACGCTGTCGAGCATGCCCATCGCGTTGACCCGCGAGCGCAGGATGTAGTCGATCGCCTGCTGGGTCCGTTCGAGCAGCTGCCCGGCCTTGTAGTCGAAGTCCTCGGCGGGCAGCAGGTAACGGCCCTCGTACCAGCGGGCCTCGCGGTAGAGCTCGTGCTCGATCGTCTCCGGCTCCGCGGGCTCGCGGGCGGCCAGCAGGCCGACGAAGACCACGAAGACGAGCAGCGCGAGCATGAAGAACAGCAGCTGCCCGACGTCGGCGAGGAACATCAGGCACACCAGGAAGAGCGCCGCCACCCCTCCGCCGATGTTCAGGAAGCGTCCGGGCAGGCGCGAGTTGGGCGGCGGGGGCTCGGGACTCCACCCGGCGCGGATGCGCGACAACATCGACGCGTGCCGGCGGAACAGGTCGGCGGTCCGGGGGGGAACTTCAGGATCGACCACCACTCGCCGCACAGGCTCGCCCCTCCGTTCGATCACATTCACATCAGCCGTCGAGATGGCGGAACGCCTCGTGCGCCGAGCGTACGCTCTCGCGGAGCGCCCGCCGGAGCATGTCGGCGTCGTCGCTGAGATATCCGATCTCCGGGCCGGAGAACCTGGCCGCGCCCGTCTCGGCGACGAGCTGCTCGTACTCGGGCAGGTGCGCCCGCAGGGCCTCGATCTGCCCCTGGGAGCGCAGCGCCCGTTCGGCGTCGGCCACGTGGCCCGCGTAGCGTTCCAGGGCCTCGACCCGGGCGAGTACGGCGGCCTCGCTGGCGGCCAGCGCCCGCTCCAGCGGCGCCATGGCCGCGACCACCTCGGGACTCCTGCCACCTCTGGCGAGGTTGCGGTGCTTGGCCCGCAGCGCGGAGAGCTTGGTCAGCAGCCGGGCGATCTCCCACTCCTCGGCGGGGAGCATCACCGAGTTGCGCACGCTGTCGAGCATGCCCATCGCGTTGACCCGCGAGTGCACGATGAAGTCGATCGCCCGCTGGACCCGGCCGAGCAGATGCCTGGCGTCGTGGTCGAAGTCCTCCAGGATCAGGAAGCGCCCCTGCCAGTTCCGAGCGTGCGCGTACAGGAGCCGCTCGACGGAGTCGGCGGGGGAGGGCTTCCTGGCGAGGTAGATCACCCCAAGGATGAAGAGGTATATGCAGGTCAGCGTGGCGAGCGCCAAGATCCCCACGGGGAGCGGAGCGCCGACGACGACCATGCCGCCCGCCGCGAGGGCCAACGTCCCGCCGAAGATCCCCACGAGCACTCCCGGGATCCGGGAGTCGTTCGCGTCCCTGGGCGGGCGTCCGGTGCGGAGGCGATAGAGCAGGGGGCCGTTCCGGCGGAAGAGGTCGGCGACATCCCTGGGCACCTCAGGATCGACCACCACGCGCTGCACAGGCTCGCCCCCTTTGCGGTGTTTCAAGAGCATAGCTATTAACCATGTTTCAGGTCATGCGTCCTTACATGGTGCTCCCTATCATCGAGTATCGCGTGCCAAAAAGATGATCGTAATGATTGTTCGGAGATCGCTCCAGGTGGGAACGGGCCCACTCCGGGGCGGCCGGCTTGGGATGCGGGGCCGTGGCGGGAGACGAGGGGAAGGCGCGGGATGGACAACGGGGTCCGGTGGAGCGACAAGGCCGGGCGGGGACTCCGGACGGGTGACGGAGACGCGAAGACGGCCGGGCTCCGGCCGGGGGACCGTGACGGGCGGGGCGTGGAGCCGTGGAAGAGGACGATCGAGCTGGAACACCGTCTCGCCCTTCTCGCGGCCGTCATCCTCCTCGCGTCCGGCCACGGCCCCAGGGCGTCGCTCAGCCAGGACTCGCTGTACCGGTCGCTGTCGCAGGGGGTGGATCCGGACCTCATCTACCTGGTGGACCTGCCGGGATTCGAACTGGCGGACCTGTCGGCCGGTGTGGTCGGGGACGACGGGTTCGGGGCCACCTACTGGTCGCCGGGTGGGTGCGTAGACCTGAGAGCCCATCACAGCACGTCCGAGGACGCCCGGCTCGCGAGCACGAGGATCATGGGCGCCGAACCGTGGACGGCACCGGTGAGCTGCGAGCGTGACGAGATGGGCCGGTACCGCTCGGGAGGAGGTCGGCACGAGTACGTGGTGCTCCGGGGCGGTCACCTCATCTGGCTGAACTGCCCCGTCGGGCTCGTCGACCGGGCCGCGCTGAAGGCCGCCGTGACCGGTGCGTGGCAGGTGACCTGGAAGGGCCCCCGCACGCCCCCGCCCTCAGACCCCCCGGTACGCCGAGGCGACCTGCCGACCACCGGCGACGGAGCGCCGATCAAGTACAGAGGAGTAGGCGGCTGACCCGGCCCGGACGGGTCGCTTTGGGTCTTACAAGCGAGAAAGGGACCGGTCCGGGCGGTTCGCCTCGGGGTCTTGTGAACCGGAAGCCGACCAGGTTTGGGCAGGTCGCTTCTGATCCCGTGAACCGGAAGGCTGACCAGGCCCGCCCTCACGGGCCGCTTCGCGTTCTACTGCGGCTCGGTGAGGACGTACAGCAGCGCGGCCATGCTGGTGCCGCAGGTGACGTCACCCCTGCCGATCAGGTCGCGGACGTCGGCGAGGGGGACCCACTCGACGCGCTCGGCCTCCCACGTGTCGGTCGGCGGGCCGATGTGGGTGGCGCCGTCGGCGCGGAAGATGTGGTGGACCGAGTCCGAGAGCCCGTTGGACGGCTGGACACGCAGCAGCGGGCGTAACGCCCCCGACCGCCACCCGGTCTCCTCCTCGAACTCCCGCGCGGCGGCCGTCACCGGCTCCTCACCGTCGTCGATCCCGCCGATGGGGATCTCCCAGCCCCACGAGTCGGGGATGAAACGATGCCGCCAGATCAGCAGCACCCGCCGCCGGTCGTCGGTGACGACGGCCCCGGCCCCCGGCGCGGTACGGATCAGCCGGTAGTCCAGGTGCCTGCCGTCGGGAAGCTCCACATCCGCCACCCGGACATCGAGCCACCGGTCGGTGTAGAGAGGTTCTTCGGAGTGGACCTGCCAGCGCATGCGGCGTACTCCCGGTGTGGTCGCCTGATCTCGGCCCCACGCTACAAGGGCGGACGGCCGTCATGGGGCGGTGCCGACATCGGCACCGCGCGGGTCCCTCGGTGCAGGGAGTGTTCGAGACGAGGATGTGGCCGGGCCGGTGGTTCGCCGGGGACGGGCAGTTCCAGCGCGTACCACGGTGATCGTGCCCGCGGCGGCCGTACGGCCTGTTCGCCGTACGGCCGCCGCGGACTCGAACGTTCGACGCCCCCTCCGGGCGCTGTCAGCCGATCTTTTCGCCGTACACGTGGTCGACCGTCATGACCATGAGCACCCTGCGGTCGGAGACCATCACCGATCGGTACTCCTCCCAGTCCGGGTGCTCCCCGGCGGCGACGCGGTAGTAGTCCACCAGCGCCTCGACCTCGGGACCGTGAGGATCGGCCCCCGGCCCGGTGAGGGTCGCCGTACCCTCGGCGGTGGCCCACGCCAGGCCGTCGGGGCTGGTCACCTCCAGCGTGGCTCGTGGGTCCCGGCGCAGGTTCGCCGTCTTGGCACGTCCCTCGGTCATCGAGACGTAGAGGACATTGGCCTCCCGGTCATAGAAGGGCATGACGGGAGAGAGCTGGGGGCGGCCGTCCGACTTGATCGTCGCGAGGACACCGAGCCGACTTTCCGCGAGCAGAGTGCGCGGGGTGAATGGTGTGGCGGTCATGTCCAGGCCCAAGTCGCGACGGGACGCCGGTTATTCCTGGGGATGTGAAGCCGGGAGCCGTTCGTGACATCACTGAGAGCCGAGGGCCAGGTCACCCGGCAAACGCACCGGGAAGGGACCGCCGTGGCCCGTCGCACGGTCGCCCGGCTGAGAATGAGGGCATCGCCGAAGGCGACATCGTTGAGAACATCGACGACGAAGGATGCGAAGAAATGAACGTCGCCGAAGAAACCCCCGCCTTGCTGGCTTCCCTCACGGTCGCAGCGAACGAAGAAACGAACTTGGAGACCACTGAAGGCGAGGTTTCTTCTCCGGTCACCGTGTACCCGCTGATCCTGTCCGAAGACGAGTGGGAGGCGTTCGACGCCGAGACCGTCACCGTCCCCCCGGCCGTCGTCAAGGCCACACCGGTCACGGTGAACCCGGACCTGCCCCGTGGGGTTGAAGCGTTGCGCGCCATGCTCGACGGCACGGCCGCCACACCGAAGCCCGTTGAGATCCCTGTGACCGTAGAGCCTGCCCCGGCCATGCTGGTGGGCGTTGACGCCCTGCGTGCCCTACTGAGCCAGGCAACCCCGAACACCGCCACCGTGGCCCAAGCCACCCCTCCGGTGACTGTGGTCTCTGCGGTGCCTCTGGTCTTCTTCCAGGCCCCGACCTCCGGGGGCATGGCAGCCTAATCCCGCCAGTGCCAGAAGCCCCCGGTGTACACCGGGGGCTTCTGGCACTTAGCTCGTTTCATCCCACTTCGTGGGATAGGCTCCTGCCCAGCTCACGCGAGAGGGATGCCGGTGACTAGCCAAGCCGGGGCTCACGTCCTTCACGGCTGCTCTAGATGCTTTTCCTCTATCGCGTGAGGTATGTCTGTGTTGCTCTTGCTCGCTCGTTTGCATCGCGTTGTGATTGTTGCCTTCGGCATGATCCCTCTTCTGATGATCATTCTTCCCATAGCGGTCGTGTGTCCCGTATTGGCCTTCACGGCTGACGGACGAACCTTCATCCTCGCTTTGGCCGAGAAAGTCATCAAAGCCCTCAAGATCGCCGTAGTAGGGGCTGAACAATAGCCTCTGGCAGGACTCGGCCGATCGGGGAACCGTCCTGAGAAAACTGGCCCTATCGAGGGATTTTTTAGCCCGTCAGGTGGGGTGCGGGCTGAAGGTCGTAGACCTGAACGATCAACTGGGTGGCCAGCGCCCCGGGGATCGACACCTCGTCCTTCAGGCTGATCTCGACGTTGTGTTCGCCCGTGTGGAGCGCTCTGCGGCGCGGGCCGGGCGTGAACATGTCCGCCAGCACGGCGGCGGGTTCGGCGCGGGCGACGGTGCCGACGGCCCAGGAGAGGCGAAGCTGGGGACAGGTGGCCAGCGCTTCGGGAATGCAGGCCCAGCAGGTTGGGGGCGCACTGGTGAGGCCCCCGGTAGGGTCTGCGGGGATCTCGCGGAATGCGCTGTCGGTCATGATCCACGGGATGCGTCCGGTGTCGGGGTCGGTCGCGGCCTGCCCGCAGACCTGGCACAACAGTTCCACCATGCAGCGCCACTGGCGCAGGGTGTTGAGCTTGCGCCACTGCGGCGCCCCCCGCTGATTGTTCAGGACGCGGACCCGCAGAACCCCGTTGACCCGGTCGCCCCGGCGTTCGTCGTCATAGGCGAGCCGTAGCCCGCCCAGCGGGCGGCGCACGAACGTCAGAGGCTGCGGTGCGATTTCGTCGGCATGGGCGATGACGTAGGGGATACGAAGCTGTGTCGGTGCATCGCTGGTCATCCTGTCCCCTTGTCCGGTGCGAGCGACCACGCCACCCGCGCGGCCAGGCACCCCAGCTCAAGGTCTCGGAACGTCGCTGCGTTCACGTCCGCCAGGGCGTCCGCAGAACTGCCCTTGCGACGTGCTTCGAGAGAACTGTCCGGGTTCTCCGTGACGTCGAACTCCGGTATCTCCAGCGTTTCCTTCGGAAGTGCGGCAAGGATCAGATCCACCACCGCCTGAGGCTGGCCGGCGTTGACCTGCTGGCACCCAACCGCAACCGTAGGAAGCGAGACCATGAAGCAACCGGAGCGGTCTCCCACGGTCACCGTCGCTACCTCCCAGCCATCACGGCTGTGGGCGATCAACTCGAAGCGGTCTTCTCGTGGGAACGGGTCCGGTCGATGACCGTAGAGGCGAAGCCCCACACGGTGAATGATCGACGTACGTACCCCTTGTGCTCTAACCAGCCGTGCGAGGTCACTCAACCCTTCGAGGGGTTTTTGCCCGGCAGGGTTTGCTGTCTCGTCGTCCTGGTGCCCCTCCGTGTGGGGCTCTGTCGCTGTCTGTCCGGTCGCCATGCCTCAGACGGTAGGAATCAATCAGCGATGATTCAAGGAAGTTGCTCGCAATTGCCCCAAGCTATTGGCCGGTAAGAACGGGGTGGAAATCCCAAGAACCTACGCCGACAAAGCTTCCATCGTCTGAGTGATGATCCGCCGGGCGTGGGGGCCGTAGCAGGCCACCCTGGTGAACCAGTCGAACAGTCGTGCGTACTGCTCGATCTCGTCCGAGAGGGTCAGCGTCAGCTCTGCCGCGACGGTCTCCACATGAACCGCGCGATCACCGAAGATCCAGAACCCGTGTTGCGGAGCGAAGGGCAACGGGGCGCGCATGGGCACGATGCCCAGCCGAAGGCGGGGCATCATCGTGATGGCCATCAAGCGGTCAAGCTGCCCAAGCATCACGTCAGGGGGTGCCATGCCGAGGCGGAGAGTACTCTCCAAGATCACGAAATGGAACGTCTTGGCAGGGTTGTACAGCACCTCCTGACGGCGCATCCGGGTGGCGACCCCCTCTTCGAGGTCGTTGGGAATCTCGTGGAAGGCGATCACTTGCGACAGGCGCAACCGGGCGTACTCGCCGGTCTGGAGCAGGCCGGGGATGAGAACCGACTCGAAGACGCGGAAGTCGGAGGTTTCTGCCTCCATCTCCGCCCAGCTCTGCTGGCGGGCCTTGGTCCCGAGTTTGAGCTGTCGCCGCCACTCGGCGTAGAGGGTTTCCATGGCTCGCAGGGTGGAGATCAGGTTCGGCGCTTCGTCTGGTCGCTCCACGGCGTCACACCATGCCTGGATGTCCGCCTCTGACGGTGTCTGACGGCCGTTCTCCAGCTTGCTGACCTTGGATGCCTGCCAGCCGTACCGGGCGGCCAGTTGCCGCCCGGTCAGTCTGGCGTCCAGTCGCAGTTCTTTGAGCCGTGCTCCCATCTGCTGACGGGCGCGGTTGACATCACGCACCGGAGGCCACGAACTCCTCAAGGGAGATCGCATGCTCCCATGCGAGATCACGCCACTTGCGATGCTGTTCGACTATGGCCGAATCTGTGATGATCTCCGCGCCCAGAAGAACGTCGTCGGCGTCCAGGTGGAGCAGTGCCAGACGTTCATCGTCGAACAGCCACCAATCCGACCGGGGAAGACCCAGTCGATCGGCCTCACTTCGATCGAGGTAATGAATCCGATCACCAGCGGGGATGCTGTGGCGGGCTACCGCCATGCTGAACCGGGTGTAGTCGGAGAACGGACGTGACACGACGCGGACGCGTCGGAACGTTCGTCCGTGTGCGGCATGGCTGCGCATGAGATCGAACCACTCGCCCATCCACGCCAGGTCGTCGGGTTCACCGGCGAGAAACCGCCGTAGCGGCTCCTCCTCGTCTTTGGCCAGGTGGTAGCGCTCTCGCGTCTCCAGGCGGAACGCGGACACGTCGAAGGAGGAGAACAACCTCGCGAACTCGTCGCCGGATACAAGACCCATGCTGATCACCCTAGGAACTCGAACAACTCCTTGGGAACCTCTACGAACGCCTCCCCGGTAAGGATGTCCCTGGCCTCTGCCAGCGTCGCGGGGTCGGTTACCTGCTTGCCCTGGATGACCAAGGTCCCGCGATCGGTCTCGTAGATTGTGGGGCATCCGCCTTGGTTGGACGTACTACCGACGAACCGTAGCCGCATGTTCTTCTCCTTAGCGGAAGTTGCTAGCGTTTCTCGGGTTGGTTCGGATGTTCCGCCGGATGTGAATGCCAGTCAAGCCCTTTCGGAGAATGCGCAAGCCGGTTGGCGTCATCACGGGTCGGCACAACGTCAGCACCGAGACGGGAAACAACGCCGATCAACGGCAACCAGCCAGAGAAAGCAGAAGGCCGCCAAGGCCCCTGAGTTGGGACTTTGGCGGCCGTTTGATCTGGTCAGCCCATAGGTGCTATGGGCGGTGGTGGACGATACAGGGATTGAACCTGTGACCTCTTCCGTGTCAGGGAAGCGCTCTCCCGCTGAGCTAATCGTCCTCGGGTTAATCAGAGCGGAAGACGGGATTCGAACCCGCGACCCTCACCTTGGCAAGGTGATGCTCTACCACTGAGCCACTTCCGCGTATTCGCTTCGGGTTTCCCCTCGGCGCTCGCACTACTTTACCGGATCCCGGAGGGTCCGATGGTCGTGCGTTGAGGTGGAGACGGGATTTGAACCCGTGTAGACGGCTTTGCAGGCCGTTGCCTCGCCTCTCGGCCACTCCACCGGTCAGGTCCCTGGGGACCCGCCGGAGCGGAAGACGGGATTCGAACCCGCGACCCTCACCTTGGCAAGGTGATGCTCTACCACTGAGCCACTTCCGCGTGACCCCGGGAAACGGCTCCGGGGCACGGGAAAACTCTAGCGCCTCCGCAGGGCGGATGTGCGCAACGAGCCGAGCCGCCGAAGATCTTCACCTGGTGACCGGCTGGACGTCGGAGGCCCGGACGAACATGATCCGGTGCCCGAACTGGATCTGCCGGTAGCGGACGTCGCCCGTGACGACGCGGTGGTCGGACGGGTCGAAGGCGGACGCCCTGAGGTACGAGGCCCGTGTCGTCGGGCCGGAGCTGTACACCTGCCCGGCGGGGATCGAGTACTGCAGCGGGATCAGGTCCTGCACGGGAACGCCCCCCGGGTAGGCGGGCGCCTTCGGGTAGGCCCTGCCGTACACCTTGATCGGGGAACGGCCCGGCCTGGGCGTCACCAGGGGCCCGGACGCGTGTACGGAGGTGGGGGCCGCGGCCGGGTCGTGGAACCACGCCTTCTGGCCGAGGTACCAGATCGCGGTCCAGTCGCCCCTGCGCTCGGCGAGCGCGTACCGCTGGCCGGTGGAGGCGCGGGCGGCGTGGTCGTAGACGCTGTACGTGGAGTCGCCGGTGGGGTGCTTGCCGACGTCCCTGACCAGTGGCGCGGTGACGAAGGGGCGCGTGCGCAGCCAGACCGAGGCGGCGCCCAGGTTGCGGCACCCCCCGGTACAGCCGGTGAACCCCGGCCTGTTGGTGCCGTAGTCGGGCCTGATCAGCACCGAGCGCGCGTCCTCGCCGCCCGAGGCGCGCAGCGGCCTGCCGAGCAGCTCGAAGTAGTGGGCCCAGTCCCAGTAGGGGCCGGGGTCCTCGTGCATGCCGCCCACGGTCTCCGGGGTGGTGCCCGGCACGTTGTCGTGCCCCAGGATGTGCGCGCGGTCGAGGGGGATGTCGTACTTGGCCGCGAGGTGGCGGACCAGTCTGGCCGACGCCAGGTACATCGCCTCGGTGAACCAGGCGCCGCCCCTGGCCAGGTAGCCCTCGTGCTCCAGGCCGATGGAGCGGGAGTTGACGTACCAGTTTCCCGCGTGCCAGCCGATGTCCCTGGCCCGCAGGTGCTGGGCGATGTGGCCGTCGGCGGAGCGGATGGTGAAGTGCCAGCTCAGGTATTCGGGGTTCTTGACCAGGCGGGTCATGGCGTCGTAGCTCGTCTCCCCGTCGTGGATCACGATGTAGTCGATCTTCCGGGGGCCGTCCGAGCGGTCGTGGTTGCCGTACCCGCCGCCCGGGAGCCGCTTGTAGGCGGCCGGGAGCCACTCGCAGGAGACGCTCCTCGGGCAGTCAGGCCCCGGTACGGGAGCGGGAGCGGGGGCGGGCCGCTTGGCGAGCGCCATGGGGATCTTCTTGACGGGAGCGGGTGTGGGGGTGGAGGTGGAGGTGGGCGCCGGGGTCGGGGTCGGGACGGGCTTCACGGTGGGTGCGGTCGTGGGCGCGGTGGTGGGCTCTGTGGCACGTACGGTGCGCGGGGAGGCGGGGACGAGGGGGCGGTGCCGTGCCGCCGAGGGGGGCGGCGCGGGAGACGGCCTGGAGGGCGAGGCGCGTCGTTCCGAGGGGGACGATGCTCGCGGTCCGGACGGTTCGGACGGCCCGGAGGGTTCGGACGGCCCTGACGGCTCGGAGGGTGCGGAGGATCTTGGTTGGTCGGATGACGCGGACGGCCCGGAGGGTCCTCCTGGTCGTCCAGACGGTCTAAGTGATCCGGACAGGTCCGGGGTGGCGGGGAGGATTACCCGTTCGCCGTCGTCGGTCACCCGGGCGGCGCCGGTCCTGATCGTCGCGTAGACCTCGTCGGCGAAGGACAGTGCGGCCTCCTTGCCCGCCGCGCCCTTCTCCCAGGTGCCGGGGTAGCGGGCCACGGCGTCGTACCAGCTCGCCGGGTCGTCGCGCGGGCCCCCGCCGGTACGGCGCCGGTGGTCGGCGAGCAGCGCGGCACCGCCCATGATGTTGGCGGAGGCGTCCTCGCGTAGCCGGTCGGGGGGCAGGCCGGTCAGCTCCGAGGCCCGTCGCAGGGTGTCCTCCGGCGGGTCCGAGGCCATGGGCGGAAGGGCGATCACGCGGGGCCGGGTCTCGTCGCCGCGCGGGTCCTCCCCGGCACCGTGGGGCCTGCCGGGCTCGGCGCGGCCGTCGACCAGGTGCATCGGGCCGTACCCGGCGGAGACGCTGGGCAGCCCGTCGTGGCCCTCCCAGCGGGACTCCAGGTAGGAGACCGCGAGCAGCACGCTCTCCGGCACCCCGTACGTCCGTGCCGCCTCGGTGAAGGCGGCCTGCCTGCCGGACCGCGCCCCTGTCGCTGTCGTCGTGCCGGGTGGTGTCGCGGTCCCGGAGAGGTGGGGGAGCGGAGCCGGACGGTTCCCGGGACGCGCCTCCCCTGTCATGGTCGTCGTGCCGGGTGGTCTCGCGGTTCCGGAGAGGTGTGGGAGCCGCGTCGGGAGGTTCCCGGGACGCGCCGCCTCCGCTGTCGCTGTGCCGGGTGGTCTCGTGGTTCCGGAGAGGTGCGGGAGCCGTGCCGGATGGTTCCCGGGGCGCGCCGCTTCCGCGGGGACGACCGAGGCCAGGACGGCGAGAGCGGTGACGACGGTGACCCTCGGCAGGCGGCGCATAGCGGTTCCTCCCCCTCTGATAACTACCTAGAGTTATCAGAGATTGCCGATTGTCGCGCATTGCGACGGGGTTGAGATGTTGAAGAGATTCTCTGCCCGAAATCGGGCAGGAAACTTGGTGTGTTCTCTCCCGGATGCGTATGGTCCTGCTCTGTGTCCACGGCACGGAATCCGCACGAGGATCTGATCACCCACCTGACCCGGACGAGCGCGCTCGGGCCGGGTGAGGCGGCACGGGTCGTCGCGGACGTGCTGGCCTATTTCTCGGAGCCCGTCGACGAGTTCGTCCGGCGGCGCCACGCGGAGCTCAAGGCCAGGGGGCTGGTCAACGACGAGATCTTCCCCAGGGTCGCCGCCGAGCTGGCGGTACGCCGTGTCGCGGCCCCCGAACTCTCCCTGCGGCAGCTTCGCCGGATCGTCTACGGGTAGCGGACGACGGCACCTCGATCGTTTACGGACAAGGAGTGGTTACATGTGCGGAATCGTGGCCTACGTAGGGCCCAAGGACGCGGCGCCCATCCTGCTGGAGGGCCTGCAGCGTCTTGAGTACCGGGGCTACGACTCGGCCGGTGTGGTGATCTCCAACAAGGGCCTCAAGATGCGCAAGGTCAAGGGCCGGGTGGCCGACCTGGCGGCGGTCGTGCCCGCGCGGTTCAAGGGTGGCCTGGGCATCGGCCACACCCGCTGGGCCACCCACGGCGCGCCCAGCGACGTCAACGCCCACCCGCACCTGTCCACCGACGAGCGCATCGCCATCGTGCACAACGGCATCATCGAGAACGCCGACGAGCTGCGCGCCAAGCTGGAGGCCGACGGTGCGATCTTCCTGTCGGAGACCGACACCGAGGTGCTGTCACACCTGATCGCCCGTACGGTCAAGGAGGCCGACTCGCTGGAGGAGGCCGTCAGGACCGCGCTCAAGCGGGTCGTCGGCACGTACGGGATCGCGGTGATCGACTCCGAGCGCCCCGGCGAGGTGGTCGTGGCCCGCAACGGCAGTCCCATCGTGCTGGGCATCGGCGAGAAGGAGATGTTCGCCGCGTCCGACGTCGCCGCGCTGGTCCGCTACACGCGCCAGGTGGTTCACCTGGAGGACGGCGAGATCGCCGTGCTGCGGGCCGACGGGTTCAACACCTTCGCCAGCGACGCGCGGGAGACGGCCAAGGAGACGCTGACCGTCGACTGGGAGGCCGGGCACTACGACACCGGCGGCTACGAGCACTACCTGCTCAAGGAGATCTCCGAGCAGCCCGACACGGTGGCCAGGACGCTGCGCGGGCGGCTGGACGACCGCTTCCACATCGCCCACCTGGGCGGTCTCAACATGGACGCGCGGGAGACCCGTTCGTTCCGCCGGGTGAAGATCATCGGCTGCGGTTCCGCGTACTACTCGGGCCAGATCGGCGCGCAGCTCATCGAGGAGCTGGCGCGCATCCCGGCCGACGCGGAGCCGGCCAGCGAGTTCCGCTACCGCAGCCCGGTGGTGGAGGCCGACACCCTCTACGTGGCGATCAGCCAGTCGGGGGAGACCTACGACACCCTCGCCGCCGTCCAGGAGCTCAAGCGCAAGGGCGGCAGGGTGCTCGGCATCGTCAACACCGTGGGCAGCGCGATCGCCCGCGAGTGCGACGGCGGCGTCTACCTGCACGCGGGTCCCGAGGTGTCGGTGGCGAGCACCAAGGCGTTCACCTCGACCGCCGTGGCCTTCGCGCTGCTCGCGCTGCACCTGGGCCGGGTGCGTGACCTGTCTCCCGCCGACGGCCGCAGGATCTGCGACGGCCTGCGGAGGCTGCCGGACCAGATCAAGGAGATCCTGGCGCTGGAGCCGCAGATCAAGGAGCTGGCCGGTAAGTACGCCGAGTCGCCGAGCATGATGTTCGTGGGCCGGGTCAGGGGCTACCCGGTGGCCCGCGAGGGTGCGCAGAAGCTCAAGGAGATCTCGTACGTGCACGCCGAGGCGTACCCGGCCAGCGAGCTCAAGCACGGGCCGCTGGCGCTGATCGGCCCGGACATGCCGACGGTGGCGATCGTCCCCGACGACGAGCTGCTGGACAAGAACCTCACCACGCTGGGCGAGATCCGCGCCAGGGGCGGCCGGGTGCTCATGGTGGGCCACCGCGCGGCCGATCCCAAGCTGGCCGACGACTGCGTCGTGGTGCCCAGGAACGAGACCGAGCTGGACCCGATCCTGCTCTCGATCCCGCTCCAGCTCTTCGCCTACCATGCCGCCGTGGCGCTGGGACGGGACGTCGACAAGCCCAGGAACCTCGCCAAGAGCGTCACGGTGGAGTGACTTCCTGGCTCATGTCCGGGTACGGGCGGGAGTTCCGGCATACCCCACTTCATCACAGAAGGTGATGAAGCAGTAACCTCAAGTATGGGGGGTTCTTGGGGGAAGGGGCGCTTATGCGCCGTAGGGGGTTTTTCGCACTGGCGGCGGGGGCCGTGGTCGCCGCGGGGTGCGACGCGACCGGCGGCGCCGATCCGGCGGTGAAGCGCCTGTCCGTCCTCGAACCGAGCGCCGACGGCCACGGCTGGGACGGGATCGCGGGCAGGCTGGCGACCGTTCTGGTCCAGTCGGGGCTGGCGCGTACCGCTATGGCCGTCGAGCGGACGGGGGCCCTGGGATCCGCCCCGCGCGACGCGTTCGGCGTCTTCCAGGGCCCCTTCGCCCGCGAGGGCAGGCTGCTCGTCACCGCGATGCCGATGGTGGCCGCCGCGGAGATCGCCAACACCGTCCCCGTGGTGAACGCCTCCACCCCCCTCGCCCGCCTGGTCGGCGACTGGGCGGTCCTGGTCGTCCCCTCCGGCTCCAGCCTGCGCACCTTCGAGGAGTTCGTCGCGCGGCTGCGCCGGAACCCGGCGGGGCTGACGGTCGGCGGCCGGTTGGAGGGCGGCTCCGACCACGTGCTCTACGGCATGATCGGCAAATGCCTCGGGGTGGACACCCGGCTGCTGGAGTACGCCGGATACCTCGCCCCCGAGGACGCCGCCGAGGCGCTCCAGGCCGGAGGGGTGGCGGCCCTGCTGGGATCGGCGCGCGCCCTGCGGTCCGAGATCGTCGCGGGCCGTCTGCGGCCCCTGGTGGTCTCCTCCGGCACCCGGATCGACGGGATCGACGCGCCGACGCTCATGGAGGTCGACGTCCGCCTGGAGTACAGCGACTGGTGCGGCCTGCTGGGCCCCAAGGACATGAGCCCGGGGGACCGGGACGCCGCGATCGCCCTGTGTGACAGGATCGACGCCGCGCCGCGCTGGCGTTCCCTGTGCGCGTCCCACGGATGGAGCCGGGTCTATCTCAGCGGCGACGAGTTCCGCCAGTGGCTCTTCACCGAGACGGCCCGTACTCGCGGTGTGCTGCACGAGCTCGGGCTGTTGAAGTCCTCCGCCACAACCTGTTGGGGTAGTTGCGTCAGGCGCCCCTAGATGTAGGATCCTGCTCGTTGCTGGTTCGCCCCGCGAGGGGCGAGGCAAGAGGGAACCCGGTGAGACTCCGGGACTGCCCCGCAGCGGTGAGCGGGAACGAAAGCCGTCATTGAGCACTGGGCGAACCATGCCTGGGAAGCGACGGCCGGTAGGCGTGTGTAGTGCGCCCGTGAGTCCGAAGACCTGCCGGTGACGTGATTGTCCAGGGCCTCGTGGGAGGGCCCGCGGAACGAGGCGATCCGGCGTGCCCGGGATCGCTCGCGGACGCGTGCCCATCCGGCGGAGCCGTACGGGGAAGTCCGATCGAGCGAGGGGCACTACGTGACACAGGCATTGGCGGAGACCGCGACGGGGAGCACGGCGGCGACCGCGATGGACAAGGGTGTCGTCGGGAGCGCGGAAAGCGCGGGGAGTGCCGGGAACGCGGTGACGGCCGCGATGGACAACGGTGTCGTCGGGAGCGCGGTGGCGACCGCGACGGGGAACGGTGTCGTCGGGAGCGCGGGGAAAGCCGGGAACACCGGAAACGCAGGGAACACCGGAAACGCAGGGAACGCCGGGAACGCCGGAAGTGTGGCGGATGGGCGCAGGCTGGCCATCGACGAGGCCGCCGCCAGGGTGATCACCGATCCCGAGAACTCCAGGCTCGCCGCCGCGATGCTGGCCGAGCTGATCGCCGACGAGGCCGCCGAGCACGGTGTCCGCCGGTTCTCCGAGTCCGTCGCCGCGACCCACGAGGCGGGGCTGGTCCAGGACGGGCTCGCGGAGTTCGTGGCCGCCCACGCCGGAGTCCTGGACGCGCTGGTCGATCCGGAGGCCGACGCCAGGTTCGAGTACTTCGGGCTGCGTACCGTCTACGACCGCTACCTGCTGCGCCACCCGCGGACCCGCAAGGTCCTGGAGCGCCCGCAGCACTTCTTCCTCCGGGTGGCCTGCGGCCTGTCCGAGACCGTCGAGGAGGCCGCCGAGCTGTACGCGCTCATGGCCACCCTGTCCTACCTGCCCAGCTCGCCCACGCTGTTCAACTCCGGTTCCCGCAGGCCCCAGCTCTCCTCGTGCTTCCTGCTCGACTCGCCCCGCGACGAGCTGGAGTCCATCTACGAGCGCTACGGGCAGGTCGCGCGGCTGTCGAAGTACGCGGGGGGCATCGGGATCGCCTGGACCAGGGTCCGCTCGCGGGGCTCGCTGATCCGGGGCACCAACGGCCACTCCAACGGCATCGTGCCCTGGCTGCGCACGCTCGACTCCAGCGTCGCCGCGGTCAACCAGGGAGGCCGCCGCAAGGGCGCGGCCTGCGTCTACCTGGAGCCCTGGCACGCCGACGTCGAGGAGTTCCTGGAGCTGCGCGACAACACCGGCGAGGAGGCCCGCCGCACGCACAACCTGAACCTGGCCAACTGGATCCCCGACGAGTTCATGCGCCGGGTCGAGGCCGACGGCGTCTGGTCGCTGTTCGACCCCAAGGAGGTCCCGCACCTCACCGACCTGTACGGCTCCGCGTTCGACGACGCCTACCGGGCCGCCGAGGCCGAGGGCCGCTTCACCGGGCAGATCCCCGCCCGCACCCTGTACGGGCGGATGATGCGCACGCTCGCCCAGACCGGCAACGGCTGGATGACCTTCAAGGACGCGGCCAACCGGACCTCCAACCAGACGGCCAGGCCGGAGAACGTCATCCACCTGTCGAACCTCTGCACCGAGATCCTTGAGGTCACCGGCGACGCGGAGACCGCCGTCTGCAACCTCGGCTCGATCAACCTCGCCGCCCACCTTTCTACGCTCGCGGGGGAGACCGTCGACTGGGCCCGGTTGCGCGCGACCGTCCGTACCGCCGTGCGCTTCCTCGACCGCACCATCGACCTGGGCTTCTACCCGACCCCCGAGGCGGAGGCGGCCAACCGGAAGTGGCGCCCGATCGGGCTCGGCGTGATGGGCCTGGCCGACGTGCTGTTCACGCTGCGGCTGCCGTTCGACTCGCCGCGCGCCCTGGAGCTGTCCACCAGGATCTCCGAGGAGATCGCGCTCGCCGCCTACCGGACCTCCTCCGACCTGGCCGTGGAGCGGGGCCGCCATCCCTCGTACGAGGACACGAGGGCCGCCGCCGGGGTGCTGCACCCCGACCACTACGGGGCGGCGGGGTCTGCGGAGTGGGCGGAGATCAGGGAGCGGGTCGCGGCGACCGGCCTGCGCAACTCGCTGATGATCGCGATCGCGCCGACGGCCACGATCGCCTCCATCGCGGGCTGCTACGAGTGCATCGAGCCGCAGGTCTCCAACGTCTTCAAGCGCGAGACCCTCTCAGGGGAGTTTCTCCAGGTCAACCGCTATCTCGTCCGCGACCTCCAGGCCCGTGGGCTGTGGACCCCGCTGATCCGCGACGCGATCAAGCGCGCCGACGGCTCCGTCCAGGACATCCCGGAGATCCCCGCCGACCTGAAGGCGCTCTACCGGACCGCCTGGGAGCTTCCGCAGAAGGCGCTGATCGACCTGGCCGCCGCGCGCACCCCGTACATCGACCAGTCGCAGTCGCTGAACCTCTTCATGGCCACGCCGACCATCGGCAAGCTCTCCTCGATGTACGCCTACGCATGGAAGTCGGGCCTCAAGACCACCTACTACCTGCGCTCGCGCCCGGCGACCCGGATCGCGCAGGCCACCGTGGCGGCGCCGGTGGAGCGGGCCGCCCTCGACCCCGAGGCCGTCGCCTGCTCCCTGGAGAACCCCGAGTACTGCGACGCCTGCCAGTAGCCGTCCCGGTTCCTTCGCAGGGTTTTTCGAAAGCTTTGAGAAAGGCAGTATCCCGATGTTGCTCGATCCCGGCATGGATCTCACCCTGCGGCCGATGCGCTACCCCGAGTTCTACGAGCGCTACCGGGCCGCGATCCGCAACACCTGGACCGTCGAGGAGGTGGACCTCACCTCCGACCTGGCGGACCTGGCGAGGATGACGCCCGAGGAGCGCCACCTGATCAACCGCCTCGTGGCGTTCTTCGCCACCGGGGACTCGATCGTGGCCAACAACCTCGTCCTCAACCTCTACCAGCACCTCAACGCCCCCGAGGCGCGCCTGTATCTCAGCAGGCAGCTGTTCGAGGAGGCCGTGCACGTCCAGTTCTACCTGACCCTGCTGGACACCTACCTGCCCGATCCCGACGAGCGGGTCAAGGCCTTCGCCGCGGTCGAGCACATCCCCTCGATCCGGGACAAGGCGGAGTTCTGCTTCCGCTGGATCGACTCGCTCGGCGGGCTGACCCGGCTGGAGACGCGGGAGGACCGGCGGGCGTTCCTGCTCAACCTGATCTGCTTCGCGGCGTGCATCGAGGGGCTGTTCTTCTACGGGGCCTTCGCCTACGTCTACTGGTTCCGCTCCCGGGGCCTGCTCAGCGGCCTGGCCACCGGGACGAACTGGGTGTTCCGCGACGAGTCCATGCACATGGAGTTCGCCTTCGGCGTCGTGGAGACCGTACGGGCCGAGGAGCCCGAGCTGTTCGACGACAAGCTCGCCGAGCAGGTGACCCGGATGATCGAGGAGGCGGTGGCGGCCGAGCTGGCCTTCGCGGCCGACCTGTGCGGGGACGGCCTGCTCGGGATGAGCGTGGACCAGATGCGCGGGTATCTGGAGTACGTGGCCGACCAGCGCCTGGTCAGGCTCAGGATGCCCGTCCGGTACGGCACGGCCAACCCGTTCGCGTTCATGGAGTTGCAGGACGTGCAGGAGCTGGCCAACTTCTTCGAACGACGGGTTTCGGCTTACCAGATAGCCGTCGAAGGGAATGTCACATTCGACGAATCCTTCTGATTAGCTGGTGATCCAGGCAAGAGAACGACGAGGATGAAAGACGTCGAGGGGGACCCCTTAAGTGTCCAACTGGATCATCATGATTGCTTCCGTGGCCGCCGCCGTCGTGGCGGTGGAGGTGGTACGGCGGGTGTTGCGTTCGCGGCTGATCGGTGAGAAGTGGGTTCTCGCCGGTCCGCTCGTGCGCCGCTGCACCTGGCCGGGGTTCGCGACGGCCGCCGTGGTGACGGCCTACACCGCCTACGAGCCTCAGATGGCGACGAGCGTGGTCGGTCGGCTGGTCTATCAGGGGCTCGGCCTGGCGATGATCGGGTGCGTCACCTGGCTGGTCATCCAGGCCGCCTTCGCGGTCACCGACGTGGTGCTGGAACGGCTGATCACCGTCGAGGGCGAGGGCAACCGCAGGGCCCGGCGCATCCGCACCCAGATCACCCTGGTCCGCCGGGTCGCCTCGGCGGTGATCATCGTGCTGGCGCTGGGCGCGATGCTCTTCACCTTCCCGCAGGTCCAGGCGCTCGGAGCCGGGCTTCTGGCCTCGGCCGGTATCGCCGGTGTCGTCGTCGGTATCGCCGCCCAGTCGACCCTGGGCAACATGCTCGCCGGGCTCCAGCTGGCCTTCAGCGACGCGCTCCGGCTGGACGACGTCGTGGTGGTGAAGGGCGAGTGGGGCCGGATCGAGGAGCTCAGCCTCACCTACGTGGTGCTGCGGCTGTGGGACGAGCGGCGGCTGGTCCTGCCGGTCTCCTACTTCACGGCCAACCCGTTCGAGAACTGGACCCGGCACAGCAGCCGGGTGATCGGCCACGTGATATTCAGGGTCGACTGGTCGGTGCCGGTGGAGGAGCTGCGCACCGAGCTCTACCGGGCCCTGCGCGAGCACCCGCTCTGGGACCAGAAGGACTGGACCCTCCAGGTCACCGACACCCTGCCCAACGGGCTGCTGGAGCTGCGCGCCCTGATGAGCGCCGCCGACTCCGCCAGCGCCTGGGATCTCAAGTGCGACATCCGCGAGCACATGGTCGCCTTCGTCCGGGAGCGGTACCCCGAGGCGCTGCCCCGCTTCCGGGTCGAGACCCCGCCCCCGTCCGCGACCGTTCCCGGGACGCTCACCGGGCTGATGGGCGCGGGCCTGATGTCGCGGGGCCTGGGCGGTGACCTCCGCGACCGGGACGGCTCCGCCGACCGGGACGGCGACCAGCCGGACCCGGTCTGAGACGACGGGCCGCGCGTCCGATCCGTTCCGTGAAACGCGTCCGTTCCGTTCCGTTCCGTGAAGCGCGTCCGGTTTACGAGGCGCGTCGATCCGGGGGCACGTTGGTTCGCGAGGCACGGATCCGTGGCCCGGGGCGGCGCCCGCTCCGGCCCGCCGTGCCGGGCGTCGCGGTCGCCGACCGTCCGCGACGCCCGCCGGGCCGCGCCCAGGAGCCTCAGAGGTTGCAGTCGCAGCAGCACCCGTCGCATTTGCCGCAGCACTTGCAGGCGTCACAGCACCCGTCGCAGCCGCTGCAGCCGTCGCACCCTCTCAGGTAGCAGCGCTCGTCCCAGCCGCCGTGCCGGTGGGAGCTCCACCGGGGCCGCCAGAGCCCGCAGGTCAGCAGGGTCCCCACTCCGGCGGCCGACTTGCGGACGAACCCCGGCCGCTCGTAGGAGTGGCCGGACTCCCCGGCACGGGACGGTGTCTCGCGGCCGTGCGTCCCGGTCTCATGGTTGTGCGTTCCAGTCTTATGGTCGCGCGTTCCGGTCTCGTGATCGTGCGTTCCAGCCTTGCGGTCGCGCGTTCCGGTCTCGTGATCGTGTGTTCCGGTCTTATGGCTGTGCGTCTCAGTGTCGCGGTCGTGCGTTCCGGGGGAGTCCCCGTGCGGGCGGGCGCACGTTTCGCGGGAAGGGTCGTGGTCCGGACCGGAGGCGTGGCGGAACGTCCGGTCCACCGCCCGCCGCACCTCCGTCCCCAGCAGCACGTCCACCAGGTGCCGGTCGGCCAGTTCCACGTCCAGCAGCGCCAGCTCCAGGCCGTGCGCGGCGTCGTCACACAGCCGCCGCGCCTCCCGTACGGAGGTGCCGGTGGCGGTCAGCGGGTTGAAGGCCCCCCGGGCGGCGTCCTCGTCCTGATCCTCCACGGCGTCCAGCAGGTGGGCGATCCGGCCGAAGAACCGGCCCGCCTCGGCCAGCGCCGCCGCGTTGCCGGGGGTGCCCGCGAGCGTCGCGGTGTACGCGAACGCGGTGGCGACGGCCTCCTCGGTGGGACCGGTCAGCTCCAGCAGCGTCGCTCCCGGGCGGCTCTCCAGCTCGATCTGGCGTTCGGCCGTCGAGGCCAGCGAGGCGGTGTCGAACCCGATCCCGGCCCCCATCCTGGCCCCCGCCGCCTCCCAGCGGGCCGCCAGCATCCCGCGCGCCGTACCGGTACCCGGCGCGGAGTCGCCGTCGGCCACGTGGTCGCGCAGCTTGCCCGCCGCGAGAACCAGCGACACCGTGGCGGCCAGCCGTACGCCCCCGGCTCGCGCGTCCACCACGTCCGCCGACCGGAACCCGCGCAGCGCGCAGGGGCCCGCGGTCCGGTGCGGGGAGGCCGCCGGGCCCTGCGCCTCGGCCAGCACCGAGATGATCAGGCCGTCGTAGTTGGTGGCCAGCCGGGCCGTGTGCCCCTGTCCGTCCCTGAGGGTCAGGCACAGCCCGCACAGGTGCGCCATCCAGGCCCGGTGCAGCTCCGGGCAGGAGTGCTCGCCACAGGGGCGAATGATGCCGAACATGTGATCTCTCGTACTTGGGGGGTGTGTCCGGGAGGCCCGAGAGGTCCGTCCGGGAAGGGGAGGTCGTGCGACGTACCGGGAGAATCTATCCCTTAAAGGTCAGGAAGTCGCGCGGTGACCTCGAACGACCCCTACGAGGAACGCGATCACCTGAAGCCGTCGGCGTGCGTCTCGATGACCCGGTACCTCGAACGACCCCTGCGAGGGTCGCGGTCAGTCGGACATGACCTCGTAGAGGTTTCCCGTCTCGTCCGCGAAGAACAGGCCGCGCGGGCGGAACGGGTGGTCGATCCGCCCGTTGTCGCGCTGGGCCGGGTGGTTGCCGTACGGCACCTCCCGCTCCCCGAGCCGGGCGAGGATCGCGTCGAAGGTGGCCGGGTCGACGTCGAAGGCCAGGTGGTGCCCCTCGGGGGTCTCCACGGTCATGAAGTCGAGGGTGAGGGACTCGTTCACCCTGACCGGGGCGAAGTGGCCGTGCGCCCCGGCGGGGGGCAGGCACTCCAGGCCCATGATTCCGGCGAGGAAGTCGGCCGCCCGCCGCCTGTCGAGCGCGGGCACGATGGTGTGGTTCAGCGTGATGGTCATGACGGGTCTTCCTTCGGCAGAGGGTGTGCCAGGGCGCCGTACACGAACACGTCGACGAGGTCGGCGACGCTCAGCTCGGGGTCGCCCGGTGGCCGCCGGGCGTTGGAGCGCACCAGGTTCAGGAAGAGTGTCGCCAGACGCTCCGGGGGGAGCCGCAGGGAGTCGCGATCCGGCTCGAACAGCTCGGCCAGCACCTCGCGGGTCTCCCTGAGCCTGGTGTCGCGAAACGACTCGGACTTCTTTTCCCGGGGGGTCGCGGAGGGCTCCGGGGCTGGGCGCTCGCGAACACGGCCGAAGGCGTGCAAGGCGCCGACAACGGTGCCGATCCGGGCCGTGAAGGCATGCATGGCGTCGGCCGCCTCGGTCAGCCGGGCGGCCAGTGGCTGGTCGAGCGGGATCGCGGAGAGTTGTTCCAGCACGTGGTCCGGGCGGAGCGCCTCGGCCATGCAGGCGTCGAGCAGCTCGTCCTTGTCGGCGAACACCCGGAAGATCGTCGCCTCGCCGATCCCGGCGGCTCTGGCGACCTGGCCGGTGGTCACGGCGGCACCGTACTCGGCGATCAGGGGGAGGGCGACAGCCACGATCATCTCTCGGCGCCGCTCCGGACTCATTCCCGGCGCACGTCGCCGGGCGGGTTGGGTTTCCATGCCTCCCATTTTGCGGAGTGAGTACTCACTCCGTCAACGCGTTTTAAGGATGCGCGGGCATGGTGAGGGATTCAGGGTCCCGGTCCCGCCGCGACGGCGGGACCGGGAGGGAACCGGCGAGCCGGTCCGGGTCAGCGCTCGACGATCTCGTTCTTGCCGATGACGACGATGCCGCCGCTGGTCACCGCGAAGCGGCTGCGGTCGTACTCCAGGTCGAAGCCGATCCTGGCGCCGTCCGGGATGATCACGTTCTTGTCGACGATGGCCTTGCGGACGATGGCGCCCCGGCCCACCTTCACGTTGCCCATCAGGACCGAGTCCTCGACCTGGGAGTGGGAGTGCAGCACCACGCCGGGGGAGAGGATGGAGCGCTCCGCCAGCCCGCCGGAGACGATCGCGCCCGCGGACACCAGGGAGTCGATCGCCCTGCCCACCCGGTCGCCGTCGTTGTGCACGAACTTGGCGGGGGGAAGCGGGTCGTGGCCGGTGTAGATGGGCCACCGGCTGTTGTAGAGGTTGAAGACCGGGTGCGCCGAGATGAGGTCCATGTGGGCCTCGTAGTAGGCGTCGAGCGTCCCGACGTCCCTCCAGTAGCCCCGGTCGCGCTCGGTGGAGCCGGGCACGATGTTGTCGGCGAAGTCGTAGACCTCCGCGCTGCCCGACTTCACCATCATCGGGATGATGTTTCCGCCCAGGTCGTGCTTGCTGGTCGGGTCGAGCGCGTCCTCCCTGAGAGCGTCGATCATCGACTGGGTCTTGAAGACGTAGTTGCCCATCGACGCGTAGACCTGGTCGGGCGCGTCGGGCAGGCCCACCGCGTCCTTCGGCTTCTCGCGGAAGGCGGTGATCTTGCGCCCGGCCGGGTCCGTCTCGATGACCCCGAACTGGTCGGCGAGCGACAGCGGCTGCCGGATCGCGGCCACGGTCACCTCGGCCCCGCTCTCGATGTGCTGCTCCACCATCTGCCGGGGATCCATGCGGTAGATGTGGTCGGCGCCGAACACGATGACGTGGTCGGGCATCTCGTCGTAGATCAGGTTCAGGTTCTGGAACAGCGCGTCGGCGGAGCCGGAGAACCAGTGCGGCCCGAGACGCTGCTGGGCCGGGACCGGCGTGACGTAGTTGCCGAGCATCGCCGACAGGCGCCATGTCCGGGAGATGTGCCGGTCGAGACTGTGGTTCTTGTACTGCGTCAGCACGACGATCTGGAGGTAGTGACCGTTGGCGAGATTGGACAGTACGAAGTCGACGAGCCGGTATATCCCCCCGAAAGGCACCGCGGGCTTCGCTCGATCAGCTGTCAGAGGCATGAGCCTCTTACCTTCTCCACCGGCGAGCACGATCGCGAGGACTCTCATAGGTGGACCCTAACCTGATGAACAGGGATGAAACACTAGGCTGATCGCATGCGAGTGGATCTGCTGACCCGTGAATATCCCCCCGACGTCTACGGAGGGGCGGGAGTTCACGTCGAATACCTCGCCCGGGAGTTGCGCAGGCTCGCCGACACCCGGGTCCGCTGCTTCGGAGCGTCACGGCCGGAGGAGGGCGTCGCGGCCTACCGGGTGCCCGGCGGCCTGGAGACGGCCAACGCCGCGCTGCAGGTCCTCGGCGTCGACCTGGAGATGGCGGCCGGATGCGAGGGCGCCGACCTGGTCCACAGCCACACCTGGTACGCCAATTTCGCCGGTCACGTCGCCAAAATGCTGTACGGGACGCCCCACGTGGTGACCACGCACAGCCTGGAGCCGCTGCGGCCCTGGAAGGCCGAGCAGCTGGGCGGCGGTTACACACTGTCATCGTGGGCCGAGCGCGGCGCGCTGGCCACCGCGGACGCGATCATCTCTGTCTCCGAGGGAATGCGCCGCGACGTGCTGGCGAGTTATCCGGAGATCCCGCCGGAGAGGGTCACGGTGATCCACAACGGGATCGACACCGGCGAGTACGCCCCCGACCGGGGCACCGACGTCCTGGAACGGCACGGCATCGACCCGAGCAGGCCGTACGTCGTCTTCGTGGGCCGCATCACCCGGCAGAAGGGCCTCGTCCACCTGCTCCACGCGGCGCGCGACTTCCACCCCGACGCCCAGCTGGTGCTCTGCGCGGGCGCGCCCGACACGCCCGAGATCGCCGCCGAGGTGACCGCGCTCGTCCGCGGGCTCGACCGCGAGGGCGTCGTCTGGATCTCGGAGATGCTTCCCCGCCCCGAGGTGATCCAGATCCTCACCCACGCGACCGTGTTCGTCTGCCCCTCCGTCTACGAGCCGATGGGCATCGTCAACCTGGAGGCGATGGCCTGCGAGACCGCCGTCGTGGCCACCGCCACCGGCGGCATCCCCGAGGTCGTGGCCGACGGCTCGACCGGCCTGCTGGTCCCGATCGACCAGGCCGCCGACGGCACCCCGCACGACCCCGGCCTCTTCGCCGCCGACCTCGCCGAGCGGGTCAACCGGCTGCTGGCCGACCCCGCCCTCGCCACCCGCATGGGTGAGGCCGGACGGATCCGCGCGGTGGAGCACTTCTCCTGGGAGCGCATCGCCGAGCGGACGATGGAGCTCTACCGGCGGGTCGCCCGCGGGGAGGCGCCGGCCTCCTGATCCGTAGGGGGAGTTCCTAGGCGGTGATGAAGTGCAGGATCACGTTGTGCACGTGGTGCGCCTTGTTGTCGCCCCGGAACTCCACCTCGTACGTGTGGGTGCCCACGTGGATGGCGATGGCCCCCGACGAGAAGAACGAGCCCGCGAGCGACTTGTTGCTCACCACGCTCACCGCGGAGACCTTGTTGTAGGGGATGCTCGTGATGGCGACCTTCTTGCCGACGAACGACTTGTCCTGGACGATCACGCGCCTGTCGGTGAGCCCCAGGAAGCCGGTGCCCGTGCCGATGGCGTCGTAGACGGCGATGATCTGCTCGCCGGGCATGAGGCCGCTCTCGATCTGCTGGTACTGCTCCTTGCGGTCGTACACAACCTGAGCCATGACGCTCGCAATCTCTCGGGGGATCTGTGTCTCTGTGAAACGAACGTCCCGGGGACCGGGTTCCTGGGCGGGTAAGGTCGGCCCGTGAACTTTCAGATGAGGATCACCGATCGTCACGGTGGTGTCAGCGCCGATCCGTACGGCAGCCGCAACCTCGGGGGCATGTGCGGCGACGACCCGGACGCGGTCGCGGCGAACAGGGCCGGGACGGCCGCCGAGTTCGGCCTGGAGCGGGTCGTGTTCATGCGGCAGGTCCACAGCGCCGACGTCCGCTACGTCAGGGAGCCGTTCGGCGACGACCCGCCGCCGCTGGACGGGGTCTGCACCGACGTGCCCGGCCTCGGCCTGGCCGCGCTCTGCGCCGACTGCGCGCCCGTCCTGCTGGCCGAGCCGGAGGCCGGGCTGGTCGGTGCCGCGCACTCGGGCCGGGTCGGCACCATGTCCGGCGTGGTCACGGCCCTGGTCGAGGAGATGGCCGGGCGCGGCGCCGACCCGGCGAGGATGACCGCCCTGATCGGCCCGATGGCCTGCGGCACCTGCTACGAGGTCCCGGCCGGGATGCGCGACGAGGTCGCGGTGATGCTTCCCGAGGCGTGGTCGATCACCCGCCAGGACACCCCGGCCCTCGACCTGCGGGCCGCGATCACCTCGCAGCTGGGCAAGGCGGGCGTCGGGGAGGTCATCCACGACACCCGCTGCACCATCGAGAGCGCCGAGCTGTTCTCCCACCGCAGGGAGGGCACGACCGGCAGGTTCGCGGGCTACGTCTGGCTGGAGCCCTGACCGGCTCTCACCGAGGTTCGCTCGTGCGTACGGGACCGGCGTGCGGGGAGGGCCGGTCCGGGGCATGGACGGGGCCCGCCGAGCCCGCCCCGGTCACGACGCTTTCCGGGGCGGCGTTCTCTGGGTACGGCGTTCTGCGGTCGCCGGTTCCGGTTATGACGTGAGGCGTTCCAGCACGACCACCGGGATCTCCCGGTTGGTCTTCCGCGTGTACTCGTCGTAGGCGGGCCAGGCCGCGGTCATGATCGACCACATCTCCGGCTTCTCCTCGGGCGTGGCGGTGCGGGCCCTGGCCCTGAACCGGTCGCCCAGCACCTGGACCTCGACCTCCGGATTCTCCTGGAGGTTGAGGTACCACATCGGCGGCTCGTCGGAGCCGCCCTTGGAGGCCACGACGAGAAGGTCGTCACCGTGGCGCTGGTAGATGAGCGGGCTGGTCCGCGGCTCGCCGGACCTGCGGCCGGTGGTGGTGAGGAGCAGGGCGGTGGTGCCCTGCCACTCGTGCCCCTCGGCCCCGTCGGTCGCCCGGTATCTGTCGACGTGCTCTTTTCCGTACAGCATGATCTATCTCCTCTGACAGCTACGCAGGTCACTACCCGTCGGAGGAGGACAGATCACATCGAGGGGGTCAATCCGCGGACAGGACGCTCCCGTAGGCGCGGGCGGCCAGGTCCGCGATCAGGTCGTGCGCGCCGAGAACGTCGGCGCACTCGGCCCCGATCTCCCCGGCCGCCGCGCTCGCGAGCCCGGGGGGCGCCTCCGGGCCCAGGACACAGGGGGACAGGGCGATGCGCTGGGCGCCGATGTCGCGCAGCCGCCCGGCCGCGTCGGCCACGGCGGGCGCGCTGTCGAGGGAGGCGACCAGGACGGGCAGGGTCAGCCGTGAGGCCAGCAGCACCGCCGTCGGCTGGGCCTCCGCCGCCGCGCCCTCGCCGCCGACGGTGGCGAGGATGACCGCGTCGACCGGGCTGGAGACGTTGAGCAACCGCATCCGGTCGGCCCGTGCCAGGCTTCTCTCCGACAGCCGGATGTGCAGGGCCTCGGCGAGCAGCGGATGCGGCCCCAGGGGGTCGGTGACCGTCACCGAGACCTTGCTGGAGGCGACCGCCGCGGAGATCAGCCGGTCGGCGACCGGGTGCGGGCCGGTCAGCAGCGGCACCACGATGGCGGCCGTGGCGTCCTCGGGACGCTCCCTGGCCGCCGCCTCCAGCTCGGAGGTCAGCTCCTTGCCGTCCTCGCCGAGCGCGGCCAGGCGGACCTGGATCTGTGGATTGTCCCCCCGGATGAGGGCCGCGAGCTCCGCGGCGGTGCCGGAGGCGTCGCCGAGCGCGGCCAGCACCAGCGCTGGCGCCTCGGGCGGGAGCTGGGAGGGCACCGGCCTGCGGTGCCTTCCGGAGGGCCGCACCGGGCGCCCTCGTACGGGGAGGATGGGACTCTCGCTCACATGCGCGGACTCTAGGGCCATTTGACACTTCCCGTGACCGGAAACGGCAGCATTTCCGTCACAACATTCAGAAAAAGTGAGGGGCGGGGGCGGGGATCCCCGCCCCCGAGGCGGGTTCGTGGCCGGTGCGCGGCCGGTGCGGGGGCCGGGTCACGACGGTTCACGGCCGGTGTGCGACGGGGAATCCTGTCAGGTCAGACGTCACGGTGGCCCTCCCACTCGTCCTCCAGCGCCGAGTGCACGATGGAGTCGCGCCAGACCCCGCGGGCTCGTACGTGGTGCCTGATCCTGCCCTCCTCGACCATCCCGGCGACCAGCATCGCCAGCTGGGCGGCGGTGTTGGCGGGGGAGCGGGCACCCCAGATGCGGTGCAGGCGCAGATCGCGGAAGCCGAACGTCAGGATCAGCCGGATCAGGTCGGTACCGATGCCCCGCCCCCAGTGGTCGGGGCGGAGCCCGAGGCCGATCTCCGCGCTGTGCGGGTGGTCGGCCTCGATGTGCAGCCGGGCGACGCCGAAGGCCTCGCCGTTGTCGAGGTCGGTCACCGCCAGTACGTAGAGACGCCGGGGCTCGACCCCCGAGCACTTGATCGCCTCGATGATCGTTTCTTCGACCTCCTCGCGGGTGCGGGGGTCGAACGGCAGGTGCTCGGTGGCCGTCGGGTCACCGTATACGGCATGCAGGGCGTCCACGTCATCGATGGTGATTTCCCTGAGCCGGAGTCTCTTGCCCGAGATCTCAACGTGGCGCATGCGCAGACGCTAACGTCTCGGAGGTTCCACGGCTAGAGATCTTTCCGGTAAGCGGACATACCATCATTTTAGTGATCTTATACGCGCGACTCCGTGTGTGCCCAGGCCCAGGGTTTCCTGTGCCCGCGCTCAGACGAACACGGCCCCGCGTGTGCGCGGGCACAGGCCCGTCCCGGTCCCGCGCACGCCCCGGTTCCGCGTACGGTCCGGTGTTTGGGTACGTCCGGTCCGGTGCGCGCGGGGGGCCGGGTTCACTTCGTCGGGACGACGACGTCGGAGTTGCCCGGAGCGTAGACGGTGATGCCGCTGGGCAGGGCGTTCAGCTTGTCGATCTCGACGCAGGCACGGCACTTGCGGTAGCTCTCCTGCAGCTGCCTGTTCGACTCGGCCTCGCCCTTGGCCAGCGCGACCGCCGCCTTCGCGTCCGCCTCGGCCTGCCTGATCTTCGACTCGGCCTCGACGTCGGCCTGCGACGCCCTCGCCGCGGCCTCGGCGATCCCCGCCTGGGCGACCTGGGTCTTGTTCACCGCGGCCTGGATCTCGGCCGGAAGCGTCACCCGGACCAGCGTGAACCGCAGGCCGGTGAAGAAACGGCCGCCGAGCAGCTGCTCCAGGTCGCGCTCCAGGATCTGGTTGATGCCGTTCTGGGCGCGGGTGATGGAGGCGTTGCTGTCGATCACGGCGGGGACGGCGGGGGCGGCCTTCTTGTTGGAGGTCGTCTGCACCAGCGAGCAGGAGGAGAGCAGCTCGGCGCACTCGGCGGCACCGATCTGGCTGCGCAGGGCGTTGTAGATCACCGGCCGCACGGACTGGATGAAGAACCCGTTCCATCCCTCGTCCCCGTCCCACGCGTAACGGGACTCGCCGTCCTGGCCCAGGTAGGTGCGGGTGCCGTACCTGTCGTCGAAGCGTTTGAGCGCCTCCTGGTCGAGATTGAGCGTGAAGTAGAGCGTGCCCTCGATGCCGAGGTTCACCCCGTCGGAGCTCGGCACGGTCACCTCGTCCACGCCGCTGGCGCTGGCCCGCTTGGCGTCGGTGGTGATGGTGTAGATCCGCTGCTGGGAGGGATAGGAGTGCACCGACGACCACAGGCCGACCCAGGTGAGTCCCGAGTCTGGCGGGATGACCTGCCGGATCCCGGAGTCGTCCAGCGGGCCGCCGTCCCTGACGACGGCCACCTGGCCCGGCTCGGTGCGCTCGAAACCGCCTCCGACGCTGATCACGACGATCACCGAGATGATCGCGAAGACCACGGCGGCGACGCTTTTTCCGATGGACATGTCAATTCTCCTTGGGGGGTGGGCACCGGAGGGCGGTGGCCGGGGATGGCCGTCCTCGGCCACCGGCCCACCCGGCTTCCCTTCGTGGCGGGCTCTGGCGGTTCCTGACGTGTTCCAAGGGACTTTGACGAGCCGGTGGGCCGGTGAGTTCGGTGATGGTGTCCGAAAACCCGGGCGGTTCCGGATGCGAGGGAGGGCCGGTGACCGCGGAAGAAGCTCAGGCGTCCCGGGAAGCGGTCCCCGTACGCGTTCCCGGGGCGCCCTCGCGGGCGTCTCCGGAGTCTCCGGAGCCTTCGGTGGGGGCGGGCAGGTCGTCGTGCGTACCGGGGGCCATGGCCAGGCCCACCGTGGTGACGGCCAGCGCGGCGACCACGTAGAGCGAGATGGCGAGGGTGCCGCCGAACCGGTCGTACAGCGACAGCGCGATGATCGGGGCGAGGGCGCCCCCGAAGATCCCGGCGACCTGGTAGCCCATGGAGGCGCCGCTGTAGCGCAGGCGGGTGCTGAACAGCTCGGCGATGAAGGCCGCCTGGGGCCCGTACATCGCGGCGTGGCAGGCCAGGGCCACGACCGAGGCCAGCGCGATGAGCGGGAAGGACCCGGTGTCGAGCAGGGGGAAGAAGGCGAACACCCAGACCGCGGCCCCGACCACGCCCGCCAGGTAGACCGGGCGGCGGCCGACCCTGTCCGACAGCGCGCCGAACAGCGGGATCAGGAAGAGCTGGAAGGCGGAGCCGATCAGCACCGCGTTCAGCGCGACACCGCGTTCGAGCCCGAGGGGACCGGTGACGTAGGCCAGGACGTAGGTCACGAAGATGTAGAAGGCGACGTCCACGCCGATGCGCGCGAGGCCCGCGGAGACCAGCGCGCGCGGGTGCGTGCGCAGCACCTCCACCAGCGGCATCCGCGCCTTCGCGCCCGCCCGCTCGACCTGGGCGAACAGCGGCGACTCCACGATCCGCAGGCGGATCCACAGGCCCACGACCACCAGCGCGCCCGACAGCAGGAACGGCACCCGCCATCCCCACGACAGGAACGCCTCCTCGGGAAGCGCCGCGGACATGACCCCGAGCACGCCCGCCGCCAGCAGGTTTCCCGCGGGTACGCCGACCTGCGGCCAGCTCGCGTTGAACCCGCGCCTGCGGGGGTCGCCGTGCTCGATGGACATCAGCACGGCCCCGCCCCACTCGCCGCCCAGGCCGAGCCCCTGCACGAAGCGCAGGGTGACGAGCAGCAGCGGGGCGGCCACGCCGATGGTCGCGTAGCCGGGCAGCAGGCCGATCAGGAAGGTGGCGACGCCCATCAGCAGCAGGGTCACCACCAGCACGTTCTTGCGGCCGACCCGGTCGCCGAAGTGCCCGAACACGATGCCGCCGAGCGGTCGCGCGACGAACCCGATCGCGTAGGTGAGGAACGCCAGCAGCGTGCCGGTGAGCGGTTCGAAGGTGGGGAAGAAGAGCTTGTTGAAGACCAGTGCCGCGGCCGAACCGTAGAGGAAGAAGTCGTACCACTCCAGGGATGTGCCGACCAGCCCGGCCACGATGACCCGCCTGGTCTGGGAGCTCGCCATCGCATGCGCTCCTTAGCTTCTTGTTGGGGGATGTTCCCTGAGCTAGCTTCTTGTTGTGGTCCCCATCAACATAAGAATCGTTCAACAATTCGACAATAGGTTTGTTTGATGATTTCTTGGGGGCGTGGAAAACGTCACCGCAGCGCTACAGCGCGACCGCGGTCGTCTCGGGCGCAGCAGCGCGGCGGAGGTGGTCGCCGACATCCTCCGTGACCGGATCGCCGAGGGGCTCTTCGTCCCAGGTCAGCGCCTGTCGGAGGAGAGCATCGGCGCGGCGCTCGAGGTCTCGCGCAACACCCTGCGCGAGGCGTTCCGGCTGCTCGGTCACGAGCGCCTGCTGGAGCACCGGCTCAACCGGGGGGTGTTCGTCCGGGTGCTGTCGGCCGAGGACGTGGCCGACCTCTACCGGGTGCGCAGGGTGATCGAGGGGGCCGCCGTGCGCAACAGCGCGCACGCCACCCCTGACGCCCTGGCCGCGATCAAGGAGGCCGTCATCGAGGCGTCCCGCGCCGCCGACGAGGGACGCTGGCGGGACGTCGGGACGGCCAACATCCGCTTCCACCAGAGCCTCGCCGCCCTGAACGGCAGCCCCCGCCTGGACGAGGCGATGCGCCAGCTGCTGGCCGAGCTCCGCCTGGTCTTCCACGTCATGAGCAACCCCCGCGCCTTCCACGAGCCGTTCGTGGCCCGCAACCTGGAGCTGGTCGAGCTGATGGAGGCCGGACGCGCGGCCGAGGCCGGACAGGCCCTGGAGAGCTACCTGGACGACGCCGAGAAACTGCTGATGCAGGCATATATCCCCGAGCCGTAAACCCGGCTTAATGGGGCAGAATAAGCGGATGTCTCCTCCGAATCCGCATGTGATCGTGCTTACCGGTCCCGGTCTGGTCGCGGACCTTCGCCTGCTCACCGAGGTGGCCGATCGCGAGTTCGCGGCCCTCGGCGTCGGCGGTACGGTGTCGGCGACCTCCGACCTGGCGGACTTTCGGGCGGCGCTGGGGTCGCCGGACGTCCTGGTCGTCCTGCCGGGCCCGGATCCGGAGGTCCGCCGCCTGTTCGCCGAACGCCCCGACGCGGTCTGGCTCGACCTGACCAAGGCCGACACCCCCCTCCCCGCCCTTTCCGCGCTCGCGGGTGGCGCGGCGTCCGTCGGTGGTGTGGCGTCCGTGGTGAGCGCGGGGTCCGCGGGTGGTTCGGCGTTCTCGGCGGGTGGTACGAGGGGTGTGGCGGGCACCCACATGCACGGGCGGGGGATCTGGGGGCTGACCTGGGCGATCAGGCACGCCGTCCACCGCCTGCGCCGCCCCGCGCACAGGATCGCCTACGGCGACCACCCCGACCAGTGGGCGGAGATGCGGCCCCCGTACGGCGTCGCCGGGCAGGCTCCCGCCCCGGCGCCGTACGAGGGCAACGGGCGGGCGCGTGCGGCCGGGGACACCGGGGAGCAGGTTCCGGCCGTGGTGCTGCTGCACGGTGGTTTCTGGCGCTCGATCTGGGGCGCGGACCTGATGGACGCGCTCGCCATCGACCTCGCCGAGCGCGGGTTCGCCGCCTGGAACCTCGAATACCGCCGTCCCGACCTGCACGGCTGGGACGCGACCACCGAGGACGTCGCCAGGGGCGTCGCCCTCGCGGCGGAGAGCGCGCGCGGCCCGCTCGTGGTGATCGGCCACTCGGCGGGCGGGCAGCTCGCCCTGCGCGCCGCCGCCGACGACCACCGGATCACCCTGGCCGTCTCCCTGGCGGGGGTGCTCGACCTGGCCGAGGGGGATCGCCGGGACATGAGCTCCGGCGCGGTCGCCGTCGCGCTCGGCGGGTCCGCGACCGAGGTGCCCGGGGCCTACCGGCGTTCGGGGCCGCTGGAACGGCTCCCCCTGGGGGTGCCCCAGCTCATCGTGCAGGGTGGTGGGGACGACCTGGACCTGGTCGACTTCGGCCGCCGCTACGCACGAGCCGCCCAGGAGTCAGGCGATCAGGTGACATATCTCGAAATGTCGGGCGATCACTTCGACGTCATCGACCCCGCGTCACCGATCTGGCGGGCCACCGCCGGGGCGGTCGCCGAGCACCGCAAGCCCTCCTGACCCGCCCCCGCCGACGGCACCCCGCCGGGTCGTGAAGGACTCGCCGGGCTCGCCGGGTGAAAAACCCGTCGGAGGTCCGTCGGAGGTCAAGGCTCAGAGGCCAGAGGTCAGAGGGAGGACAGCGGACGCCAGGGGACGGGGCTGGACAGCACCATCATGCTCGACGGGTGGCCGTACGGAGCGAGCCGGTCGATCATCTCCTCGAAGGCGGTCATCGAGGAGGCGGCCACCCGCAGCAGGCAGCACGCGTCACCGGTCACCCGGTGCACCTCCAGGATCTCCGGCCAGGCCAGCGCCTGCTCGTCGCGGAGCACGCAGCGGGGCCCGTAACAGGACATCCTGATCAGCGCGGCCACCCCGCGCCCGGCCAGCGCCGCGTCCACCCGGGCGTGGTAGCCGGTGATCACCCCGGTCTCCTCCAGCCGCCGTACCCGCTCCGCCACCGCCGGAGCCGACAGGTGCACCCGGCGCGAGAGCTCGCTGTACGACAGCCGCGCGTCGTCCTGCAACTCGGCCAGCAACGCCCAATCCATCGCGTCCACGGTCACGCTCCGTCACGTCGTAACTTGATCCGCTCGATGCCTTCCGTTCCGAAGGCCCAATCCGAGAATCGCCTTTCTTCCATTATTTCCGTACAGACCGATACAGACCACCATGGAGGTGTACAGACGAAGGAGACGTGATGACCGGCATCAAGCAGCTCACGGAGCAGGACCGCAAGGCGCGCGCCGAGGCCAACGAGGGGCTGCCGACGCTGGGTTTCGACGCCGGAACGCCCTACGACGACTACGTGGGCACCGCCGTCCTGCGCGGGCTCCAGCGCACCGTCACCGACGTCCCTGAGGAACTGCCCTTCCTGGTCACCACCCAGGTGATGGAGCTCTACTTCGGGCTGCTCCGCACCGAGTGGCGCCTCGCCCAGCGGCAGCTCGACGAGGACGACGTCACCGCCGCGACCCTGACGATCAGGCGCACCGTACGGCACTTCGAGGCGCTCAACGCCGCCTGGGCCGCGCTGAGCTGGCTCACCCCGGCGCAGTTCAACTCCTTCCGCGACGCCCTCGGCGAGGGCTCCGGCTTCCAGTCGGCCCTCTACCGGCACGTGGAGTTCCTGCTCGGCAACAAGTCCGAGGCGCTCATCCGGCCGCACCGCCGCAACCCCGAGGCGTACGAGGAGCTGGTCGAGGCGCTGCACCGGCCGAGCCTCTACGACTCGGTCCTGGCCTTCCTCGCCCGCGCGGGCCACGCCGTCCCCCGTTCGGTACTCGACCGCGACCTCGCCGCCGAGCACGAGCCCGATCCCGAGGTCGAGGCGGTATGGGTCGAGGTCTACGGTGGCCCGCTCGCCCCGCTGGCCGAGGCGCTGACCGACCTGGCCGAGCAGTTCTCCGAGTGGCGCTACCGGCACCTGATGGCGGTACGCCGCTCGATGGGCGCCAAGCCGGGCTCCGGCGGGTCGAGCGGCCTGAGCTGGCTTGAGCGGAGCATGCGACGGGAGATCTTCCCCGAACTCTGGACGGCCCGGACCCTGATGTGAGATCCCTCCCCGGTGCTCCCCGGAACCAGGGCTGGTGTCCGTACGCCACGGCCGAGGTGACGCCCCTGCCGGTCGGGTGCCGGTGTCTCCGGGCCGTGGGTGACCCGCCCCCGGACGCTCGGGGGTCAGCCGACCTGGCAGGCCGGGCACCAGAAGAGGTTGCGCCCGGCGAGCACCTCCGTGCGGATCTCGGTACCGCACAGGAAGCAGGGCATGCTGGAGCGCCGGTAGACGTAGACCTCGCCGCCGTGGCCGTCGACGCGGGGCGGGCGGCCCATCGCCTCCGGCGTGTGCTCTGGCCTGACCGTGTCGATGTGGCCGACCCGGACGCCGTCGGCCATCAGGAGCACCAGATCCGCCCAGATCGCCTCCCACTGGCCGTGGGTGAGGTCACGGCCGGGCCGTGACGGGTCGACACCCTGGCGGAACAGCGCCTCGGCCCGGTAGATGTTGCCCACCCCCGCGACGACCGACTGGTCCATCAGCAGGACCCCCACGGAGACGCGGCTGCGGCTGATCCGCCGCCAGGCGACCTCGGGATCGGCGTCCGTACGCAGCGGATCGGGCCCGAGCCTGGCGTGCAGCGCCGCCTTCCCCGCCGGGTCGAGCAGCTCGCAGGTGTTGGGGCCGCGCAGGTCGGCGTACTCGCCCGCGTTGCTCAGGCGCAGGCGCACCATCCCCGTCGGCGCGGGCACGGGGACCGGGCCGAAGGCGTACTTGCCGTAGATGCCCAGGTGGATGTGGAGCCACCGCTCGTCGTCGAAGCCCAGCAGCAGGTGCTTGCCGTGGGCGTCGGCCTCGGTGAGCACCCGCCCGTCGATCCGCAGGGCTCCGGCGGCGAACCGCCCCTGGGGGCTCTCCGCGTGCACGACCCGCCCGCCGAACGCCCGCCGATGCTCTCCGGCCAGGCGATGAATGGTGTGTCCTTCTGGCATGGTCTGAAAATCATACGATCCACCCGGCGATGCTCAGGGCACGGCGGACGCCCGTTCCCGCCGGTGCCGGGAGCGGCGCCCGAGCAGGGTGTGGGCCGACGCGGCGAGGACGGCCCCGGCCGCGTACGCCACGAGGTCCGCCGCGCCGAACGTGCTGCCGAGCACCAGCCTGGCCACGACGCTCGCCTCGGAGAGCGCGGCGGGAACGGGGGTCAGCTGGGCCAGCTCGACCGCCCAGCTGAACGCCAGCGCGCCGATCGCGGCCCGCACCGGTGTGACCCGGGGCCACACCAGCACCACCAGCGCGTACACGAGCACGGTGTAGAGGGCGTCGCCCGCGTACTTGCCGAACCAGCCGCCGGTGACCGCGCGGACGGTCAGTCCGGCGGCGACGGTCACGGCCGCGGCGAGCGCGGCGAGCAGGCGGGTGCGAGGGAGGAGGGACACCCGCCCACGATAGCGATCGCGCTGTAGCCTCCTTGGCCTCTGGCGGACATGGAAAAGGGGGGAAGGAAACGTCTGTTCACGTCCCGCATCGCCGATGCGGCCCGGGTCACCGTCCGGCCATTATCGTCAAAACATCATTTTGCGGTTGTTCCCAGGAAATCGCGGAATAGGCCGTCGCCGCCCCTGTTCGAAAGGGCAGGCCGGGGATCTTCCGGAACATTCATCGTGAGGTCGGCGTGTTTGTGTTTTTCGATTCGCGTGTGACCGTGACATGGGGAATTCCGCGTTCCGGGTGTGTCGTCGGCCGCCGCGATCTCCCGGGGCGTTTGGCATCGTCGCTGCTCAGGGCGCATCTCGTGGTTTCGCGACGGATGTCGGCGGCGCCCTTCCGCTGCCAAACAATCGGTTATACCGTGGCCCCAGCGGCCAAGGAGGTGTGTCATGTCCGATGCCCGCGAGATCAAAGACATGCTGTTCGACGCGCTCAACGAGCATGACATAAACAAAATAATGGACTGCTACCGGGAGGACGCCGTCCTGGTCACGCCGGTGGGCATAGCCGAAGGCCACGAGCAGATTCTCTGGTACTACCAGCACTTCCTGGCCGGTTTCCCCGACATACACCTCAACGCCTGGCACAAGGTGTTCTGCGACGACCCCGCCGTCACCGAGTGGACGGTCATGGCCACTCACACCGGGCCCTTCCTCCTGCCCGACGGTCACGTGGCGGAGGGGACCGGCCGCAAGATCATCGTCCGGGGCTGCAGCGCGTGCTCGCTCGAGGGCGACAGGATCGCCACCCACCGGAGCTACTACGACCAGCTGGAGCTGTACAGCCAGCTGGGCTTCTCCCTCCTGACCGCGCCGGTGTGACCCCTACCGGCCTTTTAAGGGTCCGGTCCCAAAAGGGCCTCAGGGCAGCCGCCACACCGCCGGGAGGCCCTTGCCCGCGCCCTCCCCGGAATAGTCGTGCACGACCTCCAGCAGCTCGGCCATCCGGGCCTGCCAGGTGATGTTCACCGGCAGGTCCGCCAGCGACGACAGCAGCGCCTCGTAGTCGTCGCACTCGATCACGTGGAACAGGTCCTGGCCGCTGCGCCAGATCGTCCACTCGTGCGCGCCGCCCCTCCTGATGGCCTCGGTCAGCTCGGCGGGCACCTCCCGGTGCGCCTGGTCGTACTCGGACTCCCTGCCCGGCTTGACCCGGGTGTGCAACGCGACGCGCATGCCGTACCTCCACGAAGTTGTAGACCGTTATAGCAGTGGTCCGACGTATGCGGGTCAGGGGAGGGCGGGCAGGCGGCGGTCGTACAGCCAGCCTGCGATCAGTTTGTCCAGTGGCTGCGTCGTGCGGCCCGAGGCCAGCGCGGTGAAGGCGCCGGTGGTGACGGTCCCGTGGCGGTGTCCGGCAGTCCACTCCCTGAGCAGCGCGAAGAAGGGCTCGTCGCCCATGGTGCGCCGGAGCGCGTGCAGGGTGAGCGCGCCGCGCTTGTAGACGCGGTCGTCGAACAGCCGCCGGGGGCCCGGGTCGGCCAGCACGAAGTCCTGGGGGAGCGTGGAGAGGCGCCGGTGCCAGCGCTGCGCGTGGTCATCGGATGACAGGCCGCCGGAGCTCTCCGACCAGACCCACTCCGCGTACGAGGCGAACCCCTCGTGCAGCCAGATGTCACGCCAGTCGGCCACCGTCAGGCTGTTGCCGAACCACTGGTGGGCCAGCTCGTGGGCGACCAGCCGCTCCTCGCCCCGCCTGCCGTCCACGTGGTTCGCCCCGAAGATCGACATGCCCTGTGCCTCGACCGGGATCTCCAGCTCGTCGTCCACGACCACCGCGGTGTAGGAGCCGAACGGGTAGGGGCCGAACCGCTCGCGGAAGACCTCCATCATCCGGTCCTGGCGCTCGAAGTCGTGGCGCACCCGCGAGGCGTACCTGACGGGGAAGATCAGCCGCATCCCCGGGGCCGGTTCGGTCTGCTGGTAGCGGCCGATCTGCACGCTCGCCAGGTAGGAGGCCATCGGCTCGGCCTGCTCGTACACCCACGTGGTCGTCGAGGCCGCCCGCCGCTTCGAGACCAGCTCCCCGTTGGCGACCACGTGGTACGCGGAGGCGGTGGTGACCGAGATCCGGTAGGTGGCCTTGTCGTCGGGCCGGTCGTTGCACGGGAACCACGAGGGCGCCCCGATCGGCTGGCTGGCCACGATGACGCCGTCGGTGAGCTGCTCCCAGCCGAGCCCGCCCCAGTGGCTGTTCACCGGCTGGGGGGTGCCCGCGTAGCGGATCTCGACGGTGAACAGGCCGGGGCGCAGCCCGGCGGGCGACAGGTGGAGCTTGCCCCCGCGGTGGGTGAAGCGGACCGGGGCGCCGTCGACCAGCACGCCGCCCACCCGCAGGGCGCCGAGGTCGAAGGCGATCCGGGTGAGCCGCCGCAGCGCCACCGCGGAGATCCGGGCCACCCCGCCCAGGCGGTTGGGGCCCACCCGGTAGTCGAGGGTCAGGTCGTAGTGCTCCACCCGGTAGCCGTCGTCGCCGTGCATGGGGAAATACAGCTGAGGGATGGAGGTCGTGCTCAGAGCCACACCGGCTTCCTCTGTTCTTCGTGCCTATCTTCGCCGGGCCCACGCCGCGATCGGGTTGCCGAACCAGCGGGTCCCGGCGGGCACGGACTCGCCGCGCATCACCAGGGACGCCGGTCCGACCGTGGTGTTCTCCCCGATCGTCGCCGCGGGCAGGACCACCCCGTGGGGTCCGAGTGTGGATCCGTCCCGCATGACGACAGTATCGATGCTCATCACGCGGTCGTGGAACAGGTGTGTCTGCAACACGCAGCCCCGGTTCACCGACACCCCGTCCCCCAGGCTGACCAGGTCGACCTCGGGCAGCCAGTAGGTCTCGCACCACACGCCCCTGCCCACCCGCGCCCCCAGGGAACGCAGCCACAGGTTCAGCGGCGCCGTCCCCAGCCAGCGCTGGGCGAACCAGGGCGCGGCCAGCACCTCCACGAAGGTGTCGGCCAGTTCGTTGCGCCACACGAACGAGCTCCACAGGGGCCGGTCGCCCACCGAGATCCGGCCCACCAGGGCCCACTTGGCCACGGTCGCCGTCGCCGCGGCGAGCACCCCGCCGCCCAGCACCGCCACGCCCGACAGGGCCGCCGCCACCGCGAAGCCGTACGCCCCCGCCAGCCACTCCACGGCCGCCACGACGAGCACGGCCACCGCGACCGTGCACATCACCGGCACCACGCGGCACACCTCGACCGCGGCGCGGGCGAACCTCAGCCTCGGCGGCGGGTCGTAGGTGCGGCTCCGGTCGCCCTCCTCGGCGGCCCTGCGCAGCTCCACCGGGGGCATCCCCAGGTACGACGAGCCCGCCTTGGCCTTCTTCGGCGCCGCCGACAGCACCGCGACCAGCCCGTCCTTGGGCACCTTGCGCCCCGGCGCGGTCATTCCCGAGTTGCCGAGGAACGCGCGCTTGCCGATCCGCACGTGATCGACCCGCAGCCGCCCGCCCTCCAGCTCGTACGGGGCGACCATCGTGTCGTCGGCGAGGAAGGCGCCGTCGCCGACCGAGGTCATCGACGGCAGCGCCAGCACCGTCGACAGCTCCACGTCCCGGCCGACCTTCATGCCCAGGGCGCGCAGCCAGGCGGGGGTGACCATGCTCGCGTACAGCGGGAACAGCCAGACCCGCGCCATCGACATCAGCAGGCCCGTCGCCCACGCCTGCCAGGCCTGACGGCTGTGCACCGGGTGCTGCCCGGCGTGCAGCCCGGCCGAGAGCAGCCGTACCGAGAGCACGGTCAGCAGGGCGAGGGTGGCCACCGAGGCGAGGGTGGCCAGGGGCACCCCGTACAGGACGGAGGTCAGGGAGGGGGCGCCGTCGCGCAGCAGGACGGCGAGGCCCGGCAGCGCGGCGATCACCGGGAAGGCGCTCAGGACCAGCGCGGACAGCCCGTAGGCCGTCGCCCAGTGCCACGAGCGCGGCGGGCGGTCGGCGGCCGGGGGTCTGGCCTTGCCCATCCGGCTCGCGGGCACGCCCGCCCAGCGCTCCCCGGACGGCACCGAGCCCGCCACCGCCGAACCGGGTGCCACCTGGGCGTTCTTGCCGATCTTCGTGCCGGGGAACAGGGTCGTGCGGGCGCCGACCGTGGCGGAGGCGCCGATCTTGATCTCGCCGACGTGCACCTGGTCGCCGTCGATCCAGTAGCCGTTCAGGTCGACCTCGGGCTCGACGGCCGCGTACCTGCCCAGCTTGAGCATCCCGGTGATCGGCGGCATCGAGTGCAGGTCCGCGTCGTCGCCGACCTGGGCGCCGAGTGCCCGCGCGTAGTGGGTGAGCCACGGCGCGGTCGACACCTCGCCCACGCCGAGCCGTTCGGAGAGCTGCTCGGCGAACCACAGCCGCAGGTGCGTGCCGCCGCCCCTGGGGTACGTGCCCGGTCTCAGGTCGCGCAGCAGCAGCCGGGCGCCGCCCGCGGCGAGCGCGATCCGCCCCGCGGGGCTGACGAACAGCAGCGCGCCCGCGAGCACCCACCACCACGAGACGACCGGCGCCCCGGGCAGGCCCACCAGGTTGTTCAGCGCGGCCAGCGCCACCACCCAGCGCAGCGCGCCGACGCTGAGCAGCGGCACGGTGAGCGCCGCCTGCGCGATCGCGGAGCGGCGCGGCATCGGCGTGACGATCCGGTCGGTGGTCACGATCTCCGGCGCGTCGAGCGCCGACAGGTGCCTGCCGAGCTGGGGCAGCGTCGGGTTGTCGTAGACGTCGCCGACGGTGACCGCCGGGTAGCGGGTCCGCAGTGCCGAGACCAGCCGCGCCGCCGCGAGGCTGGTGCCGCCCTCGGCGAAGAAGTCGCCCTCGACGCCGCCCAGGATGTCCAGCCAGCACTCGGCCACCCACGGGTCGACGTCCGGTATCCCGGCGTCGGGCGTCGTGGACTCCTTGGGGAGCGGCCAGGGCAGGGCGTCCCTGTCGATCTTCCCGGAGGTGCGCGTCGGAAGCTCGTCCACCAGGGCGATCCTGGGGATCAGCGCGGCGGGCAGGGAGTGGCGGAGGCGGTCCCTGGCGTCCTCGCGGTCGAACCCCTCGCCGGGCACGACGTAGCCGACGAGCAGCTGGTGCCCGCCGCCGGTCGTGCGGACCGCCGAGGCGGCCCCGGCGACCCCGGGCAGCGCCTGCAGCGCCGCGTCCACCTCGCCCAGCTCGATCCTGCGCCCGCCGAGCTTGATCTGCTCGTCGGCCCGCCCGACGAAGATCAGTCCCTCGGGCTCCGCCCGTACCAGGTCACCGCTGCGGTAGGCGCGCTCCCAGCCGAGCGACGCGAGCGGCGCGTACTTCTCGGCGTCCTTGGCCGGGTCCAGGTATCTGGCGAGCCCGACCCCGCCGATGACCAGCTCGCCGGTCTCGCCCATCGCCACCGGCTCGCCGTCCTTGCCGACGACGGCCAGGTCCCAGCCCGCCAGCGGCAGCCCGATCCGCACCGGGCCCTCCCCGGTCAGCGGCGCCGCGCACGCCACCACCGTCGCCTCGGTCGGGCCGTAGGTGTTCCACACCTCGCGCCCCGGTACGGCCAGCCGCTCGGCCAGCTCCGGCGGGCACGCCTCACCGCCGAAGATCAGCAGCCGTACGTCGTCGAGGGTCTCCACCGGCCAGAGCGCCGCCAGGGTCGGTACGGTCGACACGACCGTGATGCCCATGTCCAGCAGCCACGGCCCCAGGTCCATGCCGGTGCGCACCAGCGCGCGGGGGGCCGCCACCAGGCAGCCGCCGTACCGCCAGGCCAGCCACATCTCCTCGCAGGAGGCGTCGAACGCCACCGAGAGCCCCGCCAGCACCCGGTCACCGGGCCCGATGGGCTCCCCGGTGAGGAACAGCCGTGCCTCGGCGTCCACGAACGCCGCCGCGTTGCGGTGGGTCACCGCCACGCCCTTGGGCTTGCCGGTGGACCCGGAGGTGAAGATGATCCACGCGTCGTCCTCCGGCCCCGGACGGCCGCTGCCCCGGCTCCGGTCCCGCTCCCTGTCGCGGACCGTGGCCGTCTCCCTGTCGCGGGCGACTGGCAGGGGTGTGGAGTACCGGACGATGTGCGGGCCGATGCCGTGCAGCTCCGCCGCGTAGTCGAGTTCCGACCCGCCGGTGTGCCGGGGCTCCGGGGCGAGAGGCCCGTTGCCGGGGCGGTCGCCGGAGTGGTGAATCTCACATTCGGGGTCGGGGGCGCCGTCCTGCCCGCCGGAACGCTCGCCGTGGCCGGTCCCGCGCGCCGCACCGGCGCCGGGCGAGGGGGTGCCCAGGCGCTCGTACGGGTCGCCGTAGGGGGCGATCTTCCCGCCGTCGCCGATGACGGCGCGGACCCGGGCCTCGCCGAAGACCAGGTCAGCCCGCTCCTCGGGGTCGTCGGCGTCCACCGGGACGTAGGCGGCCCCGGCGGTGAGGACGGCGACGATCGCGACGTACAGGCCGACGGTGCCCGAGGGGATCCGCACCCCGACCCGGTCGCCGCGCCCGACTCCGGCCGCCCGTAGCTCCAGGGCCATCCGGCCCGCCTCGGTCCGGAGTTCGGTGTAGTCGAGACGGGTCCGCCCGTCGTCCAAGGCGAGCGCGTGAGGATGACGTCGCGTGGTCTGGTCGAGGATGTCCAGCAACGTCCTGGCCTGCGGCGCGGTCCCTCCGGGCAGGAGTGCTCGCGACGGCATGCCGGTGCCTGCTGGTAACGGAATCACTGTCTTCCCCCATGTGTACGACGCCCCTGTGGGCCCGGGACAGCCTACGTGCACGGGGTTAATGCGTTTCGTCCGTGCGGCCTTACCCCGTATAAATCTTCCCTTTCAGGCATCTTTCACCCAGGTTGCCATGGCGGCCTTCCGGTCGTTGACGCCCCTTCGTCCTGAGCCTAAACTCAACGCACAATGAATTAACCGCCGCAGGCGACGGTCGTACGCCTCCGGAGGCAGCGACACAGGAGCGTGACGCGATGCGCAGAACCCCCGCCGCCGTCGGGACCGCGATCTTCTTCGCGCTGGCACCGGGCACCGTCGCCGGGCTCCTGCCCTGGTGGATCACCCGCTGGGAGGCGGGGGACCTCCTGCTCGCGGCGCCGCCCTGGGTCGCGGTGTCACTGCGTCTCGTCGGCGCGGTACTCGTCCTCGCCGGGGCCACGGTGCTGGTCAGGGCGTTCGTCAGGTTCGTCGTGGAGGGCCTCGGCACCCCCGCCCCGATCGCGCCCACCGAGCACTTGGTCGTCGGCGGGCTGTACGCGCACGTCCGCAACCCGATGTACGTGGCGGTCTTCGCGATCATCGGCGGGCAGGCGCTGCTCCTGGGCCGCCCCGTCCTGCTGCTGTACGCCGCCGCCACGGCCGTGCCGGTCGTCGCGTTCGTCCGCTGGTACGAGGAACCGACCCTGCGCCGCGCGTTCGGCGCCGACTACGAGAGATACCGCGCGGCGGTGCCCGGCTGGTGGCCCCGCTCACGCGGCTACGAACCCTGATCGATCGCCGCGCCCTTGATTCGGTCACCGTGTCCTTGATCGGTCACCGTGTCCCCGGTTGATCGCCGTTCGCGCGATTCAGCCGGTCATGAAGCTCAGCCGGTCATGAAGCTCAGCCGGTCATGAAGCTCAGCCGGTCACGACGCTCAGCCGGTCACGACGCTCAGCGCCGCGACGAGATAGAGACCGCCCGCGGAGGAGACCACGACCCCGGCGGCGGCCGGAGCCCAGGCCAGCGCGGTGGAGGCCCGTGACCACCCGCGGGTTCCCCGGGTCAGCAGCGCGTATCCCCGGATCGTCACGACGCCCACGCCGGTCAGGGTGAGGGCCATCCCCAGGCCGAAGGCGGCGACGAGCACGACGGCGTCGAAGGCCCGGCCGGTGAGCAGCCCGCTCATCAGGACGACGAAGGCCGACGGCGAGGGCAGCAACCCGCCGGAGAGGGCGAGCGCGAGGAGGCCCCGGCGCGACCAGGGGTCCGTCCCGTCCTCGGCCGGATGCCCGTGGCCGTGCCCGTGGCCGTGGCCATGTCCGTGGCCGTGGTGGGTTCTCAGCCGGTTCCGGTCCCGCAGGTGGCGGTAGGTGAGATGCGCGCCGACGCCGATCGTGACCAGCCCGGCCGCGACCTGCATCCAGGCGGTGACGTTCTTCGTGCCGAAACTCGCGGCGCCGCTCAGTCCCACCCAGGCGAACGCCAGCACCAACACCGAGAAGGTGTGCATCAGCGCCACGATGACCCCCAGGCGCAGCGCGTCGCGGTAGCCGCCCCGGGTGCCGACCAGATAGGCCGCCGTGACGCTCTTGCCGTGGCCGGGGGCGACCGCGTGCAGGGCTCCGGCGACGAGCGCGACGGCGAGGATCGCCCAGAAGACGCCCCTGTCGTCGAAGAGCGAGACGAACCGGCCCTCGAAGCCGCCGAACTCCGTCACGACCGCCCGTCCGTCCCGCGCCGCCTCCACAACGCGGTGAGCACACCCGCTCCGGCCAGCAGTACGGCGGCCCAGACGACGACGGCCGTCGTCCCCGAGGGCAGGCCGCTCCCGCCCGTGTCGGAGAAGGTCAGGCGCCGGGTGCTCTCGGCCCCGGTGAGAAGCGTCCGCCCGGGAGTCGCGGGAGTCTCGGCGACGAGCATCGTCCGGTACGCCTTGTTGAGGTCGGTCAGGGCGGCGACGGTGACGTCCAGCTGCGTGACCGGGCTCCGGCAGTCGAAGACGAACCGGGCGCCGTCGGTGACCAGGGCCCGGAGCTCCTCCAACCGGCTCTCACACCGCCGCCCGCCCTGGGCGACCGTGATCCGGTCCAGCAGGTAGTCACGCAGGGCCGATGACCGCTCCAGTTTCTGCTCGCCGGTCAGCTCCGTCGACACGGTGCCGGTGGCCGGGTCCTCGAACGCCCCGATCGACTGGCCGAGGGCGACCCAGTCGTCCTCGGCCGCGAACCACGAGATGGTCACGCGCGAGCCGTCGGCCTCGATCCGCGCGGTGGACGGCGGCCCGAAGGGGTGAGCGGCGGCCGGTGTGGCCCAGCCGCCCAGGACGCAGACGAGCAGCACGCCCGCCAGCACGCGGGTGTGGATTCTCAACGGATCTCCTGTTCGCACGACTCGGGCGCGGTGCCCGGCACCTCCGGGAGCGGGACCGCCGTGATGACGGTCCCGCTCCCGGAGAGGTCACTACCGGGTGACCGTGATGACCGGGCTGGTGATCTTCTGGTTGGCGCTGGACAGGTACACCACGTAGGTGTCGCCCCGCCTCGCCTTGCTCGGCAGCCTGAAGGCGTAGGTCAGGCGGCCCAGCTCGTCGGCGTTCCGGACGCCGATCGACTCGTCCCTGTCGTGCCCGTGTCCCCTGTCGCGGTCACTCGCCTTCCGCAGGTAGACGGACACCCGCTCGCCCGGGTCGTAGCCGTACGCGGAGATCTTGAGCTCGCCGCGCGTCCCGACGGTGGTCCTGTCGACGGTGACCTGCTCGCCGACGGTGTTCTCCGGGGTGCGGACCTCGTTGACCGTGCGCTCGCCCGCCCGGTTCTTGCGGATGACGAAGCCGTCGTGGTGCTCGCCGTTGGCGTAGCGGGCCTCGAACGTGATGCGGTCGGCCTCGACGTCGATCAGCTGGTAGAGCTGGGTGTTCTCGCTCTTGCTGACGACCTCGGCGCCGTTGCCGGTCCAGTTCTCGCCGTTGTTGAGGGCGTACATCTTGCCGCCGGAGACCGACACGACGTAGGCGACGCCGTTGTTGACCGTGACCGACTTGCGGGCGGTCGCCACGTTGCCCCGGCCGTAGGAGTGGTCGTGGCCCTGAAGGACCAGGTCCACGCCGTACTTCTCGAACAGCGGACCCCACTGGTCACGTACGGCGGGGTTGTTGCGGGTCCCGGTGGTGGAGTAGACGGGGTGGTGGAAGGTCACCACCGTCCACCTGTTCGGGTTGTCCTTGAGCAGGCCCTCCAGCCAGGTGGCCTGCGCGGCCATCAGGGCCGGGGTGCCCTGCACGTTGGAGTCCAGGCCGATGAAGCGTACGCCCTGGTAGTCGACGGTGTAGGCGGTCTGCTTCAGCTCGGGGTTGCCCGGACCGTTGTCCGGATAGGGGAACTGCGGCCGCCAGAAGGCGGACAGCCCGCCGCTGTACTCGTGGTTGCCGGGGATCGAGATGTTGTTGACCTGGCTGTCGATGAAGCCCGCGGCCTTGTACCACTGGCCCCACTGCTCCTCGCTGTTCGCGGAGTCGATGAGGTCACCGGCGTTGACGATCACCTTCGCCTGCGGGCGGTCGGCGAACGCCTGGCGGAAGACGCGCGGCACCGCCGAGTCGATGTAGTTCTGCGCGTCGCCGTAGTAGATGAACGAGAACGGCTGGAGACCGGCCGCCGCGGTGGTGAAGTCGCTCCACTCGGCCCAGTTGGTGCCGTCGCCGACCCGGTAGGTGTACCGGGTGTTCGGCTTCAGGCCGGTGAACTCCACCGTGTGGTAGATGGAGGCGTACCCGAGGGTGGTGTTGACCGGGGTGGTGCTGGCCGCCCTGACGTTGACGACCGCGCCCGCGGCCGGTACGACCGCGCCGAGCGCGCGCGGGGCCTCCAGGATCTCCGCCTGCGCCGACTCGGCGTCGGCCACGGCCCGCCAGGTGACCTTCTGGCTGGTCGACGGGGTGGTGGTCGGGGTCAGGATGACCCGGTCGGGCATGGGGGAGGGCTTGTGGATGTCGGCGGCGGGATATTTCGGCGGCGCGGCGGCGCCGAACGCCACCGGGCCGAACGCCAGGCCGCCGAGGAGCAGCACGCCCGCGCCCGCCGCGGTCAGTTTCGTTCGCCGAGATCCGGTGGGCCGGGGCATATTGACTTCGCCCATCTTGAGCTCTTTTCCGGGGAGGAGTCGCCGTCCACCGAGGGAGTGCGGTGGACGTCCGTATTGATCCAGAAAAGATCATCAAATGCCTATATTGAGTATTGCGCCCGGATGAACATGTCCCCCTGGGAACCCGTGGCCCCGGCCGTACCGCCGATGTCGCCGGACGTCCGCGCGCCCGCCACCCCCCGTTGCCCGCGCGTTCCGCGGGCCGCGCCTATGGTGTGGCCGACCAGCCGTCGAACCGGCCGTCGAACAGCGGAGTCGCTCCCCGGGTGAAGAGCCGCTTCCCGAGGAACAGGATGTCCCGTTGACCGCCACCCGCCAGGCCGGTACCGGGCGGCCCGCCCGCCGCTGGATCCTGCTTCTCGGCCTCGTGGCGCTCGGGACGCTGTTCCCGCCGCCGACCACGACGGGGCCGCCGGGGACGACCGGGCCGACGGTCAAGGACGAGACCTTCGTCACCGCGCGGACGAGCGGGATCCTGCACATCGAGGCGGGGGAGTGCTTCACCGACCCGGCCTACTCCGGGGAGGCGGCCGAGGTCGTCGTGCTGTACACGCCCTGCCACGAGCGGGCGGCCAACCAGGCGTACGGCTTCGTGCACGCTCCCGAGGGCGGGTGGGATCCGGTCGCGCTGAGCGCGTTCGCGTGGCGGAGCTGCCGACGGGGGTTCGACACCTACTGGAGCGGCGAGTCGGCCTCGGAACTGGACTTCTACCCGGTCCTGCCGACCCGGGAGACCTGGGCGGGCGGCGACCGCGACGTCATGTGCGTGGTCTACAGTCCCGGCGGCCCGATGGACGGCTCCGCGCTCCCCGCGGCGAGCTGAACCCCGTTCACACCGGAGCGGGGGCCGGGGCCGGGGCTGGAACCGGGGCCGGTCCCGCGTGCCGTGTCGCCACCGGAGGTCGGACACCGTACGGGGGAGTGCCCGGGGGTTTGTGACGTGCTCAGAGGCCGTACGAGGGAGTGCCCGTGGTTCGTGGCGTGCTCAGAGGCCGTACGAGGAAGTGACCGTGCTCAGAGGCCGGACGGCAGCCATCCCCTGGCGGCCGCGAGGTATCCGGCCTGGAACCGGCTGCGCGCGTCGAGCCGTTCCATCAGCTCGGCGGTGACCCGCCGCAGGGTGCGTACCGAGACGTCGAGCCTGCGGGCCACCGCCTCGTCGGTCAGCCCCGTCGAGAGCAGGCGGAGCACCTCGCGTTCCTGGCCGCTGAGGCCCTTCTCGTCGCGGCTGCGCTCCTCGCCGAGGGGACTGGAGGCACCCCAGGTCTGCTCGAACAGGGCGGTCAGGGCGGTGACGACGCCCGCCCCGCGCAACAGGACCGCTCCAACGCTGGTGTCCGCGGGGTCCGTCGGCAGCAGGGCCACCCGCCGGTCGAAGATGAGCATGCGGAGCGGGAGGCCGGGGGTGGTACGGACCCGGCCGCCGTTCCCGGTGAGCCAGGTCGCGTATCCGGTGGTCGCCTGGTCGTTGCGGACGCTGTCGGGGTAGATGATGCGGATCGCCACGCCGCGGTCGAGCAGGGCCTCGTCCAGCGGGCGGCTCGCCATGATGTTCTCCGGGGTCTGGGCGCTCTTGGGCTCGAACCCGAGCAGCTCCTGCCGGCACTCGGTGACCAGCTCCTCGATCCTGTTGCGGATCGTGTCGATGCCGACGAGCGCCTCGGAGTCGTCGCTTGAGCGCGCCGGGTTCTGGTCGCCGTAGACCGCGATCATCTGGGCGATGGCCGTCCGGCTCCGCTCGATCTCCTGCTGCTTGGCGAGCAGCGCGGCCTCCTCCCTGGCCAGCAGCGCGGACAGCCCCACCTCCGGGCGGACCAGGCGCAGCACGTCCGGCTCCTCCCACGAGGGGCGCAGGAGCGACAGCTTGGCCAGCTCGTCCAGGGTGGCGCGGATCCGGTGGACCGGCCATCCCAGCTCCAGGCTCAGCTCGGTCACCCCGTAGGAGGGGTTCTCCAGGATGGTGCGGTAGACGGTTTCCTCGGCGGACCCGATGCCAAGCAGCATGAGCACGACCCCTTCACGGTTCGAGCATGACCGAGACGCGATCCGAATGGGCGGGGCCCACGACGATCGCATTCTGAAAGTAGCCCGGCGCAGTGACGACCGGGTTATGCGATTGCCCGGTTTCTCCCGAGGTGTGATGCCCTTTTCTGGAGCCTCGCGGGGGTTTTTCGCGACAGGGGTTCCGGGCTCTTTCGCGACGGCGATGTCCTCTCGCGACGGCGGTTCCGGGGTCTTTCGCGATGGCGATTCCAGGTCCTTTCGCGATGGCGATTCCGGGGTCCCGCGGGGCTGGAGTTCCGGGTTTTTCGCGACGGGGGTTCCGGGTCTCGCGGGGCGCCGTACGGGGCCCGCCGACGCCGGGACGCGGGAGTTCAGCGCGATGGCATGAACCTGCCACGCCATGGACCTGCCAGCGGAAACACCTGGTGAATTCGCCGCGCGCGAACCACGGTCGATTCATGTATCTCATCAACGCGCGACTGCGCGCCCCCGAGATCGAAGGCCGCCCGGCCCCGCCCGGCGGGTGGCTGTCCGCGCGTGAGCTCCGACACCTGCTCCTGGTGCTGGCGGAGCCCGCTGACGGGATAGAGCACATCTACAGCGAGGAACATCCCGCTGGAATCCATCTCGGTCTCTTCATCCGCAGACCCTCCCTCGACGACGCCGAGAGCGCGGCGGCCCGGCTGTGCCTGCGCGCCCTCGACGACGTACCCCAGCTGTCGGGCTGGGCGCTGGTGGCCTGCGGCACCGATCTCAACCTCGCGCTCGGGCGCCTTGAGGCGTTCGACGAGGAGGCCTGTCAGCGTCCTGCCATTGCAGCGCGCTGACAGCCTCCAGGGCTTCCGCAAACCACCCGGATCGACCAAGAATCGAAGTGTCAGAACGAAGCGGGAAATATCCGGAAAAAGAATCCGGGGGGCTCCCGCGAAAAAGAAAAAAGGGCGCCGAGATCGTCGGCCGAAAGGAAAAGAAGAACGATGAACACCACGATCCGTCCCACCGCCCCCGTCCTCGGCGTCCGCTCGCTCACCACCTTCCCCGTCGCCCAGGCCGTGCCGGGAGCGAGGGCCGGCCTCGCGGCCACCGTGGCCCTCGCCCCGGCCGGCGGTGCCGGATGGCAGTGAGCCGACCAGGAGAAACCCAAGAAAACCATTCGTCACGGGCACCGCGCCCGAGAAGTCGTCCGGGAGGCGACCACCGTGAAGCACCAGGAAGTCGAGTTACTCGCCCTCGGCGCAGGGCCGTCCAACCTCGCCCTCGCCGTGGCCCTCGAAGAGCTCGCTCCGGAACTGGCCACCAAAACGCTGATCATAGAACAGCACGAGAACGTGGTCTGGCAGCGGGGAATGCTGCTGCCCTGGACCCAGAGCCAGGTGTCCTTTCTCAAGGACCTGGTCACCCTGAGAAACCCGCAGAGCAGATTCTCCTTCGTGAACCACCTGCACTCCGTGGGAAGGCTCGGTGAATTCGTCAACCTGGGCAGTTTCACCCCGTACAGAATGGAGATCTCGAACTACCTGCTCTGGGTGGCCGAGTCGCTCGCCCAGGTGCGCATCGAGTACAACCGGCGCTGCGTGACCGTCGAGCCGATCCTGGCCGCGGACGGCGGCGTCGAGCGGTGGGTCGTCCAGCTCGCCGACGGCTCGACCATCGGCTGCCGCACCCTCGTGGTCGGCGCCGGCCGCGACGCGCACGTCCCCGAGGTGTTCGGCACGATCCCCCGCGAGCGGGTCATCCACAGCACCGAGTACAGCCGGAAAGTCGCCGGGCTCGACCACGACGCCCCGCACCGGGTCGCGGTCATCGGCGGCGCGCAGAGCGCGGCCGAGATGCTGTGGGCCACCCACCAGAGCATGCCCAACGCCCAGTGCACGATGGTGATGCGCTCCATCGGCCTCAACGGCTACGAGAGCAGCAAGTTCACCAACGAGCTCTTCTACCCCTCCTTCGTGGACGAGTTCCACGGATCGCGCCCCGACGCGCGCCGCCAGCTCCTCGGCGAGATGCACCGCACCAACTACGCGGGCCTGTCCCCGGGCCTGCTCGAGAACCTCTACCGGCAGATCTACCTGGAGCGGCTCCTCGGGCAGGAGCGGATCCAGATCATCACGATGGCCGAGATCGCCGCGGCCAGGACCGAGGGCGAGGAGATCGTCCTCACCCTCCAGGACAGGAAGAGCGGCGGCTACGACGAGCTGGTCTGCGACGTCCTGCTGCTCGGCACCGGCTTCGACCGCCGGATGCCCAAGCTGATCCGCGACCTCGCCGCGAGGGCGGGCCTCGGCGAGATCGGTGTCGACCGCTTCTACAAGCTGTCCCTGCCCGCCGGCTCGGACGCCGCCTGCTACCTGCAGGGCGTCAACGAGGACACGCACGGCATCGCCGACTCCCTGCTCAGCACGCTGGCCAACCGGGCGGAGGAGATCGTCTACGACATCCGCGAGAACGACGCCGCCGCCGAGCTCCTGACGCCGTTCGCCCTCCCGGTCGCCTCCTGATCCTCTCCGACCCCCACAAGGAGAACTCCCGTGGACCTCCGTTCCTATGACCCTGCCCACCTGCGCCAGGACAACGGCCTGCTCGCCAAGCGGCTGATGCCCTGGGAGACGCTGAACGCCCCGTTCGAGGGGGCCTGGTGCGTCATCGCGCCCGGAACCGCCTCGACCCGGCACGCCCATCACGAATACGAGATCTTCATAGCCGTCTCCGGCGAGGCGGTCCTGGAGAGCGAGGGCGAGAGCGCCCCCTTCTCCGCCGGGGACGTCGCCTACTTCCCGCCCGGCACCGACCACCGGGTCGTCAACGACGGCACCGACATCTTCGAGATGTACGGCATCTGGTGGGACCACGACCTGGTCCGCACGTTCGAGACCCGCCACGAGGGGGAGCGATGAGCGAGACGATCGTCATCGCCGCCACGCCGACGCCCAACGGGGACCTGCACGTCGGCCACATGGCGGGCCCCTACGTCGCCGGCGACGTCTACTCCCGCTACCTGCGGGCCGACGGCCGCCCGGTCAACTACAACACCTGCACCGACGACAGCCAGTCGTACATGATCTCGACCGCCCACAAGCACGGCACCACGCCCGCCGAGCTGTGCGCGGCGTCCACCGCGGCCATCCAGCGGTCGGTCGAGGCGATGGGCATCTCCCTGGCCCCGATGCCGCCCATCGACGACACCTACCGCAAGACCGTGCTCGACTTCGTCACCGCCCTGCACGAGCTGGGCCGGTTCGAGCTGCGGACCGTGCGCATGCCGTACGCGGAGAACGCGGGCACCTACCTGTTCGACGGGCTGGTCAAGGGCGAGTGCCCGGCCTGCCTGACCGAGAGCTGCGGCGGCTCCTGCGAGGGCTGCGGCCACCCCAACCACTTCGACGACCTGGGCTCCCCGCGCTCGGTCCTCGACCCCGCCGACTCGGTGACCTCGCGCGAGGTCACCGTCCTGGTCCTGCCCACCGAGAACTACCGGGAGGAGCTCACCGCCTACTACGCCGCCCGCGAGAACACCTGGAGGGGACACAGCAAGCAGCTCATCCGCGAGATCCTGGCCCGGCCGCTCCCGGAGATCCCGATCACGGTGCCGTCGCCGGGCTGGGGGATCGACGCCCCGTTCGCCGAGACGCCCGGCCAGATCCTCTACCCGTGGGTCGAGGCGATGCCCGCCTCGATCTACAGCACCTGGAAGGCGGCCGGTGAGCCCGAGGGGCCCGTCGACCAGGCCTGGCGCGCCGAGAGCGGCAACAGCCTCGTCTACTTCCACGGATTCGACAACGTCTACTTCTGGGGCATGGTCGACCTGGTCATGCTGCTCGCCCACGGCGACCGCTACATCACCCCCGACGCCAACATCTGCAACGAGTTCTACGAGCTGGAGAACGAGAAGTTCTCCACCAGCCGCAACCACCTCATCCGCGGCGCCGACCTCGTCGCCGAGGTGCCGCGCGACCTCGTCCGGTTCTACCTCGCCCTGACCTGCCCGGAGGACCAGCGGGCCAACTTCACCAGGGAGGGGCTCGACAAGGTCACCGCCCGCAGGCTGCGCGAGCCGTGGAACGCGCTCGCCGACCGCCTCGACACCCTCGTCACCGACCCCGGGGAGGAGCTCAAGGTCACCGACGCCGGGCGCCGCCGGGCCGCGGTGGTCGTCGAGCGGTTCCGCCTCTGCTACGACCTCACCTCGTTCAGCCCGACCAGGGCCGCGGACGGCATCGTCACCCAGCTCGGCAGGTTGCTGACCGCCGAGCGCGACGAGCCCGGTGACCTCCTGATGGAGGTGCGCGCCTTCCTGTCCTGCGCCGCCCCCATCCTCATCGACGTCGCGGCCGAGGCCGAGGCGGCCGGTGTCGAGCTCACCCTCGACACCTCCGCGGAGACGATCGACGCCTTCCTGCTACCGCGACTGCCCGGGAGCCCCCGATGAAACTCCTCGCCATGGAAGCCAGACAGAACGCCACCTACTACCGCTCCCGCTACCAGCAGGTGCAGGACTACGGCGCCGAGCTCTACGTGCTCAACGGCGTCGGCACCCCGGACTTCTGGCCCGCGGACCGCTACCGCGTCGTGGGCTCGCAGAACATCGACGACCTCATCACCGAGGCCAAGGAGTGGCACGAGCAGGAGCGCTTCGACGGGATCATCACCTTCTCGGAGTCGGCCGTGACCACGGTCGCGGCCGTCGCCGAGGCGCTCGGGCTGCCGGGCGTGGGCTTCGAGGCGGCCAGGACCAGCCGCAACAAGCTGCTGATGCGCGAGGCGCACCGCAAGTACGACGCGCCGCACCCGGACTTCCGCTTCGTCACCGACCTGGAGGGGGCGCTCGGCGCGGCCGGTGACTACGGCTACCCGGTCATCCTCAAGCCCACCCTGGGCGCCGCGAGCAACTTCGTGTTCAAGGTCGACGACGCGGAGGAGATGGCGGAGCTGTTCCCCCAGGCGCTGGCCGGTATCGAGGGGATGTCGTGGTTCGAGATGGAGGCGCACGGCCTCGACCTCGGCCCGCACGGCCTGCTGGTCGAGTCCTTCCTCGACGGGGAGGAGTTCCTCATCGAGGCCGTGGCCTGGGACGGCGAGGTCTACCTCGGCTCCATCGTGGACCGCATCACCGTCGAGGGAGGCACCTTCGACGACGACGTGCACCACGGGCCGACCTCGCTCACCCCCGAGCAGGTGGCCGCGGTGCACCGCGTGGTCAGGGCGGGCGCGCACTCCCAGGGGCTGCGGCGCAGTGTGCTGCACGCCGAGGTGCGCTTCCACCGGGGCGAGCCGTACCTGCTGGAGATCGCGATCAGGCCGGGCGGCGGCGGGCTGGACCTCATCGCCGGGATCACCGCCGCGCACAACCCGATCCGCGCCGTGATGGACGTGGCCCGAGGCGCGGCGCCGAGGGTGCGCCACTACCGGCCCACCGGCGTCCACGTCACCGCGATGTGCCTGATGTGCGACGCGGGCCGGATCACCGCGATCGACGTGCCCGCCGAGGTCTCCGAGTCCGAGAAGGTCTTCTTCCTCAAGATCACCGCCAGCCCCGGGGACGTCGTCCGGCGCCCGCCGGAGGGCAACAGCATCCTCGGCTTCCTGGGCACCACCGGCACCTCCCTGGAGGACGCCAGGGCGACGATGCTCGACTACGCCTCCAAGATCAACGTCACCCTCGTCCGGGACGGAGAAGCGTCATGACACAGCTGGCCGAGGAGGCGCCGCACCGGACCCTTCGGGTCGCCCGCACCCGCCGCTACCTGATGTGCCCGCCCACCCACTTCGACGTCGTCTACTCCATCAACCCCTGGATGAACCCCGACAAACCAGTCGACGGCGCGCTGGCCAGACTCCAGTGGGACGGCCTGCTGCGCGCCTTCCGCGCCCTGGGCCACCAGGTGGAGTTCATCGAGCCGCTGCCCGGCTACCCCGACATGGTGTTCGCCGCCAACGGCGCGACGGTCATCAAGGGCAGGGTGCTGTCGGCCAAGTTCCGGTACGAGGAGCGGGCCGCCGAGGGCCCCGCGTACCTGGAGTGGTTCCGCGCCCGCGGCTACCGGACCCGCGAGGCGGTCCACGTCAACGAGGGCGAGGGCGACTACCTGCACGCCGGGAGATACCTGCTGGCCGGCACCGGCTTCCGTACCGACATCCGCTCGCACCGCGAGGCGGAGAAGTTCTTCGGGATGCCCGTGGCGGGGCTGAGGCTGGTCGACCCGCGCTTCTACCACCTCGACACCGCGCTGGCCGTGCTCGATCGCGACCAGATCATGTACTACCCGGGGGCCTTCTCCAGGGAGAGCCAGGGCGTGCTGCGCGTCCTGTACCCCGACGCGATCATCGCCACCGAGGCCGACGCCGAGGTGTTCGGGCTGAACGCCGTCTCCGACGGCCGCCACGTCCTGATGCCGCCCGCGGCCACCCACCTGATGGGCGAGCTGCGCGAGCGCGGCTACGAGCCCATCGGCGTCGAGCTCTCCGAGCTGCTGAAGTCCGGTGGCAGCGCCAAGTGCTGCACCCTCGAACTCAGGGCGGCCCGCTCATGATCGACTACAACGGGCGCCGCTTCACCACCGGCGGCGTCCCCCCCGAGGAGAAGCACCCGATCGCGCTGTACCGCCAGGACGGCGACCTGCTGTGGGGCGAGTTCTCCGGCGGCCACGCCCGCCGGGGAACCCTCACCGGGCTCTGCGCCCCCGACGGCTCCCTCGACTTCGCCTACACGATGGTCCTCGACAACGGGGCCGTCGTGTCGGGCCACTGCCGAAGCACCCCCGAACTGCTCCCCGACGGCCGGGTCCTGCTGCACGAGACGTGGGAGCGCTACGGCGCCCACGCGAGCAGCGGCGTCTCCCTCCTTGAGGAGATCGACCCCGACCTCCTCGAAGAGATCGACCCCGACCTCCTTGAAGAGATCGACCCCGACACCTTCACCCTGCCCCACCCGAGGACTGAGAGCTGACATGACGCTGAACACCATTGCCCGCCCGAACGTGGAGAAGCCCGTCAAGGGCGGCACGGTGACCTGGGCGTGCGCGCCCGGGTTCCCTCCCTCCATCATCTTCCCCTTCACCCCGCCCGAGCGTTTCGGCACCCGCAACCTGCTTGAGTTCCAGATCCTGATGTACCGGCCCCTCTACTTCTTCGGCACGCACGGCACCCCCGAGGTCGACTACGACCTCAGCATCGGCGAGCCCCCGCAGTGGAGCGAGGACGGCCTCACCGTCACCGTCACCGTCAAGCCCTGGAAGTGGTCCAACGGCGAGACGATCTGCGCGGACAACGTGCTGTTCTGGGTCAACATGATGGCCGTCAAGGGCGAGCGCTACGGCGAGTACGTCCCCGGCTGCTTCCCCGACAACCTCGTCTCCTACGGCAAGCTCGCCGAGGACAAGGTCTACTTCACCTTCGACAAGGTCTACTCCAAGCGCTGGGTGCTGATGAACCAGCTCAGCACCATCACCCCGATGCCCAAGGCCTGGGATCGCACCGCCGAGGGGCCCTCCGACGCCTCGTTCAGCCTGGAGAACGTCGCCGCCGTCTACGACTTCCTGATGGGCGAGAACGGCGGCGTCATCGAGGAGGACAACTCCGACCGGGTGCACTGGGCGACGAGCCCGGTGTGGAGCGTGGTCAGCGGCCCGTGGCGGCTGAAGAGCTACACCATGGAGGGCGTCGTCACCTTCGTCCCCAACGAGCACTACTCCGGGCCGAACAAGGCGCACCTGGACGAGTTCCGGCAGATCCCCTTCATGTCCGACGGCGAGGAGTACCAGAAACTGCTGGAGGGACCGGACGCGCCCGACGGCATCCAGGTCGGCTACCTGCCGCTGAGCTTCAGCACCGAGCCGACCGACGACCCGACCAAGGGCGGTCCCAACCCGCTCGCCGACGACTACACGCTGGTCCCGCAGGCGGCCTTCTGCATCCGCTACATCCCGCTCAACTACAACAACCCGACCGTCGCCGGCAAGATGCTCGCCCAGACCTACATCAGGCAGGCGATGCAGCACGCGCTCGACCAGGACCGGGCGGCCCGCGACATCTACCACGGCTACGCCTACCGGCAGGACGGGCCGGTGCCCCGCTACCCGGTGAGCGACCTGGTCTCGCCCACCCTCCAGGGCGCGCCGATCCTGCCCTTCGACGCCGAGCGGGCCCGCGAGCTGCTGGAGGCGAACGGCTGGGACACCAGCACGTTCCCCGCCGTCTGCGTCAACCCCGGCGAGGGCCCCGGTCAGGCCGGCGCGGGCATCCCCGGCGGTACCAAGCTCAGCTTCTCCCTCAGGTACGCCGAGGGACGCCCCGCGCTCACCCGGCTGATGGAGCAGTTCCGCGACGACGCCGTCAAGGCCGGTATCGAGCTGCGGCTGCAGGAGGTCTACGGCTCGGTCCTGGTGGCCGAGGACGCCCCCTGCGTCGTCGGGCCCGACAGCCCCTGCCTGTGGGAGCTGAGCACCTGGGGCGGCGGCTGGGTCTACCACTACCCGAGCGGCGAGATCCTCTTCAGGACCGACGCCGGAGGCAACTTCGGCCACTACACCGACCCGAGGGCCGACGAGCTCATCGACCGCACCCTGACCAGCGACGACCCCGCGGCGCTCTACGAGTACCAGGACTACATCGCCGAGCAGGTCCCCGTCATCTTCATCCCGAACTTCTCCCTGCGGCTGTTCGAGGTCTCCAACAAACTCCGGGGCTTCGAGCCGATCAACCCCTTCGGGATGATCAGCCCGGAGAACTGGTACTACGTCGAGGACGGCGAGTGACCGCCATGGCGATCGCCACGGCCCCCGTCGCCGTCATCCCCGCGCACAACCTGATGATCCTCCTGCTGCAACTCGGGCTGCTCCTGAGCCTGGCCACCGTCCTGGGACGTCTGTCCGTCCGCTTCGGGCTGCCCGCCCTGCTCGGTGAGCTCAGCGCGGGCATCCTGATCGGGCCCTCGCTGCTCGCCAACGTCGCCCCCGAGTTCTCCGCCTGGCTGCTGCCCACCGACCCGGCCAGATTCCACATGATCGACGCGGTTGGCCAGGTCGGCGTCCTGCTGCTGGTGGGCCTGACCGGCATGCACCTCGACCTGGGCTTCATCCGCCGCCAGGGCAGGAGCGCCGCCTGGATCAGCGGCGCCGGGCTGGTCGTCCCGCTCGTCCTCGGCATCGGGATCGGGTTCCTCGCCCCCTCCGAGATGATCGCCGCGGGCGTCGACCACACCGTCTTCGCGCTCTTCCTCGGCGTCGCGCTCTGCGTCAGCGCCATCCCCGTCATCGCCAAGGTGCTGATGGAGATGCGCCTGCTGCACCGCGACATCGGCCAGCTCATCCTGAGCAGCGCCGTCATCGACGACGTGGTCGGCTGGTTCCTGCTCTCGGTGGTCTCCGCGCTCGCCACCGCCGGGGCGCGCACCGGGCAGGCCGCTCTCACCGCGATCGCGCTGCTCGTCGGCCTCGTGGCCGTGTCGGTCCTGCTCGGCCGCAGGGTGGTCGCCAGGGTGCTGCGCGCCGCCGACCGGGGCGGGAGCTCCACCACGATCGCCGCTGTGACGATCATGGTCCTGCTCTCGGCCGCGATCACCCAGTCGATGGGCTTCGAGGCCATCCTCGGCGCCTTCATCTGCGGGGCGCTCGTCGGCTCCTCGCCGGACCTGAAGGTCGCCAGGCTGGCCCCCCTGCAGACGTTCGTCGCCGCGGTGCTCGCACCGATCTTCTTCGCGACGGCGGGCCTGCGGATGAACCTGACCGAGCTGGCCAAACCGCCCGTGCTCATCGCCGGGATCGTGGTGCTGACCGTCGCCATCGCGGCCAAGTTCGCCGGGGCCTACCTCGGGGCGCGCATCGCCCGCCGTACCCGCTGGGAGGCCCTCGCGCTCGGCGCCGGTCTCAACTCCCGCGGGGTGATCGAAGTGATCATCGCGATGGTCGGCCTCCGCCTGGGCGTGCTCACCACCGCGTCGTACACGGTCATCGTCCTGGTCGCGGTCGTGACCTCGATGATGGCGCCGCCCCTGCTGCGCTACGCGGCGGCCAGGATCGCCCCGACCGAGGACGAGGCCATCCGCGAGGAGTTCTTCGACACCCTTCAGGGCCCCGAACAGGGCTCCGACAGCTCCGACAAGCAGCTCGTGACCACCGCCAAGGAGGCGTGACATGACCACCGACACCAGGCCGCTGATCCTGGTGGTCGCGACGGGGATGCGGCACTACCGCGAGTACCTGCTGCGCTCCATCGCCACCGAGTACCGCGTCCACCTCCTGGTGGCCACCGAGCCCGGCTGGGAGCGGGAGTACGTCACCGGCTGGACCGTCGTCCCCGACACCACCGACGGCCCCGCGCTGGCCGCCGCCGCGCTGGAGCTCTCCGCCCGCGAGCCCGTGCACGGGGTGCTGTGCTGGGACGAGTCCAGGATCCTGGCCGCCTCGCACGTCTCGGAGGCCCTCGGCCTGCCGGGCGGCGACCCGGAGATGGTGCGCCGCTGCCGCGACAAGCACCTCACCCGCGTCGCGCTCGACGCGCTCGGCGTCCCGCAGCCCAGGTCGCTCGCCGTCTCCACGCTCGACGAGGCCCTGCGCGCCGCCGAGACGGTCGGCTACCCGGCCATCCTCAAGCCGCGCGGCCTCGGCGGCAGCCTGGGCGTCATCAAGGTCGAGGACCCCGCGGAGCTGGCGGAGCGGTTCGCCTTCGTCCACGACCTCACCGTCCCCGACGGGGCGACGTTCGAGGTCCCCGTCCTGGTCGAGGAGTTCGCCGACGGCTCCGAGGTCAGCGTCGACGCCGTCGTCCAGAACGGTGTGGTGACCCCGCTCTTCCTCGGCAGGAAGGTCCTCGGCTACGAGCCCTACTGCGAGGAGGTGGGCCACTTCGTCGACGCCCAGGACGAGCTTTTGCAGGACCCGGAGTTCTGCCGCGTTTTGCAGGACACGCACACCGCCCTCGGGTTCACCGACGGTTTCACCCACACCGAGGTCAAGCTCTCCTCCAGGGGGCTGCGCGTCATCGAGGTGAACGCCCGCCTGGGCGGGGACATGATCCCCTACCTCGGGATGCTCACCACCGGGATCGACCCCGGCCTGGCCGCCGCCGCGGTGGCCTGCGGCCGTACCCCCGCGCTCGTCCCCGAGCGCAAGCTCGTCGGCGGCGTGCGCTTCTTCTACGTCGCCGAGGACGACACCACGATCGAGTCGATCGAGTTCGACGAGACCGGCCTGCCCCCCGAGATCGACCGGGTCGTCCCGGTGGTCGCCGCGGGCGCGACCGTCTCACCACCGCCCAAGGGCACTCTGTGGGGGCGTATCGCCTACGCCACCGCGCTGTCCCCGACCGTCGACGAGTGCCGGGCCGCGCTGGACGCCGCCGAGGCGCACCTGAAGGTGAAGGAAGCAGCATGACCGCCGTCATCGAGAACGAGAGCAACGTGTCCGCGACACCCCCCGACAAACCGGACGACGGGGTCTTCGCCACCCTGCGGGACTCCCCGCGCGCCGTCAAGGCGCTGCTCTTCGGGGGATTCATCAGCAGGCTGGCCGCGTTCATCCAGATCTACCTGGTGCTGTTCCTGACCGACCGGGGCTTCTCCGCCACCCAGGCGGGACTCGCCCTGGGCGTGTACGGAGCCGGTGCGGTGGTGGGCTCGCTGGCCGGAGGATCGCTCTCCGACCGGCTCGGCGCCCGGGCGGTCACCCTGATCAGCATGGGCGGCTCGGCCCTGCTGATCGTGTCCATCCTCTACGCCCCGTCCTACGCCATGATCCTGGCAGCCGTCTTCATGGTCAGCACGGTCGGCCAGTTCTACCGGCCGGCCGCCCAGACGATGCTCACCGAGCTGACGCCGAGGCACCGGGTCGTGATGATCACGGCGATGTACCGGCTCGGCCTGAACCTCGGCATGACCGCCGCCCCGCTGATCGGCGCCGCGCTGCTGTCCGTCTCCTACAACGCGCTCTTCTGGGGCGAGGCCGCGGCGGCACTGGTCTTCGGCGGCATCGTGATGTTCGCGCTGCCCAAGCGCGCCCCGCGCGTGGCCAAGCCGGTGGAGACGGTGGAGGAGTCCCCCGAGGCGGGCCGTACCGGCTACCGCGCGGTGCTCGCCGACTGGCGCTACAGCGTCTACCTGGTCGCGATGCTGCTCACCTCCATCGTCTACTGCCAGTACACGGCGACCCTCCCGCTGGACATCTCCGCCGCGGGCATCAGCCTGTGGTGGTACGGCGCGGCCGTCTCGCTGAACGGCCTCATCGTCATCACCTGCGAGCTGGCGATGACGAAGGTCGTGCAGAAGTGGCCGATCCGGCTGACCGCGCTGCTCGGCCTCGGCCTCGTCTCGGTCGGCTACGCCATCTACGCGATCTCCCCCCTCCCGATCTGGTTCATGCTCGGCACCCTGGTCTGGACACTCTCGGAGATCATCGGCGGGCCCACCACGTTCGCCTACCCCGCCCTGGCCGCTCCCGAGCGGCTCCGCGGGCGCTACATCGGCGCCATGCAGAGCGTCTTCGGGCTCGGCACCGCGATCGGGCCGGTGATCGGAACCCTGGTGTGGTTCCAGGTCGGCCGCTCGGTGTGGCTGTGGGCGGCCCTGGTCTCCGCGATCGCGACGGTGGCGGGACTGATCGGCATGAGAGACCCAAGCAAGGCCGACGAGTCGCAGACCGCGACCGCCTCGGCGACATGAACGGAGGAGTGCGATGATCAAAATCGCCGTCGTGGGGGGCGGGATCGCCGGAGCGATGCTGGCCTGGCGCCTGTGCGAGGTCGTCAGAGGCAGTGCCGTCCACCTGTACACCGGAGAGCCACACAGGAGGGCCGACGCCAGCGCCGCCTCCGGTGGCCTGACCAGGGCCTTCGAGCCCGACCCCGCCCTGTGCCTGGAAGCCGCCGACAGCCTCGCCGAGCTCCACTCGAACCGGGAACTGCGCGAGTGGGCCTCCTACCGGGAGACCGGCTCGGTGTACCTGCTGCCCGGCCTCGGACCGGGCACCGAGGGCCTGGTCGAGCTGGTACGCAGCCGGCTTCCCGGCTCGATCTCCCTGGTCAGCGGCGCGGAGCTCAGCACCCGGGGCACGTTCCGCCAGCTGCCGGAGGGGAGCGTGGCCGTCGTCGAGAAGCGCGCCGGATACCTCTCCCCGAACGCCTTCCGCGACCGGCTTCTCGTCGAGCTCGTCAGGTCGGGCGCCTTCGTCATCGACGGTCAGGTGGACGGCATCACCGCCGAGGCGGAGGTCCGGCCGTCCGAGGGGAGTCCGGCGAGGTTCGACGCCGTCGTGGTGGCCGCGGGGGCGTGGACCCAGGGCCTTCTCGCCCGTACGGGCCTGACGGACGCGGGGCTGCGCACCAAGGTGATCCAGTACGTGCTCGGCCCCTCGGCGGGGAAGAAGCCGGACGCGTTCGTCGACGAGACGTCCGGGCTCTACGGCAGGTCCTACGCCGAGGAGCGGGTCCTGCTCGGGCTGCCCACCAACAGATGGGACATCACCCCTGGAAGCACGCCGACCGACCCCGTCCTCACCAGCAGGATCCTGGACGTCGCCGAGGCCAGGATCGGATACCGGCCGCCGGGCGGGACGGTCAAGGCCGTCACCGCGGTCGAGTGCTACCACCCCACGGGCGGGTTGTCGCTGCGGCCCCTGGCCAAGGGCGTCTACACCTTCACCGGGGGGAGCGGTGGCGCGGGCAAGACCGTGCTCGCCGCGAGCCGTACGGCCGCGCGAAGCCTCGTCAGGTCGCTGCGGTGAGCGAGGGGACGCCGGGGACGCCGGGGACGCCGTCCGTCAGGGGCGGGTCCCGGCGACCGTGAGAACGGGGCCCGGCCGGGCGCCGCCCTCGAAGGAGAGGGCGGCCCCGGCCGGGCTCATGCCGTGCGCGAGCGGGATATCCACTCGCTATCGGCCCGCGGTGCTCCGTTCCCGAACCCCGTTCCCGAGGTCCCGGGGGCGGGTCAGGTCGCCGCGGTGAACATCAGATAGCAGTAGTCGTCCAGCATCTTCGCCAGCGGACGCCCGGGACGGCCCAGCTCCACCGCCAGCTCCCGCTCGCCGAGACCGGCCTCCGAGAGCAGGCGCCGCGCCCATTCCCGGCCCAGCCGCAGGTGCGCGCGGTAGGCGTCCGCCGTACGGGATCCGTGCAGGGCGTCGGCGATGGCCGCGTCCCAGGGCATCAGCGCCTCCGGGCGCAGGGCGTGCAGCATCTTGGTCGCCGCGGTCGGCCCCAGGGAACGGGGCCTGGCCCCGGGAGCCGCTCGCATCGCCGACAGGTCCGCGTAGCACTCGCCCAGCACGTCGATCTCCGCGTCGTCCAGCGTCGCGAGCGTGGCGTCCGGGCCGGGCAGGCGCTCCCTCCATCGCTCCCACCAGGCCGAGGTCTCCGCGCAGAAGACGTCGGGCTCGCCGTCACGTGGATAGCGCAGCCGGCATCCCCAGGCGTTCAGCCAGGCCAGCAGCGCCCGGCGATGGGCCGCGAGCGCGGGATCGACCCGCGGCCCGGTCGCCAGCAGCAGCCGTTCCCACGACCTGTCGGCCGCGCTGTAGCGGGCGAACTCGCCGACCGCCGCGCGCAGGCGTTCCAGATCGGGCCCCCGGTCGAGGGCCATCACCGGCACCGTTACGAGCGCCGTCACGGGCGCGGCCCGCTCAGGGGCGGCAGGGTCCGGCCTCGCATGAGCGTGGCCAGCAGCCGCTCGGTACGCTCGCTCGGGTCCACGCCGAGGTCGGTGCGCAGCCGGTGACGGCACACCTCGTACCAGCTCAGGACGCGGCCCAGCTCGCCCAGCTCGCCGTGCATCATCATCAGGGTCTGGTAGGTGGTCTCGTGGTGGGGGTCGACGTCGAGGGCCCTGCGGCACCAGTGCATCGCGGCCGGCCAGTCCTCGCGCTCCAGCGCCTCGGTGCGCAGCGCGGTCAGGGCGCGCAGGGCGGTCCCGCGCATCCACTGCCGCTGCTCGTTGATCCAGCCGCCGGTCTCGCCGGAGAGGAAGTCCCCGACGTACAGGTCGGCGGTCCGCTGGAACCACGCGATCGCGGTGTCGTGGTCCTTGGCCACCCACGCGTTCCGGCCCCGGTCGAAGGCGCGCTGGAACTCCTCGATGTCCACCCACGCGCTGTTCGTCCGCAGCACGTATCCGTGGTCCTGGTGGAGCAGGGTGAAACCGTCCCTGTCCTCGAACTCGTTGAGCACCCGCCGCACGCCGTGCACGGCGACCTTGAGCGAGCTGGAGTGGTGCTCCTCCCGCTCGGGCCACAGCACCTCGCGCAGCCGGTCCCTGTGGACGAACCGTTCGCGGTTGACCAGCATGTACTGGAACAGGGCCCGGGACTTGCCGGCCCGCCAGTGTGAGACGGCCTGCCCGTCGACCTCCAGGCGGAAGTTGCTCAGGCATCGGGCGATGACCGAGGGCGAGCCCTGGTCCTGCCCGGAGTCGTGGGGGCCGGGTGTCGCCAATTCTTGAACGAGCATGTTCGCTTCCCTTGGGAGGACGGCCTCCGCCGCTCGCGGACTCACCCGCGGACGCCGAAGCACGTTGAGTACGAGTGTGGTGCCAGCACGACCTGGACGTGATACGGCATGCGCTCGTCGTGCATTCTGAACATGACCGTGATCTCCGGGTAGGAGGTGGTCATGCCGAGCCCGGCGAAATAGTGGTCGGTGGCGAGAACGAGACGATAGAGCCCGCGCTCCATGAATTCGTCCGTCCATTCTTTAACGTTTCCATCGATGTCGGTCTCGCCCTCGGAGACCGGCTCCCAGCCGGCACCCGAGGCGCGCTCCAGGCGAGCTCGGACACCGGCCGCGGATCGGCCGTAGACGCCGTCAAGTGCCTGCGTGGCGATGCTCATGTGAGGTTACCCATCTGCTGTTCGGGGCCGCGTGACCCTTATCACGCGGCCTCGGTCCCATCAGGTTCCAGGGGAGGGCTATCCGTCCGCCTTCGGCCCGCTATCCATCGGCTACCCACGCCTATTCTTTCGCCTCGGATGGGCCGGATGCCGGATCAGAAGGAATCGGATAAGGCGTGGATAGGGGCGCTATTTACGTTTTGAAGCAGACAGGCGGACAGCAGTGAACGGCCTGCGAGACACGAAGAAGAGGTACAGAAAATGCGGGAATTCGCGAGCTTCAACACCCTCCGGATCATCGTCTCCGCCGTCGCCGTCCTCGGGTGCCTCGGCCTCACCGCCGTCCTCCCCTCGGTCGCCGACGGGGCCACGAAGACCACCGTGCTCGCCAGCAACACCCCCTGGGGCTGAACTGCACCCCCCGCCCGGCGAACTCGCCGGCGGTGGGGGTCCGCCGAAGCGGTCGGAGCCGTCCAAGGCCCGGCCGCTTCTTCGCGTCTCAAACCCGCCCGTTAGTCGCAAATCGGGCCAGACCTTTACAAACCCCCCTGGTTCTCCACCCAGCCTCGCTGTATGATCCCGGGCAGAGCGCGTTTCATGCATATAAAATTGCCCACCGTGATCGCTGGGTTATATGTCCAGAGATCACAGAGGGTGGGGTTGAGGATATTGTTGCCTGATTTAAGGCAGTGGTTAGATCCCTGATGTCTCTCTTACACCAACCGTGCGGTGAACTACTCCCGGACAGGCCGCGATTCTGTAAGGAGATTCGGTGGAGTATCGGATCCTCGGCCCCCTGGAGGTCGTCGCCGGCGCCCAGCGCCTGGATCTGGGAGCGCCCCGGCAACAGGTCGTCCTCTCCTGCCTCCTGCTCGAGGCCAACCGAATGGTCACCATCGGACGGCTGACAGACGCGATCTACGGTGAGGATCTCCCCAGCACCTCGCGCGCCCAGGTGCAGATCTGCATCTCCTCGCTGCGGCGATTGTTCGCCGCCAATGGCGGCCCCGACGTCATCGCGACCCATTCCCAGGGATACACACTGCGGGTCGCCGAAGGGCAGCTCGACTCCCAGAACTTCGAGGGCCTCCTGAACCAGGCCCGCCAGGCCCGCGAGAACCACCACCCCGAGGACGCCGTCAGGCACTATCGGGACGCGCTCGCCCTCTGGCGGGGACCCGCCCTCGACGGCCAGGAGAGCCGGCTGGTGCAGGCGGCGGTCGGCAGGCTGACCGAGCGCCGCATCACCGCGAACGAGGACTGCGTCGAGCTGGAGCTGGAGCTGGGCAGGCACCACGAGCTGGTGGGCGAACTCAGCGAACTCGTCGAGGAACACCCCCTCAGGGAGCGGCTGCGCGGCCAGCTGATGCTCGCGCTCTATCGCTCGGGACGCCAGGCCGAGGCGCTGACGGTCTATCGCCGCGCCCGCCAGACGATGATCGACGAGCTGGGCATCGAACCCAACGAGAGCCTCCAGCAGCTCGAGTACGCCATCCTCACCTCCGACGAGAGCCTCGACCCGCCGGGACGGCAGCAGCAACAACAGCAACAGCAGCAGCAGTCCCAGCGCCACGCGGAGGCGCAGGAGGCGCCGGTCGCCCGCCGGACGGTGCCCCGCCTGCTGCCCACCGACATCGCCGACTTCACCGGCCGCATCAAGCTGGTCGAGGCCATCCGCCGCCAGCTCACGTTCGCCGCGGAGGACCGCCAGCGGCTCGCCGTCCCCGTCATCGCCGTCGTCGGCAAACCGGGCATCGGCAAGTCCACGATCGCGGTGCACGTCTCCCACAGCGTCGCCGGACGGTACGAGGACGGCCAGCTCTTCGCCGACCTGCACGGAGGGGAGTCCCACCCGGTCGGCTCCGGGCAGGTGCTCGAACGCTTCCTCCGCGCGCTGGGCGTGCCGGGCAACGCGATCCCCGACGGGGTGGACGAGCGGGCGGAGATGTACCGCGGGCTGCTCTCCGGACGCAAGGTGCTGATCGTCCTGGACGACGCCAGGAGCGAGAGCCAGGTGCTGCCGCTGCTGCCCGGCAATCCCGAGGCCGCGGTGATAATCACCAGCCGCAGCCGGCTCGCGGGCCTGCCCGGCGCGGCCCACCTCGACGTCGGCCTCTTCGACTCCAGGCAGTCGGTGGACCTGCTCTCCCGCATCGCCGGTGTCGAGCGGGTGCAGGCCGAGCGGGAGTCCGCGGCCGAGCTGGCGGACCTGTGCGGCCATCTGCCGCTGGCGCTGCGCATCGCGGGCGCCAGGCTCGCCGCCCGCCCGCACTGGACGATCGACCAGCTCGTGGGACGGCTGGAGGACGAGACCCGCAGGCTCGACGAGCTCAAACACGGCGACCTGGGCATCAGGGCGAGCATCTCCCTGACGTACGAGAGCGTCAGCGAGGACGCGCGCCGCCTGTTCAGGCGCCTGGCCATCCTGGAGTCCCGGCACTTCTCCGGCTGGGTCGCCGCCGCGCTGCTCGACTGCCACCCCTCCGACGCGCAGGACCTGCTCGACGACCTCGCCGACAGCCAGCTGGTCGAGACGACCGACGCCGGGTACGGCGTGCACAGCCAGTACCGCTTCCACGACCTGATCCACGTGTTCGCCCGCGAGCGCCTCGCGGGCGAGGAGGCCATCGCCGACCGCAACGCCGCCCTGGAGAGGGTGCTCGGCGGCCTGCTCTTCCTGACCGGCGAGGCGCACCGCCGCGAGTACGGCGGAGACTACGTGCAGGTCCACAGTGACGCGCCGCGCTGGCCGCTGCCCGCGCGGCTGGTCGAGAAACTGGTGATGGCCCCCCTGCCCTGGTACGAGCGTGAGCGGCTCACGCTCGTCTCGGGCATCCGCCAGGCGGCGCAGGCCGGGTTCGTCGAGCTGTGCTGGGACCTCGCGATCAGCGCGGTCACCCTGTTCGAGTCGAGAATCTACTTCGACGACTGGCGGGAGACCCACCAGGTCGCCCTCGCCGCCGCCCGGCAGGCGGGAGACCGCCGGGGGCAGGCCGCGATGCTCTACTCGATCGGCTCGCTGTACATCGCCGAGCAGCGCTTCGGGGACGCGCGGCGCGACTTCGAGTCGGCGGCCGAGCTGTTCGAGGAGGCCGGGGACGACCTCGGGGTGGCCCTCGTCATCCGCAACATCGCCTTCCTGGACCGGATGAGCGGCCGCCTCGACGACGCCGTGGAACGTTATGAACGCGCGCTGGGCATCTTCCGCGGTACCGGCGACCAGGTCGCCTCCGCCTACGTGCTCCACAGCATGGCCCAGATCAGGCTCGACTGCGACGAGCTCGGCGAGGCCAAGCGCCTGCTGGGCGAGGCACTGGAACTCAGCAGGGTCGGCGGCAGCCGCCGGGTGGAGGCGCAGGTCCTGCACCGGCTGGGCGAGACCTACCTCAGGTCGGAGGAGTTCGCGTCGGCGGCCGAGGTCTTCGAGCAGACGCTCACGACCGTGCGCAACATCGGCGACCCGACCGGCGAGGCGTACGCCCTGCACGGCCTGGGCATCACCCGGCTGCGCCAGGGCGACCTCCAGGCGGCCGAGCTCACCCTCCAGCAGGCCCTGGAGGTGGCGAGCGCCGCAGGGGAGAGGCTCGCCGAGGCCAGGGTCGTGCTCGGGCTCGGCGAACTGGCGCTCGCCGTCGACCAGACCGAACAGGCCATCGGCCGCTTCCACCAGGCCCTCGGCCTGTTCCACAAGATCGACGCACCGCTCCACCAGGTACGCGTCCTGGTCATGCTCAGCGCGGCCTACGTCGCCGTCGGCGAGACGGAGGCGGCGCGGAGCGTCTCGGAGGAGGCGCTCGAACTGGCCGACACGATGCCCCCGGCGGTCGCCGCCCGGATACGCGCCCAGCTGGAGGACCCTCCGCCGCCCGACCCGGAGAACCCACGGGGACGGACGGGACGGGTCCCGGCCTCCTGAACGGGGACAGCCGGGCTTCGGCGTTCTGAGCGGCGAACCGTTCCGAGCGGTGAGCCATTCGGAGAGGCCCGGGAGCCGGACCTCTCCGGGCGGTCGTCGCCCGCCGTGCCGTCGCCCGCTGTCGCGGGCCTATCGGTCGCGGCCGTGCCACCGGTCGATGGGCCGCCGGTGCCCGGCGGAGGCGGCGTGGATAGTACGGGCGTACGGCCGCCCCGCGAGAGCGGGACGGCCGCCGACGCTCAGCAGATGCGGCGCAGGGCCTCCGCGAGGCTGGACAGGCCGACCGGGCCCAGCTCCAGCGCGGCGGTGTGCCAGGCACGCAGGTCGAAGGCGTCACCCAGACGCAGCTTGGCCTCCTCGCGGGCCTGCACCCACGCCCGCTCGCCCAGCTTGTAGGAGATGGCCTGAGAGGGCCAGCCGAAGTAGCGCACCACCTCGGCCTCGACGCGGTGCGGCTCGCAGCGGCCCTGGTCGCGTAGCACCTCGCAGGCCTTCTCGAAGGTCCACTTCGAGCCGTCGGGCAGCGGTAGGTCGAGGTGGACGCCCAGGTCGATGACCACCCGGGCGGCACGCAGGGCCGACCAGTTGAGCATGCCCAGCCGGGTGCCCGGCTCGGTGAACCAGCCCAGCTCGTCGGCGAGCCGCTCGGCGTACAGGCCCCACCCCTCGCCGTGACCGTCCACCCAGGAGACCTTGGCGAACCTGGACAGGGTGTCCCCGGCCGTGCGCATCGCGCCGAACTGCAGGTGATGGCCGGGAACGCCCTCGTGGAAGATCGTGGTCAGCTCGGTCCAGGTGGCGAAGCGGGTCCGCCCGCCGACCGGCCACAGGGTGCGGCCCGGCCGCGACAGGTCCTCGCTGGGCGCGTTGTAGGAGGCGGCGCCGGACGTGGAGCTCACGTCGACCTCGGCCACGATGCGCCGCAGCGGCTCGGGGATGTCGAAGTGCGTGCCGTTCAGCTGCTCGACCGCCCGGTCGTGGCGCTCCTGCAGCCACGCCTGGTACTCCTCCAGGGAGTCGACCGCCTGGGTCTCGTTGAGGATCGCGGTCGCCTCCTCGATGGTCGCGCCCGGCTTGATCCGCTCGACCTCGGCGGCCGTCTCGGCTCCGATGCGCTCCAGCTCCGCCCAGCCCCACTCGTACGCCTCGCGCAGGTCGATGTCGGCGCCCAGGCTGATCCTGGCGACGACCGCGTAGCGCTCGGGGCCCACCGCGTCGGCCTCGCTCGCCCGGGGCGCGTACTCCTCGCGCAGGTAGCGCCCCGCGAAGGCGTAGGCGTCGTGGGCCGCCGCTGCGGCCTTGAGCAGTTCCTCCTTGACCGGGCCCTCGCCGTAGGTGGCGACGAAGGCGTCGTGCGCCGGGGGAGTCCCACCGGCACCGGCGAACTGGTCGGCCTGGTCCGCCATGGCCAGCGCCTGCCTGCGGGCGCCCCGCAGGCCCATCTCCAGACCGGCCTCCAGGCTCTCCCGCCACCCGGCGAGCATCTCCGGGATCGCCGCCAGGCGGGCGGCGACGTCGCGCCACTCGTCGTCGTTGCCGTGGGGGAGGAGGACGACGCTGGAGCGCACCCGGTAGGGCAGCCCGTACGGCGCCGCCACCCAGCGGAGCGGCTCGCCCGTGTCGTGCCAGGCGAGCTCGGCCTCCAGCCGCTCCCGCAGGTGGGTGGCAGCCCTGATGTCCGGCTCACCGGTCGGGACCAGCTCGTCGAGACGCTTCAGGGTCGAACGGATCAGCTCGGCTCGGGCGGCGCTCCCGGCCGGACTGTGGTCGGTGGCGGCCACGAAGTCGGACACGATGCCCTCGGCACCTGCCGCGATCGGGTCGAGTGCCGCCCAGCGGGTGACGTACTCATCGCAAAGCTCAAAGATCGGAGTGCTCATGTCCGGAACGTAAAACTGCCCGGCATCCGCTCCCTATCCCTTCGCTATCCACCCGCCCTGACGTCCGCAAACCCGGCGCCGCACGGCCGCGCCCGCCCCGGGTGACATGGGCTTACGCCGGGGCCGAAGGCCGCGTGGGCTTGTGCCGGGGGCGGGGGCGGTGTGGGTGTGCTTGCGGCGGGTGGCGTGGGCTTGTGCCTGGGCCGGAAGCCGTGTGGGTGTGGCTCGCCCCGGGTGGTGCGGGCTCATGCCGGGGCCGGAAGCCGCGCGGGCGTGCTCGCCCCGGGGGCCCGGGGCAGTGTGGGTGTGCTCGCCCCAGGCGGCGCGGGAGCCCGTTCACACCCGGCCCGGAGGTCAGGCCGGGGCGTCTCCCGCGGCCCTGCGTGACTCCTCGGCCGCCCAGCCGAACACGCCTTTCGCCATCAGCGACGCCTCCGACTCCGCCCTGGCGGCGAACACCTCGGCCCGCGTCCTGTGCAGCGCCGCGTCGTCCGGCGCGGCCCGTACGGCCATCTCGGCCAGGTGCCCCGCCAGCCGCTGATCTCCGGCGGCCAGCGCCCGGAGCGCGGCCTCGCCCAGCCGGTCCGCGCCCCCGGCCAGCTCCGCCACCGCCGCCGCCAGCTCGGCCTCGGGCGCGGGCTTGAGATTGGCCGGGTTGCCGTCGTACCAGCCGCCGTACAGCCGCCAGATGTTGCGCACCGCGAACTCCGGCTCGTCGTAGTGCGGGCGCAGGTAGGGCCGCTCCGCCAGACGCGCGGGAGGCTGTACGGCGCGCACGATGTCGTCCAGCCTGGCGCCCTCGTTGAGCATCCCCAGGGTGCGCTCGACCATGAACTCCAGCCACTCGGCCGTCTCGGTCAGCGCCTGCTCGACCCTGTCGGCGCCGATGACCGGGGCACCGTGGCCGGGCAGCATGATCTCCGGCCGCAGCTCGACCATCCTGCGCAGCGCGATCGCCCACTCGCGCGGGTAGCGTTGCGCCTTCTGCGGGTTGCCGCAGTTGGGGGTCACCCAGATGAACAGGTCGCCCGGCAGCAGGATGCGGTGCGAGGGCACCCAGCCGACGCTCGCGTCGTCGGTCTCGCCCTTCGCGTGGAAGAGGTCGACGTGGCCAAGCGACATCACGTCGCGGTAGGCCACGTCGGGGTGGCGGTACTCGGTGGGCCAGGTCAGGCCGGGAGCCTGGAACTGCCGCCGGTTGACGACGGCGTTGTACCCGTTGGTCAGCACGTAGCGCTCGAAGCGGACGGCGACCGCCTCGTGCCCCACCACCGTCGGCCGGGGCCGCCTCGCCGTGTCCGCCTCGGCGTCGAACGGGCCGACGCCCGAGACGTGGTCGATGTGCCCGTGGGAGTAGACCGCGGCGGTCACCGGCTCGTCCGTCCAGGCCCGCAGCTCGGTGTGGAGCCGGTCCGCGTCGAAGGGGTTGCCCGTGTCGAACAGGGTCACCTCCCCGCCGTGCCGCAGCGCGATCACGTTGCCGAAGCCGCCGCGGAAACCCACGCCGTCGGCGATCTCCACGAAGCCCTGCCCGGCGAGGCCCGCGTGCACGATGCTGTCGGGGACCTCGCCCCGCCACACGGTGTCGGCGTACTCGGTGATGTCCATGGAGGTCAGCCCTTCCTCGACGTCTTCCGTCGCGCTCCGGCCGGTGCCCGCCTATCATGTTTCCAGCCGCCCGGGATCAACGCGGTTCCCGGCGAACAGCACCATTCCAGCCGAGCGACACCGGATATGTCACCGCTCGCGGGTGATCCAATCCGAGGTGAACGCATCTCGCTGGCGGTTCCGGAAACGACCGCGCGGCTTCTCCGCCACGTCGTACCGCGCCATCTCCCGCCTCACACCGTCTCCTTCGGCAGCGCGGCGAGGATCAGGTCCACCACCGCGTGCGGCTGGTCGGCGTTCACCAGCTGGGTGGTGATCCCCACCGAGGGCAGCGAGACCACGAAACAACCGGACCGCTCCTCCACGGTCACGCTCGCCACCTCCCACCCGTCGCGGCTGTGCGCGATCAGCTCGAACCGATCTTCCCGAGGAAACGGAAGCGGCCGATGCCCACGAAGCCGAAGCCCCACGTAGTGAATGATCGACGTACGAACACCCCGCGCGTGGACCAGCCCGGCGAGATGACGCAAAGACGCGGGAGTTTCCCGCTCAGCGAGCTTCGCCGTCGCGTCGCCCTGGGACCCCTCCGCGCAGGGCTCTATCGCTGCCTGTCCAGTCGCCATGCCTGCGACGATAGGAACCGGGAGTCTCCGCCCTCAAGGATTTTGCAGCAGATTGCGTCAGTCGTCTCGCAGGTCTTCCAGCGTGGCGGTGATGATCGCTCGTGCCTTCGGGCCGTAGACCGCCAGGTTCGTCAGCCCCTGGAACGCTCTGGCGTACAGGGCGATCTCCCGTGGCTGGGTTATCGCAAGTTCCGCTGAGACCGCCTCGACATGGACCATTCGCTCGTCGAAGATGATGAACTGATTCGACGGAACCTCATATGAGGACCTTGAGGGGATGATTCCCAGACTTACCCTCGCCAGGGAGGAGACCGCGAGCAGACGGTCCAGTTGCCCAATCATGACGGCGGGCCCGCCGACATTCGTCAGCAGGGCCTGCTGGGAGAGAAGAATGTGGAACCGATGGTCCCCTCTGTAGAGAATCTGCTGGCGTTCCATCCTGGCCGATACCCCGGCGTCTAGGTCGTTCGGAATATCGTAGAATCCGATCACCTTCTCCATGACCGCGGCGGCGTATTCGGCGGTGTGTAGAATTCCTGGGACCAGGACGGGCTCGTACCAGCGGAACAGCTTGGTTCCGGCCTCGATGCGGATGGATTCTTCCTGGCGCTTTCTGGTGCCGGTCTGGAGGTTCCGGCGCCACTCGATGTACATCGTTTCGATGTTGCGAATGGTGGCGATCAGATCTGGAACCTGATCTGGCGCGGTGCAGTGCCGACACCAGTGTCTTATGTCCTCCTCTGACGGGGACTGCTTTCCGTACTCGATCCTGGAGACCTTGGAGCTGTGCCAACCGGCAAGCGACGCAAGTTGCTTGCCGGTCAGCCCAGCGTCCTTGCGGAGATCCCTGAGCCTGTTACCCAGTGCTTCTTTGGCTTGATGAACCGTACTTGACAAGGAACACGCTCACCCTGCTGTGTAGTCGCCATGCGGGATCGCACGTTCCCAGGCTATTTTCTGGGCTGTCCGGCACAGCTCGACCAGGGTGGGATAATGGGCTTCTACGCCACCTATGAATTGACCGTTCGTTTCGAACACCGTGAATACAAGACGACTTTCGTCGAATAGCCAGAAATCATCTGCGGGCAGCTTGATGTCGTCGGTCATGTGACGAGGCAGCCAGCGAATATCCTCGCCCGCACCGATGTTCAAAGGTGCGACCGTCAAGCCCCATCGCGTGTAGTCGGTGTGAGGGGTGGAGACGACACGAACTCTCTCGATTCTTTTGTCGTCGCCGGTGACCTCGCGCACGAGGTTCAGCCAGGGCTGATGCCATGCGAAGTCGTCGGATCTTCCTTCGAGGAACAGGTTGAACGGACCTCGTTCCTCGGGGGTGTCGTAAGAATCTCTTAGCTCCAGATGGAATGCGGTCCTCCTGAAGGTGTGGAAGAGATTCTCGAACTCGTCACCCCTCAGCAGTTCCATTCGGGTTGTCCTTCGGTAGGTGCCTCATGAGCTTCTTCGGGACCGCCATGATGATCTCGTGGTCGGGTATGTCGAACTGCGCCAGGATCTCAGGGTCGGTGATCTTCCACCCTTGAAGGAGGTACACCTCCTTCCCGTACATGATCTCATCCGTGTCGTACAGGGTCGGAGATCCTCCGCCTTGGGTCTCCGTGCCGAGGAACCGTACTCGCATGACCTGGCCTCCGAAAAATCTGATTGCAGGCGATTGTGCGATGTCACTGCGATGACCTGCTTGACCACGGTGAGGATGCCCCGGACGGTGGAGGAGGCGTATCCGCCCGCGGTGAGCTTGTCCCGCAGGGCTTCGATGTGGGTGGCCTCGATGCTGTCCAGGCGCATGCCGCCGAGGGCTGGCTTGATGTGCTTGTCGAGGTAGGTCCGGTATCAGTACCTGGGGGCCGGGGGAGTGGCCAACTGGCAGACCGGCTTCGGACTGCTGTACGTCGGCAAGTGCGACGTGTCGCCGGTCGCCATCGACGTATGGCCGGACGGGTCGTTCGTCGTCGAGGCTCAACGCTACGGCTCCCTCAAGCGCACCCCCAGCGGCAAGTTCAAAGCCGCCGCGTGATGACTCATGGCCAGATACATGAGACTGGTAACAGCCGGATGACCCCCTCCGATCGAACAGACCTGCTCGCCGAGGTAGCCGCGTCGGTCGGGAGGAGGTTCGCCCGCCAGTACCCCGCCCTGGAAGCCGACGAGATCGCCGCCGAGGTCACGGCTCAGGCCCTGAGCGAGTGGCGGCACATCTCGACCAAGCTGGGACAGGCTGGTGAGTACAAGCGGACCGAGTACGAGGTGCTGCACTTCCTGCTCAGCGAGCGGGCCAGCGTCTACTGCGGTCGCCAGCACTACGCCTACATGATGAACACCGCCACGGTGCTCTACACGCCCCGCGAGGTCCGTGCGCTACTCAAGAAGTACTACTTCAACCCCGACTCCTGGACGACCCCCGGCCGCGACGCCAACCACGGTGCCGCCGTGGAGGCCCGGAGCATCTGGGCCAACCTGCACGACATCAACGTGGCACTGGGGCGGGTCGGCGACAAGGCCCATGACGCCATCCTCGCCGCCTACGGCCCCGAGGACTTGAACCTTCCCGAGCCCGACAAACGGCGTCTCAGCGAGGCCGTCGCTCAGCTCACCCACGAGCTGAACCGGCGCCCGAACAAGCCAACCGACTTTCACGAGGGACCCGGCGCACGAGTCCCCCTGTCCAACGCCGACGCCATCTACATCACGCGAAAGCAGGGTGGCTGAACTTCACTTTCGGCCCGACCCGCGTCGAAGGCAGCATTGACGAAGAGCGCTTCAGTGCGCGTGCCTGATCCGTTGAAGTGACTTAACAGGGTTTGGTCACTGTACGCCGGAAACCGCTTGATGACTCAGAGTTCGCACGTCAAAAGTACCCGCGACCGGCCGTGGTCACCAATACGAGCAACCCCCAGGCCAGGGCCAGCAAAATAACAAGCCAAATGATCACTTGGCGTAGCCTGCGGAAAAACCTCCGCTGTTTTGGGGCAGGTGGGGGTTGTGGGGGGCTATACACCCATCTGGGATCTACGCGCCGCATCTCACGGGTGTCCTGTTTGCGCTTGGTCTGCTGGCGCGCGTAGTGGATCTGCACGACAGCCAGAATCAAGCCGACTAAGCCAATGAATAAGCCAATTCCGTCCACCGAATCAGAGTAACGGGAGAGCCCTCTGATTCGGGGGCCTAAAAACCATTCGTCGATAGCGCCCTGATCAACTCCACATACAAGAGATCGGCAACTCTATGAGCACCTTCGACACAGACCCCTGGGCCACCTCGACACCACCCCCCGAGCCGCCCGTCGACGAGGCCCAAGCCGCCGTCCAGCCGACTACCACCACACCGAGCAGGGAGAGCATCATCACCACGAACAACAGCTCCGAGGCCAAGGGCGTCACAACCACCATCAAGTACGGTGCGGGCTACGACGCCCCGTGGACTGTCTTCCACTCCGCCAGCGTGGAGGAGGCCCTCAACATCCTCAACACCGAGGCCAGGGCACTACTGGAGCTGACCGCCAAGGCCGCCAAGTTCGCCAAGGGCCTCGACTCCGGCGCTGTTGCCCGTCCCGCCGCCGCGAGCGGTGGTGGCCAGGCTCGCCAGCAGACGTCTACCCTGCCCGGCCAGCAGGGCAAGAGCTGGGCGCACGACGAGATGGTCTACAGGACTGGCAACGGCGCCAAGAGCCCCTGGGCTGGGCACTTCTGCTCGCTCGAAAAGGGCGACGCCGACCAGTGCAAGCCGATCTTTGTCAAGCAGCGCTAATGCCCGACCCGCGAGACGTGCTCCTGGTGTTTCTGACGATCTGGGTCGCCATGTTCATCCTCCTCTTGCATTTCAGCATGCCCCAATACAGGAGTTTGGCAGTGCGGACCCACGAGATGCGGCTCGCGGGCCGCACGATCACCGGCCATGTCGTAGAGACCGAAGCCGACCTCGCCCCGTTCGCGGAGTGGGCGTCACGCAACACCGAGTTCGGCTACGACTCTGAGACCATGAGCTTGGCCGTCTACAAGCCGGGCTTCCGGATTCGCACCGCCCAGTTCAGCGCGGGGGACCAAACCCGGTTTCTCCCCGTCGAGCGGCACCCCCGAATCCAGTGGTACGCCGCAACCACGTTGCACCACGCGAAGAAGCTCTACATCCACAACGCGAGCTTCGACCTCCAGGTGGCGGACCGCCATCTGGGGGTTCCCCTCGCCGAGATGTGGCCCAAGGCCATTGACGCACCGGCATCATCTCCCGCCTGGTCGACTCCCGCGCCCGCAAGGAAGGCGGCTCCAGACACAGCTTGGAGGAACTGACCGAGGTCTACATCGACGCGAAGGCCGCCAAGGACATCAAGGGCAGCGTTGCCCAGCAGTGCAAAGACCTGAAGGTCACGAAAGCCGAGTACTTCGAGTCGGTCTCGCTCGACGACGAGATCTACCAGATGTACTCGCTGATGGACCCGATCTTGGCCTGGGTCCTGGCCAAGACGCTCACCCCGAAGGTGCCCGGCAGCGCCCGCCACCTCATCGGCTACGAGCACGAGATCGGCAGGATCTGTTCCGACATCTCCAAACAGGGCTTCCTACTCGACCGCACCTACAGCTCCGAACTGGCCACCCGCCTCCGCCAAGAGGAGGAGTACTGGCTGATGGAGATCGAGCGCGAGATCGACAAGCTCGGCTTCATCGACACGGAGACCTTCAACCCCGGTTCGACGGAGCAGGTCTTCGAAGCCCTCGTCTATATGGGCCACGACGAGTTCCTCCAGACTCCCACCGGCAAGCCGAAGGCCGATGACGACCTCCTGGAGCACCTGGCCGAAGGCGGCATGTACTTCGCCAAGGCGATCAAGGAGTACAAGAAGGCCGGCAAATGGGCGGGCACCTGGCCCGAATCCTTCCTGAACAACGCGGATGGATGAGAACGGCCGCTGCCATGCAAACATCAACACGCTCCAGGCCAGTACCGGCCGGATGAGCATTACCGGCATCCCGGCTCAGACCCTCCCGGCCGGGGACTGGCATGTTCGCCGCTGCTTCCTCTATAAGTGCCAGAGCGCTCCACAGGATGAGCGAATTCACGTCTGGGGTCAGATAGCCGTTGACGCGTGACTGCTGCACCCTTCCTCTCCCTGACCAGTGATCCTAGTGAGGGCAACCTCGGTCACCGAAGCCACACGGGTGATGTCACCGTTACGTCGTTCGCACGTGCCGTCACCCGTGCCCGGCGGGACTTCACCGCCGCCCGTTACGCCGATCTCGCCGGTGATCTCGCCGAGCTGATCCCCGTTGCCCGCGACGCGTCCGATCCGGCTGACCTCGCCACCGCCGCACAGGTCTATCACCTGACGACCCGCACCTTGATCAAGCTGAGCGCCTCACCGTACGCATGGGTTGCCGCCCATCAGGGCGAGCGGGCCGCGCACGCCAGCGGTGACCTCCGGGCCATCGGTGAGGCTCGTCGAGACCTGGCCAGCCTCTTCCACCGGGCGATGGACTACGGCAAGGCTCGTGACATCACGGTGAGCACGGCGGAACTGCTTCGCCCGCAACTACCTTCCGCCTCTGCCTCTGCTTGGGGGTCGTACGGGGCGCTGATGTCCACCGGCGCCATCGCCGCAGCTCGGTTGGAAGACCGTGACAACGCCCTGGGCATGCTGGAGGAAGCCGAAGAGGCCGCACGACACGCGCCCAAGCTCGTGCTCAGCGTCGGGCATGTGGCGACGTACAGATCGGTGTGTCTATCGTTCTCGGGGGCGCCGGAACAGCCATAGAGCACGCCAGGGACATCGTTCCCGAAGAGATCCCGCCCCTGGAACGTCGCGCCAGCTACTACACCGGCATCGCCGAGGCGTACACGCTCTGGGGAAAGACCGATCGCGCCGTGCGTGCGCTCCTGGTCGCCGAGAAGATCGCCCCTTCCGAAGTGCGGCGGACCGGCCCTCGGCAGGTGATCACCGATCTACTCCACCGCGACCGCCACGGCAAGCTCTCCGGTCTGCATGCTCTCGCGCGTCGCTCTGGTGTGACTCTGTGATCATTTTCTGAGTGACGAACTGAACGACGCTTGAATAGCCGAATAGACCTAACAAGTCCGTGCGGTTCATTCTTCATTCTCCATGATCTTCATGAGATGTCCGCTCCTTAGCGATCTGACGAGCAGTGGCGATGCGTTGCCGAGCCAGTTCCGCCCAGAAGGGTTCGCCGTGTCGGTGGCCGCTTCCGGCGTAGCGCCACTTCGACAGGGTGAGCGTGGTCTCTTCGGCAGGGTCGGGCAGGCCGAGGATCATCCGAGCTTGCGCGGCCCGGTAGTCGGCACGGGTCCGGCGTAGCGTGCCGAGGGTGGTGGAGTAGTAGCGGCTCTTGGTGGAGAAGTGGCCCCGGTACCCCAGCATGTGCGACCAGTGCCGCAGCGGGAGCAGCCGGTATCGCGGCAGGCGGTTGAGAGTGAAGCAAGTCAAGATCATGCGTCGGGCGTGTTCGGTCACGTCCAGTCGGGGGATGTCCCGAGCGTCACGGATGCGTCGGTCCACCGTTCCCGCCGACTCGGCGCCTTTGGTCGCGTACTTGGCCACGTACGACGCCACCCGCTGGTCACTCACGCCGTCCAGATCGGTGGAGAGGTAGACCGGTCGCACGTCGAGCTGATTACCCCAGCGCAGCAGGACCGGGGGAGGAGCGTCCGGCGATTCCTTCGAGGCAGGCATTACGACCTGTGCGGCGGCTTGCCGGATCGCGGTGTCCAGCAGTGGGACGGTTGCCCAGTCCGGCGGAGGGGAGGCGGGACCGTCCGGGCCGTCGAGGCGGATCACCGCGTGGAAGTGGACCAGGCCGCGCGCTTGGTACTCGGCGACCTTGGCATAGGACAGGCGTAGCACCTCACGCAGGTGAGCACGAGGCACGCCGAGCTGTCGAGCCAGGACAGCCGGGAGTGCCTGGGTGAAGCGGCGCCACAGCTCTCCCGCGTGAGCGTTCCACAGGACCGCGCCCTGGTAGTCATAACAGTCCACGCAGAGCGGTTGCCCCACTTGCGGGTCATCGCGCTTGTGGCGCTTGCCGCAACCCTCATACCGGCCGTGGGGACAGGTCGGGGAGTCGCGCCGGGGACGGCAGGGCAGGGTCTTGCCGTCCTTGCCGGTGCGGTGAGCGTGGACCGCGCCGAAGGAGGGAGCGGTGAAGGTGGCGAACACGCGAGGGTGGCCGCCCACGTCTTCGGGGACGCCCTTGCCGCCGCGCAGGCCGGAGATGATGAGGTGATAGGTGTCGTCCTTGTAGACCGCCGAGCAGGCAGGACACCGGGACGCGCGACGGTTGCCGCAGGCCGTCAGCAGGAAGCCGGTAGGTTCGTCGGCCGTCCGATAGACGTCGAGGATCTCACCGGTCGCGCCGTCGAAGGTCAGGCGTTCACCGTGCAGGCGGACCGGTTGGGCACAGCCGCCCGTGGCGTAGACCATGCGTTGCCAGCGGGCGAAGTCGGGCATGGCCGCGCGTTGCAGTGCGGCCAGGATGTCAGGGGCGAAGGAGGGAGCCGGGTTCACGCGGCCCCCCTCTCGGCTTCGAGGGACGGAGGTTCGGCGCGAGTCGGCCCGTCGGCCAGCTCGATGCCGTGGATGGCGGCGATGCGCCGCCATTTCTCGGGTGACCACCGAGGCGACTCGGCGATCTTGCGCTTGGACCACTCCCGTACAAGCGCGGCGTGCGGTACCAATTCGGGAGGTACCAAAGGACTCCTTTCTCTCTGCGGAGTTCCCACGCCATTTCGGGAAAATACAGGTGCCATCGGCAGGCATGCGGAAATGACATGACTGTGGAGGAGCGGCACTCGTCAGCGAGATTGATGGAGTGTTGAGGTCGCGCGACGGTGAACCAGTGAGCGCTGCCTGTAGTGCTGGCCCACCGCTGGCCGGGTCCCTCCAGCGGAACGGCTCTCGTCATCTTGGTGCCCGGTGGCGTACTGCGCTCGAATGTGTCGCGTCTGGTCTCTTGCTGCTTCCCGAAAGACGGGGGAAATTATCTATGGTCATTTTGCCACGGTGGACGGGAAATTATGCGTGCGGAAATTTCCGCCGGGACGTCTTCCGAGCCGTCCTCTGTCGTCCGGTGGTGTCCGGCTGCGTACGGCTGCATCTGATCGTCAGAGGCAACAAGTAAGGGAGCTGTCACCTGTTGGTCAGGTGCTCAGCCCCCTTGGAGATCGAGGACGTCCCAGGACGTCTTAGAGTGCGACTCATTTGGCGAGTCGGCGGTAGCAAATGAGAGCTGCGGCGATGGCGACGAAGGATGCGAAATGATCAGCTTGACGCTCATAACGCCGGTGTAGGCGGCGGTAGCCGACCGGCCAGGAGACGGCTCGCTCCACGACCCAGCGGTGCCGGCCGAGCCGCTGGCTGGACTCGATACCGCGGCGGGCGATGCGCGGATTGATGTCCCGGCCGCGCAGAAAGGCCCGCAGGTGGGGGATAGTCATATCCCTTGTCGCTGTGAAGCTTGGCGGGTTTGCGGCGTCGCGGTCCGTGGCGCGAGCGGATCGGCGGCCTGCTTCGGACCAGCGGCTGCGAGGCCAGGCTGTCATGAGTGTTGGCGGCACTGATCGCGACAGAGATCGGCAGACCGGTCCGCTCGGTGATGAGATGAATTTTCGACCCGCTCTTGCCGCGATCGACAGGATTCGGGCCTGTCAGCTCCCCCCTTTGACCGCGCGCAGGCTGACCGAGTCGATCGCGCAGCGCGACCAGTTCAGCTCGCCCCGGGCGTCGAGCTTGTCCAGGATGATGCGGTACAGCTTGGCCCACACCCGGGCGGCGCTCCATTTGGCGAATCGGCGATTGACGGTCTGCCAGGAGGCGCCGAAGACCGGCGGCAGCTGCCGCCAGGCGCACCCGGTGGTGGCCACGTACACGATCGCGGCCAAGATCATCTGATCGTCCACGCGCCGTCGGCCGCCGCCTTGCGGCCGGGTGGGCGCCATCGGGACGACCCGCTGAAACAGCTCCCACAACTCATCAGGGACCAGTCGCTGAAGGAACGCATCCACGGACGATTTAACGACTGATCTCCAGATGAGTAACGCTCCTACTCCATCCACACCGGTTCGAGGAGGTCGGGGTTGAAGGTGGCCCGCCCCTTGCCCGCCGGGTGCACGATCACCGCGTGGAGCATCTCCCGGACATGCGCCCGCTTCCGTGACAGCGGTAGCCCACCCTCCGCTTCCGGGAGGTACCAGCGCCGCCGGATCTCCTTGATGTCGGTGACCATGCTCGCCCGCTGGCGTTCCGCCCGTCCCGTGATCTTGTTCTTCTCCGCCCGCAACCGGGCGATGTCGCCTTCCAAGTCAGCGGCGTTGCGGAAGTAGAGGTTGTTGGAGATCTTCCGTGCCCGCCACTGCCGGGTCAGTTCTTCCAGTTGCTCCTCCACGTCGGTGAGTTCCTCTTCCCTGGTCCACAGGGGAGCGTCGTCCACGTCCGTGTACTGGGCGAGTTCCATCTGACCGAGCACGAGTTCCGAAATCGCGAAGTCGACCAGGTCCCCGCGCCGCGCGACGCCGCCGCAGCCGCCCACGTCCTGGCCGGGACAGAAGTAGATGTGCCGCTTGCCGTCCTTCGTCTTCTTGGTTCTCAGCGGCACGTTGCACACGCCCCCGCCCGCGACGGGACGGCCGCAGCGCAGCACGCCGGTCAGCAGGTAGCGGTGCTCTCGGTAGTCCAGGGGGAGGGGAGCACCTACGGCGCCGCCCCGCTTGACGGTGTGTCCTTTGCGGCTGTCGATGATGTCTCGTACGGCCAGCCATTCCTCAGGGGTGAGGATCGGTTGCCACTCCCCGGTGATCGGGGCGCCGCTCGCGTCGCGGACCAGTTCGCCGCGCAGCTCCCGGTAGCCGCACATGCGCGGCTTGGCCAGTGCCGAGTTGAGTGTGCGCATCTGCCAGTCGTTGCCCCGAGGGGTCTTGATCCCCGCGCCGCTTCCAGTCCATGACGATGGCGTAGAGCGACGTGCCCCCGGCGAAGTCGCGGGCAGCCTGGCGCAGCAAGGCCGCTTCCTGCTCTTCCACCGTGATCCGGTCATCCTTCCAGCCGAACGGACGAGGACCGCCCACGGCCTTGCCCTGGAGTGCCCGCGCCTGGTGAGAGTCGCGCATGCGGCGTTGCATCTTGCGGACCTCCATTTTGGAGATGACCGCGCCGAACAGGCCCATGCTCTCCACGTCTTCGCTGTAGAGGTCTTTGGACTGCTTGGCGTCCGCGAAGACTCGCCCGTCCCGGTAGGTGATCGCCTCCACGAACCGTTCGTAGTCGCCGGGACGACGGGCCAGCCGATCCTCTGCGATGATGACGACGCCCCGGACCTCCCTGCCGTCCGGCAGCTTTCCGCCCTTGAGAACCTTGAGCATCGCTTCGAAGTCGTCGCGGTAGACGTCGGCCTTGGCGGCTGACTTGTCGTTGTCGGTGAACTCGTGCACCACGACCCAGCCGTGCCGCTCGGCCGTCTGGCTGTTGACCCGGTGCTGGTACTGCACTCCGTGTTCGTCGCCGCGAAGGTCGGCCGAGATGCGAGCGTAGGACACGACGGGGACCAGGTCCGTTCCCTCTGGCAGTGTGGTCGTCTTCGGCACGAGCACCTACGGTTTAATAGGGCCTCTGTGCATGTTCTACCACTTCTCGGTACTGGAGCACTTCAGCGCGACGTTCCTCATCAGGGACGTCAGCCGAACCCTGCTGGCCGAGCTGATCAGGCACCGGCACCTTTCGTTCTCCGTGCAGAGCCAGCGCTACGTAGATGAGACCGGCCGACAGCCGATCATCCCGCCCGCCCTGCGCGGCACCGACTACGAGACCTACCTCACGAACTTCTCGGGGATCGCCGAGGACTGGTACGTCGCCGTCCGCAACGACCTGGCCCAGAAGGGAGTGCCGCGCCAGAAGGCCAGAGAGGCCGCCCGCGCCTTCCTCCTCGACAGCCATCCCGTGGACATGGTCGTCATGGGACGAGTCGAGGGGGAGAGGTCATACTTCCCCTCCCCGTTCACTCATCTATCGGGCGGACTCTCAGGCCCGGTCCGTGTGCCGGCAGGGGCGTCGAGGGTCAGCACAATGTCAGCACCGGTACTGACAACAACCCGGAACAACCGACATCACCCAGAGAAGCCGAAAGGCCGCCAAGGTCCCTGGGGTGGGACTTTGACGGCCGTTCTAGCTACCCGTGTACGGGCGGTGGTGGACGATACAGGGATTGAACCTGTGACCCCTTCCGTGTCAGGGAAGTGCTCTCCCGCTGAGCTAATCGTCCGCATGGGGAAGGACCAGAGGTGGAGACGGGATTTGAACCCGTGTAGACGGCTTTGCAGGCCGTTGCCTCGCCTCTCGGCCACTCCACCGGAGTGAGAGCCCGAAGACCCTTCGAGCGGAAGACGGGATTCGAACCCGCGACCCTCACCTTGGCAAGGTGATGCTCTACCACTGAGCCACTTCCGCGTGTTTCCTCCGGGTTTCGTACCCGGTGGCGACGAGAGAACTCTAGCGGGTTTTCCCGGCGGTTGCGTAACCGCGCGTTCAGCCCCCGGTCCCGTGCCCGTCGCGCGAATCCGCCCCCGGGCCCCCGTACGGCGGGTCCGGCCAGGTGGTCGTTCAGCCGTCCTGCCCGGCCGGGCGGCGCGGCTGGCGGGTGACGACGCGTTCCACGGCGGGCAGGGTGAGGAAGATCTCCAGGATGCGGGTGAGGCGGTGCACCTCGATGCGGTGGAAGGCGGGGCCGTCCGCGCGGGCCAGCAGGAAGGTCAGGGCCAGCGGGGGCAGCGGGGCGGCGATCACGTGCAGGCCGGAGTCGAGGGTGAAGGCCGTCGGGCGGACGGGGGTCTCGTCGGGGAAGGGCACCTGCTCGGGAGCGCGCCAGCTGGAGTGGACGACCGCGCGGGGGCTCTTCTCGGTCGCCGCCGCCGCCCAGTCGGCGCTGAACAGCACCGGCATGGAGTCGAGCAGGGTGGCCAGGGCGCGGTCGCCCGCGGTGGTGATGTACTTGAGGATCTCCAGCTCCGGGTAGGTCCCCGGCGCCTCGCGCGTGCCCCAGATGCCCTCGATCTCCACCCCCGGGACGCTCTCCAGCCCCTCGATCAGGCTCTCCCTGGGGGCGGAGTCGGGCCAGTAGACGGTGATGTCGTCCAGCGCCCGGCCCTCGCCGCGTTCGAGGACGACCACCTGGGTGATGTCCGCGCCCGCGACGCCGAGGACACGGGTCACCTTCCCCAGGGAGCCCGGCTGGTCGGGCAGTGCGATCCGCAGTCGCAGCAGCATCCGGGGCCTCCCATGTCACGTTGATCCACGTCAGGGACACCATATCCAGCGATGATTCGTCCCGCTCGTCGCGGTGCGGTAGAAAAGCCAGGTGGAGTCGTTGAAGCTGGGATCACTGGAGGTATGGCCGCCGGTCGTCCTCGCCCCGATGGCGGGGATCACCAACGCGCCCTTCCGTACCCTCTGCCGGGAGCAGGGCGGCGGGCTGTTCGTCTGCGAGATGATCACGACGCGGGCGCTGGTGGAGCGCAACCCCAAGACCTTCAAGATGATCCGGTTCGAGCCCGAGGAGAGCCCCCGCAGCATCCAGCTGTACGGGATCGACCCGGTGACCGTCGGCAGGGCCGTCCGCATGATCGCGGAAGAGGACCTGGCCGACCACGTCGACCTCAACTTCGGCTGCCCGGTGCCCAAGGTGACCCGCAAGGGCGGCGGCTCCGCGCTCCCGTACAAGCGCAACCTGTTCCGGGCGATCCTGCGCGAGGCCGTGGGCAACGCCGGGGCGCTGCCGGTGACCGTGAAGATGCGCAAGGGCATCGACGACGACCACCTGACCTACCTGGACGCCGGGCGGATCGCCGTCGAGGAGGGCGTCTCCGCGGTCGCGCTGCACGCCCGTACCGCGATCCAGCACTACGGCGGCACCGCCGACTGGGAGGCGATCGCGCGGCTCAAGGAGAGCGTGACGGAGATCCCGGTGCTCGGCAACGGCGACATCTGGAGCGCCGCCGACGCGCGCCGCATGATGGACGAGACCGGGTGCGACGGCGTCGTCGTGGGCCGGGGCTGCCTGGGGCGCCCGTGGCTGTTCGCCGACCTGGCGGCCATGTGCGAGGGGGGCGACGAGCGGCGTCGGCCCCTGCTGGGCGAGGTCGCCGCGACCATGGACCGGCACGCGACCCTGATGGCCGAGTGCTTCGAGAGCGAGCGGCACGCCGTGGTCGACTTCCGCAAGCACGTCGGCTGGTACCTCAAGGGCTTCACCGCCGGTGCCGAGCTCCGCCGCCGCCTGGCCACCTCGGAGAGCCTGTCCGGGCTGCGGGAGGGGCTCGCCGAGCTCGACGCCGCCCAGCCGTGGCCCGACGGCGTGGACACCCCCCGGGGCAAGACCAACCCGCGCGACCGCGTCCACCTGCCCGCCGGGTGGCTGGACGACCCCTACGACCTCGCGGTTCCCAGCGCGGACGCGGAGAACGACACCTCGGGCGGCTGACGGCGCCGGGGTTGACGGCGCCAGGGCGGTCCGGGGACAGCGCCGGGGCGGGCCGTCGTTCCGGGCTTCCGGCGTCCGCTTCCGGTCGCTTCGGTTTCGGCTCCGCTCTCCGGGCTCTCCGGACATTTCACGCTCTTCATGCCTCTTCATGCCTCCTCGCGCGTTCCAACCGGCCCGGTGCGGCCCGCACGGCAGGTGTACGGCAGGTGTGACGCGAATGTGACCGTGCCCTGACGGACGGGCGTCAGTGATCTATGTAATCTGCGGTCAAAGGTCGCGGCTCACACGTGGAGACGGCGGTTTGACAGGCACCACATCGGCGGGATCGGCGGGCGACACGACGACGGGCACCGCGTCGGCGGACGAGCTGATCGCGGAGTTCGACGCGGAGCGGCCCGCCCGGCGGCTCTCCGGCTGGGTGGCGCGGGCCGTCACGCTGGTCGCCCTCGGGCTGTCGCTCTACGTCCTGTACCGGGCCTTCCGGCCAGGCGCCGTGCTCCCGTACCGGATGATCTTCCTCGCGGTCGTGCTGCCGCTCGTCTTCCTCTGCTACAAGCCGGGGCGGCGGGGCACCGACCGGCCGGGCGTCGCGGACTGGGCGGCGGCCCTGCTGGCGCTCGCGGCCTGCCTCTACCCGCTGGTGGTCTTCGACGACTTCATCCGGCGCGCCTTCGAGCCGACGACCCTCGACGTGGTGGCCGGGACGGTCATCGTGCTGCTGGTCCTGGAGGCCTGCCGCCGCACCGTCGGATGGATCCTGCCCGCGGTCTGCGTCGCGTTCGTCCTCTACGCCTACTACGGCGGCTATTTGCCCTTTGACTGGGTCATCGGGCACCGCGGCTACGACATCGACCGGATCGTCGTCTCGTTCGTGATGGGCACCGACGGCGTGTACGGGGTGCCGCTCGACGTGGCGGCCACCTACATCATCCTGTTCACCGTCTACGGCGCGGTCCTCGACCACTCAGGGGCGGGGAAGTTCTTCGTGGACGTCTCCCTGGCCGCGTTCCGCCGCTCGCGCTCCGCGCCGGGCCGTACGGTCACCCTCGCCGGGTTCCTGCTCGGCACGGTCAGCGGCTCGGGCGTCGCGACGACGGTGAGCGTGGGCAGCGTCGCCTGGCCGATCCTGCGTCGGGCGGGATACCCGCCCGAGCAGGGCGGGGGAGTGCTCGCGGCGGCGGGCATCGGGGCGATCCTGTCGCCTCCCACGCTCGGCGCGGCGGCGTTCATCATCGCCGAGTACATGCGGGTGAGCTACCTCACGGTGCTGCTGTACGCCACCATCCCCACGGTCCTGTACTACCTGGGCATCTTCCTGGCCATCGAGATCGACGCCCGCAAGTACGGGACGCGGGCCGTCGAGGTGGACGCGCCGAGGTTCTGGCCGCTGGTCAGGCGGTTCGGCTACCACTTCAGCTCGCTCTTCGTGATCGTCGTCCTGATGGCGCTGGGCCAGTCGCCGTTCCGCGCCGTGGTGTACGCCACCCTGCTGGCCGTCGCGCTCTCCTTCCTCGACAGGGAGCACGCCCTCACCCCGCGCAGGGCGGCGCGGGCCCTGGCGGCGGGGACGACCGGGGTGCTGCCGGTCGCCGCGACCTGCGCCGCCGCCGGGCTGATCGTCGCCGTCGTCACGCTCACCGGGCTCGGCCTCAAGGCCAGCTCGCTGATCGTCGGGGCCTCGGGCGGGATCCTGGCCGTCACCGCGCTGCTGTGCGCGGTCGCGGTGCTCGTGCTCGGCCTCGCCGTGCCGGTGACCGCGTCGTTCGTCATCGCGGCGGTCATCATCGGGCCCGCGCTGACGGATCTCGGCGTCAGCCAGGCCGAGGCGTACATGTTCATCTTCTACTACGCCGTGCTGTCGGAGGTCAGCCCGCCCACGGCGCTGTCGGCCTTCGCGGCGTCGGCCATCACCGGGGGCAACGCCTACCGGACCATGATGGCGACCTGGAAGTACACGCTGCCCGCGTTCCTGGTGCCGTTCGCGTTCGTGCTGACCCCCGGCGGGGCCGGGCTGCTCGCCCAGGGCACGGTCGGGGAGATCCTGGCGGCCACCGGGGTCTCGGCGCTCGCGGTCGCCGCGCTGGCCGCCGCCACCGGCGGGCGGCTGCTCGGACCTGCCGGGCCCGTCGAGCGGGTGCTGTGCGCGGTGGCGGCGGTGCTGCTGCTGTTCCTGGCGCCGCTGCCCGCCCTCGCCGGGGCGGGCCTCCTGATCGTGGCCGTCTCCCTCCATCTGGTGGTGCGCAAACGAGAGGCAGTGCATTGACCGTCAAACGTGTGGCCGTCCTGCTGGCGGCGGGGGTCCTGTTGCTCACCGGGTGCGGCGGTGACCGGTCGGCCGAACGGGCCGAACAGGCCGGGCAGAGCGCGGGCCAGAGCGGCGCCGAGGGCAGGCGGCTGTCGATCGCCACCGGCAACACCACCGGCGTCTACTACGTCCTCGGCGGGGGCCTGGCCGACCAGATCGGCAAGAACCTCCCCGGCTACCAGGCCACGGCCGAGGCGACCGGCGCCTCGGTGGAGAACATCCAGCGGGTCGTCAGGGGCGACTCCGACATCGCCTTCACCCTCGCCGACTCCGCCGCCGACGCCGTCGCGGGCAAGGGCGCCTTCACCGCGCCCCAGCCGATCCGCGCCGTCGCCCGCCTGTACGACAACTACACCCAGGTGGTCGCCACCACCGGCTCCGGCGTGAAGTCCGTCGCCGATCTGAAGGGCAAGCGGGTCTCCACCGGCTCGCCCAACTCCGGCACCGAGGTGATCGCGCTGCGCCTGCTGAAGGCCGCCGGTCTCGACCCGGACAAGGACGTCACCCGCCAGTCGCTGGGCCTGCCGGAGAGCGTGCAGGCCGTCAAGGACGGCGACCTCGACGCCCTGGTCTGGTCGGGCGGGCTGCCCACGCCGGGCCTCACCGACCTGCTGACCTCGCTCAAGGGCGAGGTCGCCTTCGTCCCGCTGGACGGGGTGCTGCCCGCGATGCGGGCCGAGCACGGTGAGGTGTACGCCGCGGGCACGATCGCCAAGGACGTCTACGAGACCCCGGCCGACGTGTCCACGATCTCGGTGCCCAACCTGCTCGTGGTGAACGAGAAGATGGACCCCGTCCTGGCGGGAAGCCTGACGAAGCTGCTCTTCGACCACAAGGCGGACCTGGAGAAGGTCCACCCCGCGGCGAAGGACATCACCCGCGACAACGCCCAGCGGACCGAGCCGGTGCCCCTGCACGACGGCGCGAGGAAGTACTACGGCTGACACCGGCGGCGCGCTCCGGCGGGTGGCCCGCCTGTACGAGACCTGCACGACGGCGCGAGGAAGCACTACGGCTGACCGGTGATCCACGTCCCGTGCCCGCCGGAGCGGCGGGCACGGGGGTGTTCGGCTCCCGGCCGGTCAGCCTCTGGCGCGCCGGCCGTGGGAGGCCGCCTCGTAGCGGTCGATCGCCTGGCCCAGCCGAGCCAGCTTCTCGGTGTAGGCGACCGGGTAGACGCCGGGTTCGGTGGCGGGCCGGTTGGCGTCGACGTACTGGGTGCCGAGGTTGGTGAACGCGACGACGATGTAGTGGCGCCCGTCCTTGCCCGGCAGGGATTTTACGATGCCCGCGTCGGCCCCGGAGTTGCCGACCCACCCGGTCTTGTGCGCGAAGGTGACCTGCGCCCGCTCGTCGCAGGGGCGTACGTCCCGGCCGAAGTCGTTGCCCGCGACCGTCACCGAGCCGTCGGGGGCCACCCACCGCGCCGCCACCCGCTGCGGGATGCCCGGAGCCGGGTACGGGGCGCCGCACCGGTTCGTGGTGGAGAGCATGTCGTTGAAGCCCTGCTCGCCGAGCAGCCTCGTGAACACCTGGCGGGAGGCGGGGCTCAGCACCTCGCCGGTGACCGGCCTGCCGCCGGGGGCGGTCCATGCCGTGCCGCGTACGCCGTTGACCAGCGCGAGCAGTTTGGCCGTGTCCAGTGAGCTCATCGTCACCGGGTTGGACCAGCGTCCGCCGTTGGCCGGGTTGGTGTTCTTCAGCTGCATGGTCTCCAGGCCGAGGTCCTGGAAGGTCTGGTTGAGCTCGTCCACCGCGCCTCGGTCGTGCAGCAGCTTCACCAGCGCGCAGGACGCGGCGTTGCTGGAGGAGGTGATCGAGGCGTCCAGATAGGCGCCGACGGTGTCGCTGGTCGGGCCGCCGCACAGCGAGCTGAGCGCGGTGGGCCGGTAGTCGTAGGTGTCCTCAAGCCTGATCTCGCCCTTGTCCACCAGCCGCAGCACCCCGAACCCGACCATCAGCTTCAGGACGGAGGCCGGGTAGGGGAGCATGAAGTCGATGGGCGCGTTCTCCCGGCCCGGGACCACGTCGATGGTTCCCCGGCCCTGGTTGGCGTACCATCCGGCGTCGTCCCACTGCCGCCATCGCACCTGGGTCGTGTGGAAGTTCCGGTCCACCGGCACGACGATCCCGCGTGGGTACTGCGGGCTCATCAGCACCGTGCCCGACGACACCGGGCGGCCTCGCCGGTCCAGCTCCAGCACCGTCACGTCGAGCTGTGGCTGCTGGACGATCGGCGCGGGGTCGGCGGCGTTCGCGAACAGCCGGGCGTAGTCGCCGGCCGTCCTCGCGTCCTTCTCGACCACGTCGGCGAGTGTTCGTGCCTGCGGGGATCCCGGCGGGGCCAGGTCGAGGACCTGCTCGAAGCGCAGCCCGGCCATGGCGTCCCGCAGGAAACCGGCCACCTCGCCGGTGTCGCCGGCCTGGGCGGGCGGCACCGAGGTGCCCAGCAGCATCGAGGCGGTGACCAGCGCGACCGCGGCGCGTCGTCTCGTTCCGGTTCGGAAAGTTGACATGGGCCATGATCATAACGGGTGGATAACCCGTGTTCCGGGTATTTTCGATCTTCTCCGGGTACTCCGAGTCATGTGAACACGTGGGGCAAGAGAGACGACATGGTGGTCCACGGGACCGATCCGTACAACGCCGAGGCTCCGCCGTGCGCCCTGGCCGATCACATCCTCACCCCGCTCGACGCCTTCTACAGCCGCAACCACGGCCCCATCCCGGACCTGGATCCGGGCTCCTGGCGCCTCACCGTGGACGGCCTGGTCGAGCGCCCGCTGACGCTGTCCCTGGAGGACCTGCGCGCCGGGTTCCCCGAGCGCGTCCTGGTGGCGACCCTGCAGTGCGCGGGCAACCGCCGTGCCGCGCTGGCCGAGGTCCGCGACATTCCCGGTGAGGATCCCTGGGGGCCCGGCGCCACCTCCACCGCCCGCTGGAACGGTGTCGGCCTGGCCGACGTCCTCGCGCGCGCCGGGCTGCTCCCCGAGGCCGCGCACATCGCCTTCGCCGCTCCCGACGTCTCCCGGCTCGCCGATCCCGCCCAGCCCTACGGCGCCTCCGTCCCCGTGGCCAAGGCCGTCGGCGGGCAGGTCCTGCTGGCCTGGGCGATGAACGACCGGCCGCTGCCCCCGGCCCACGGCGCCCCGCTCCGCGTCGTGGTCCCCGGCTGGATCGGCGCCCGCAGCGTCAAGTGGCTCCAGCGCGTCACCGCGCGGGAGGAGCCCTCGGACAACTACTTCCAGGCCACGGCCTACCGCCTCCTGCCCGCCGAGGCCGACCCCGCCGACGCGGGGCCCGGTGACGGCATCTCCCTGGGACCCGTCGTCCTCAACACCGCCATCCTGAGCCCCGCCGACGGCGCCCGTACGCGGCCGGGCCCCATCCGGATCACCGGCTACGCCTACGCCGGGGACGGCCGTACCGTCGCCCGCGTCGACGTCTCCCTCGACGGAGGCGGCACCTGGACCCAGGCGGACCTCGGCGAGCAGGTGGGCCCGTGGGCGTGGCGGCACTGGCACGTCACCGCCGACCTGGGGGAGGGCGAGACCGTGATCGTCGCCCGTGCCTGGGACAGCGCCGGGGCCACCCAGCCGGAGTCGCCCCGGCACGTGTGGAATCCCAAGGGGTACGCCAACACCTCCTGGTCCCGCGTCCGCGTCACCTGCGCCCTCTAAAAGGCAGCGTCCGCGTCACCTGCGCTCCTGAAAGACCCTGAAAGCCCTTAAAAGCCACCGGGCGCGCTACGGGCGGGCCAGGTCGCGGCGGAGGTACTCGGCGGTGAACGAGTCCGGCTCGTCGAGGAGGCGCAGCGGCGTGCCCTCGAAGATCACGGTGCCGCCCCGGTCGCCGCCGTCGGGGCCGAGGTCGACGATCCAGTCGGCGTTCTTGATCACGTCGAGGTTGTGCTCGATGACGATGACCGTGTTGCCGCCGTCCACCAGGCTGTCCATGATCTCGATCAGGTGCTCGACGTCCGACATGTGCAGCCCGGTCGTCGGCTCGTCCATCACGTAGACGCTGCTCCTCTTGTGGAGCTCCCCCGCCAGCTTGATCCGCTGGCACTCGCCCCCCGACAGGCTGCTGAGCGGCTGGCCGAGCCTGAGGTAGCCCAGCCCGACCTCCTTCAGCGTCCGCAGGACGCGCAGGGGTTTCGGCTCGGTGAAGAACTCCGCGGCCTCGCCGACCGTCATCTCCAGCACGTCGGAGACGGACCTGCCGCGCAGCGTGTGCCGCAGGACCTCGGGCCGGAACCGCCGCCCCCGGCACACCTCGCACACGGAGGTGATCCCGTCCATGAACGCCAGGTCGGTGTGGATGACCCCGAGGCCCTGGCACCCCGGGCAGGCCCCCTTGGAGTTGAAGCTGAACAGCGCGGGGCTCACCCCGCCCGCGGCGGCGAAGAGCCCGCGTACCTCGTCCATCAGCCCGGTGTAGGTGGCCGGGTTGGACCGGACCGAGGTGCCGACCGCGCTCTGGTCGATCACCACCGCCCCCGGGTGCCCGGCCAGGAACGCCTCGTTGACCAGGCTGCTCTTGCCCGACCCCGCGACCCCGGTGACCACGGTGAGCACCCCGGCGGGGAAGGAGACCGTGACGTCCCTGAGGTTGTGCGCGGTGGCCCCGGCGACGACCAGCGCGCCGGTCGGCTCCCTGAACGAGGTCTTGAGCGGCGGATTGCGGCGCAGGTGCCGCCCGGTGAGGGTGCGGGCCTGCCGCAGGCCCTCGACGCCGCCCTCGTAGACGATCTCGCCGCCGTGCGTCCCGGCGCGCGGCCCGACGTCCACCACGTGGTCGGCGATCTCTATGACGTCGCGGTCGTGCTCGACGACGAGCACGGTGTTGCCCTTGTCCCGCAGCTCCCGCAGCAGCTCGTTCATGCGCGTCACGTCGCGCGGGTGCAGCCCGACGGTCGGCTCGTCGAAGATGTACGTCATGTCGGTCAGGCTGCTGCCCAGGTGCTTGACCATCTTGATCCGCTGCGACTCCCCGCCGGAGAGGGTGGGCGTCGGCCGGTCCAGGCTGAGATACCCCAGGCCGATGGTGACCAGGTGCCGCAGCCGGTCCAGGATCGCCGGGACCATCGTCGCCGCGACCGGGTCGTCGATCCCGGCGACCACGTCGACCAGGTGCCGGACCTCCATCGCGGCCAGCTCGGCGATGTTGCGCCCGCCGATCCGGCAGGCCAGCGTGGTCTGGTTGAGCCTGGCCCCCGCGCACAGCGGGCAGGGCAGCGCCGAGACGAACTCCATCACCGCGTCCCGGTTGGCCCTCTCCTCGATGTCCCGCTTGACGTAGAGCCGGTTGAACTTGTCGATCAGGCCCTCGTACTTCTGCGGGGCCATCCCGGCCTTCGTCTGGAAGGTGACGACGGGCCCGCTGCCGCTCAGCAGCGTGTCCAGCTCGGCGTCGGTGTAGTCCACCAGGGGCTTGTCGTTGTCGAACAGTCCCGAGTAGGCGTACAGGTTCCACTGCCAGCTGCCGACCCGGAAGCCCGGCAGCAGGATCGCGCCCTCGTTGAGCGACTTCGTCCGGTCGAGGGCCAGGTCCAGGTCCAGGGCGATCTTCCGGCCCACCCCTTCGCACTCCGGGCACATCCCGGCGGGGTCGTTGAAGGAGAACGCGTTGGAGTAACCGGCGAACGGCGTGCCGACGCGTGAGTAGAGCAGCCTCAGCAGCGGGTGGATGTCGGTGACGGTGCCGACGGTGGAGCGGGAGTTGCCGCCCAGCCGCCGCTGGCCGACGACGACGGCGGCCGAGAGGTTGCCGATGGCGTCGGCGTCCGGCCGGCCGTAGTGGGGCAGGCGGTTGCGGACGAAGGAGGTGAAGGTCTCGTTGAGCTGGCGCTGTGACTCCGCGGCGATCGTGTCGAAGACGATGGAGGACTTGCCCGACCCCGAGATGCCGGTGAAGACGGTGATCTGCTTCTTGGGGATCTTCAGGGAGACGTTCTTGAGGTTGTTCTCCCGTGCGCCCGTTATCTCGATGTGGCTCATTCCGGGCACGCTAGCCACGGTTTAGGTCAGATCCTGGCCGCGACCGGTGGCATCGTGGACGGCATGGCCGACACCACGGGACGGGTACTGAGACTGCTGTCGCTGCTGCAGGCCCACCGGGAGTGGCCGGGGCCCGAGCTGGCCGGGCGGCTGGGGGTGAGCCCGCGCACGCTCAGGCGCGACGTCGACCGCCTGCGCGAGCTGGGCTACCCCGTGCACGCGACCACCGGCCCGGCCGGGGGGTACCGGCTGGAGGCGGGCACCGCCATGCCGCCGCTGCTCCTCGACGACGAGGAGGCCGTCGCCATCGCGGTGGGCCTGCGGATGGCGGCGAGCGGCACGGTGGCCGGGATCGAGGAGACCTCGGCCCGCGCCCTGGCCAAGCTGGAACAGGTGCTGCCCTCCCGGCTGCGCCTGCGCGTGCACACCCTGCGGTCGCAGACGCAGCCGGTGGCGCCGGTCGGGGCGACGCCCACCGTGGAGGCGGCCACCCTCGCACTGCTGGCCCAGACCTGCCGCGACCGCGAGCGGATCCGCTTCGGCTACCGCCGCCGCGACGGGCGGGAGAGCGGCCGGGTCGCCGACCCGTACCGGCTGGCCTCCACCGGGCGGCGCTGGTATCTCGTGGCGTGGGACACCGGCAGGGAGGACTGGCGGACCTACCGGGTGGACCGGCTCACCTCCCCGCTGGGGACCGGGGTGCGCTTCCCGCCGCGCGAGCCGCCCCCCGGCTACGTCGAGGAGTCGATCGTCGACCCCATCAGCCGCCACCGGGCGGTGGTCGTCGTGCACGCGCCCCTGGCCGTGGTCGCCGAACGCTTCTCCGGGCCCGGCTGGGTGCTGGAGGAGCTGGACGAGCACAGCTGCCTGCTGCGCACCGGCGGCGACTCGCTGGAGTGGCTGGCGCTCACCGTCGGGCAGCTCGGCCTGGACTTCACCGTACGGGAGCCGCCCGAGCTGATCGACCACCTCCGGACGCTGGCCGCCCGCTTTCAGGCCTCGACGGAGCCGCCGCTGCGCCAGTAGACGTTGTCCGCCCGGCTGAGCATGCCCTCCTCGACGAGATAGCGGCGCAGCGCCGCGTAGTCGTCGTGGAAGGCGCGCAGCGCGACGTTGACCTCCTTCTCCGGGTAGCGGACCCCCGGCTCGAAGACCTGGACCACGTAGTCGAGCACGACCAGCTGCTTGTCGCGCTTGGTGGGGATCGCCCGCAGCCGCCCCTCGACGAGGAAGGACTGCAGGACCCTCTCCCCGGGGGAGACCGGGGTGGCGGGCCTGGCCGTGGCGTGCAGCAGCTCACGGAACCGCTCGCGCCGCGCCTCCCACTCGCCGTCCTCACCCCGTACGGCCAGCCCGCCGCGTTCCAGGCGGTCCAGCGCGCGCCTGACCGCCTCCCTGTCGAGGCCGGACTCCTCCGGCTTGTCGCCCAGCACCAGGGCGGCCAGCACCTTCAACGTGTCTTCCTGGTACAGCAGGCCCAGCACCTGCCTGATCGCGTCGTCACTCATCCCGCCATTCTCGCCGGTCCCGCCCGGTGTCCCCACCCCGGAAACGGCCGGGCCGGGGCCGTCAGAGGCGGTTCAGGCCGATGACGTGGACCACCGCGCGGCCCTCCTCGTCGGAGGCGGCGAGGTCCACCTGGGCGTCGATGCCCCAGTCGCCGTCGCCCGCGGGGTCGGAGACGACCTGGCGGACGCGCCAGAACTCCTTCTCCTCCTCGATGCGGAGCAGGCCGGGGCCCCGGGCGTCCGGGCCGGTGCCGATCTCCTCGTGGTCGTCGTAGTAGGCGTCGAGCGCGGCGCCCCAGTCGACGTCGGGGGCCAGCTGCTCCAGCTCCTGCTCGTTCTCCAGGGAGGCGAGCTCGATCAGGCGGAACATCGCGTTGCGGACCAGCACGCGGAACGCGCGGGTGTTGGCGGTGACCGGCCTGGTGCTCTCCTCCAGCGAGGGCGCCTCCACCTCCCCGGTCGGGTTCTGCAGCTGCTCCCACTCGTCCAGGAGGCTGGAGTCGACCTGGCGGACCAGCTCGCCGAGCCACTCGATGAGGTCGACCAGGTCCTCGGTCTTGAGGTGCTCGGGGATGGTCCGCGACAGGGTGCGGTAGGCGTCGGCGAGATAGCGCAGGACGGTGCCCTCGGAGCGGGTCAGCTCGTAGAACTGCACGTAGTCGGCGAAGGTCATCGCCCGCTCGTACATGTCGCGGACGACGCTCTTGGGGCTGACCGTGTAGTCGCCCACCCAGGGGTGGCCGCGCCGGTAGGTCTCGTAGGCGCCCAGCAGCATGTCGGCCAGCGGCATGGGGTACGTGACGTCGTTGAGGAGCTCCATCCGCTCCTCGTACTCGACGCCGTCGGCCTTCATCAGCGCCACCGCCTCGCCGCGCGCCTTCTTGAGCTGCGCCGACAGGATCTGGCGGGGGTCGTCGAGGATGGACTCGATGATCGAGACCATGTCCAGGGCGTAGTTCGGCGACTCCATGTCGAGGAGTTCGAGGGTGGCCAGCGCGAAGGTGGACAGCGCCTGGTTCAGCGCGAAGTCCTCCTGGAGGTCGACGGTGAGGCGGGCCATCCGGCCGTGGTCGTCGGGCTCGTCCAGCTTCTCCACCACGCCCCCGGCCAGCAGCGACCGGTAGATCGCGATGGCCTGGGTGATGTGCCGCCGCTGCCACTTGCGGTCCTCGTGGTTGTCGGTGAGCAGGTGGCGCATGGCCGCGTAGCAGTCGCCGGGGCGGTTGATCACCGCGAGGAGCATGGCGTTGCTCACCTTGAAGCGGGAGTTCAGCGGCTCGGGCTCGGCGGTCTGCAGCTTCTCGAAGGTCTCCTCGCTCCAGCCGACGAAGCCCTCCGGCGGCTTCTTGCGGGCGAACCCCCGTCGTCTCTTGGGATCGTCGCCGATCTTGGCAAGGGCCTTCTCGTTCTCCACGACGTGGTCGGGGGCCTGGCAGACGACGTAGCCGATGGTGTCGAACCCGGCGCGCCCGGCCCGCCCGGCGATCTGGTGGAACTCGCGGGCGCGCAGCCGCCGCACCTTGTTGCCGTCGTACTTCGACAGCGCGGTGAACAGCACGGTCCTGATCGGGACGTTGACGCCGACGCCGAGCGTGTCGGTGCCGCAGATGACCTTCAGCAGGCCAGCCTGGGCGAGGCGTTCCACCAGGCGGCGGTACTTCGGGAGCATCCCGGCGTGGTGCACGCCGATGCCGTGCCGCACCAGCCGGGAGAGCGCCTTGCCGAACCGGGTGGTGAACCGGAAGTGGCCGATCATGGAGGCGATCGCCTCCTTCTCGGCCTTGGTCGACATGTTGATGCTCATCAGCGCCTGCGCCCGCTCCATGGCCGAGGCCTGGGTGAAGTGGACGACGTAGACGGGGTACTGGTTGGTGGTGAGCATCTCCTCCAGCGTCTCGTGGAGGGGGGTCATCCGGTAGGAGTAGACGAGCGGGACCGGGCGCTCGGCGTTCTTCACCACCGCGGTGGGCCTGCCGGTGCGCCGGGTCAGGTCCTCCTCGAACCTGGTGACGTCTCCCAGGGTCGCCGACATCAGGACGAACTGGACGTTCGGCAGCTCCAGGAGCGGCACCTGCCAGGCCCAGCCCCGGTCGGGCTCGGAGTAGAAGTGGAACTCGTCCATCACCACCTGGCCGATGTCGGCCGCGGCGCCGTCGCGCAGCGCGACGTTGGCGAGGATCTCCGCGGTGCAGCAGATGATCGGCGCCCCGGGGTTCACGCTCGCGTCGCCGGTCATCATCCCGACGTTCTCGGTGCCGAACACCGCGCACAGGTCGAAGAACTTCTCCGACACCAGCGCCTTGATCGGCGCGGTGTAGAAGGTGCGCACGTCCCTGGTGAGCGCGGTGAAGTGGGCTCCGGCGGCGACCAGGCTCTTGCCCGAGCCGGTCGGGGTGGCCAGGATCAGGTTGTTTCCCGACACCACCTCGATAAGAGCCTCCTCCTGCGCCGGGTAGAGGGTCAGTCCCCGCTCGGAGTTCCACGCGACGAAGGCGTCGAAGATGGCATCGGGGTCGGCGTCGATCTCTTCTGGCAGGCGGTCTACGAGGCTCACGGTTCAATACTGCCGAAGAACTTGAGGTGGTCGGACCGGAGGCGGCCGTGGATCACCTTACATTCCAGGTCAAGCGCATGACTTTATGCAGTTACGGCCGCTTTTTTCGGCATAAATGCTGATCAAATCAGATGATTCCGCCGTTGACCCGGAGCACCTGCCCGTTGACCCAGCGGGCGGGACCGGCGAGGAAGGCCACGGCCTCGGCGATGTCCGAGGGCTGGCCCAGTCGCTCCAGGGGCGGCTGGGCGGCCAGCCTCGCGACGGTCTCCTCGTCCTTGCCGTCCAGGAAGAGCGCGGTGGCGGTGGGCCCGGGGGCGACGGTGTTGACGGTGACGTCCCTGCCGCGCAGCTCGCGGGCCAGGATGAGCGTGAGGCCCTCGACGGCGCTCTTGGAGGCGACGTAGGCGCCGTAGCCGGGGAAGGCCAGCCCGACGACCGAGGTGGAGAAGGTGATCAGGGCGCCGCCCCGGCGCAGCCTCCTGGCGGCCTGCTGGGCGACGGCGAAGGTGCCGCGTACGTTGACGCGCAGGACGCGGTCCAGCACCTCGAAGTCGAGGTCGGCGACCGGGACGGGCGGGCCCATGATCCCGGCGGCGTGGACGACGACGTCGACGCCGCCGAAGGCCTCCTCGGCCGTGTCGAAGAGCGCGGAGACCTCGGCGGGGTCACCGACGTCGGCCCGTACGGCCAGGCCCTTGCCCCCGGCCGCGGAGGCCTCCTTGGCCGCGGCCCTGCCCTCGGTGTCGTTGCTCGCGTAGTTGACCACGACGGCGTGACCGTCGGCGGCGAGCCGCTCCACGACCTGGCGGCCGATGCCCCGGGAGCCTCCGGTGACGACGGCGACGCGATCCGGTGCGGTGCTCATGATCGATCTCCCTCCGAGAATTTATGTACTCCATGTACATATACATGCTTATGAACACACTGTCCATATATTCTACGGGGCAGGCGAAACCGACAGAGCGGGTGAGGCGGGCATACCGGGCGAGACGGGCGAGGTGCGGCGGGAGGAGCCGGTGAGCGTCAGGCCCACCACGATCGCGCCCGCCCCCAGCAGGGGCGCCACCCCGGGGACGAAACCGGTCACCGTGAGCGTGAGCAGGCCCAGCCCCACCAGCGCGCAGGCCGTGAGCGTCCTGACCGCCCCGCCGGTGTACGGCCCGGTCGCCGGGGGCGTCTCGAACCGGGCGAACCCCCGCAGCAGCGGCCACATCGCCAGGGAGAGCATGATCAGCCAGTGCGGCCAGCCGGACAGCCAGGCCGAGGTGCCCGGCGCGGGGGTGGAGATGCCCAGGCCCACCACGACCACCGAGACGATGACGAACAGCGCGCTCATGTGCCACAGGTAGAGGGTCATCATCCGGCCGCCGGCCCAGCCCAGCGCCCGCGCGACCCCCGGCCACTCCGCGAAGGAGACGATCCACCGGCGCAGCGCCAGCGCCAGCCCGATCTGGCCCACCCCGACCGCGAGCAGCGCGACCGTGGGCGGGGCCATGTTGGAGACGGAGGCCCCCGGCATCCCGATCATGCTGAGCGGGTAGGGGCCGAAGGCCGTCAGCGCCGCGCCCAGGCCGTACCCGGCCAGCGCCATGATCCAGGGGCGGCCCAGCCGCCCGTCGGCGTACAGGAAGCCGAGCTGGTGCACCGCCAGCCAGACCAGCACGATGTTGGGGAAACCGGCGATGTCCAGGCCGCTGGTGAAGCGCAGGACGTCCACCACCACGGCCCCCGCCGCCAGCGCGGCCGGCACCCGCCAGCCGTGGAGCATGTTGAGCCTGAGCATCGGCGTGGTCACCGCCACCGCGACAAGATAGATCGCCAGGAACCACAGCAGCTGCCCGGCCAGCCGCGACGCGGTCAGGACCGGCTGCTCCGGCACGCCGAGCGCGAGAAGCAGGTGGGGCAGGGGCAGCCAGACCGCCGCCAGCGGGATCACCGGCCAGGCCAGGCGGCGCAGGCGCCCCGCGAGCCACGCGGGAGTCGCCTCGCCGCGCCGCGCCGCGCTCCGCCGGCTGATCGCGTTGGCCGCGCCCCCCGCGAAGAACACCACCGGCATCACCTGGCTGATCCACGTGATCATCCACGCGTTCCCCGTGGCCAGCGCGTTGCCGGTGGAGATCCGGCCGTCGGCGAAGGAGAGCAGCGGCATGCTCCAGTGCTGGAGCACCACCAGGGCCATGCCGAACACGCGCAGCATGTCGATGAACGGGTCACGCCCGGCGGGCGCGGACGCCACGCGAGGTGCCGTACGGGATGTCGGGGGCGCTGCCGGACGCACTGCCGGGCCGGGGATCACGGCGGTCAAGGGGATCTCGATTCTCGGGGAGGGCCAGCGAAAATCTCAGGTGTGGCGATACGAGAAGCCTCCCGCCGGGGCCCCGGCGGCGCAGTGACGCGCGCAGCAGTCTTCCCGGCCGATCTCCCCACCACCCCGGGTAGTGCTGGCCCCACCCCGGTATGCGGGCGCGCAGGGTCGAACGAGGGGCCCGGTACTCGTAGCGTGGGCGGCATGAGAACCCTCCTCAGCCGCATCGGCACCGACACCCGCTACCTGGTCGTGGGCTTCCCGCTCTCCATCATCTGGTTCGCCCTGATGGTGATCGGCTTCGCGGCGGGGACCGGCACCGCCGCCGTGTTCGTGGGACTGCCCGTGCTCGCGACGACCCTCCTGGTGGCCAGGGGCTTCGCGGACGTCGAGCGTCGCTGGCTGCCGGAGGTGCTCGGCCGCCCGGTCGCCCGGCCGAGATACCAGCCCGCCCCGGAGAACGCGGGATGGTTCCGCAGGATGATCAACCCGTTCACCAGCGGCCAGTCGTGGCTCGACCTGCTCTACGGCATCGTGGCCTTCCCGATCTCCATCATCACCTTCGTGCTGGCGGTGGTCTGGTGGATCGGGTCGATCGCGGGCCTCACCTACCCGCTCTACGGGTGGATCGTCTACGCCATCCCCGGCAACGACGGCGGACTCGGCACGCTCCTCGGCCTGGGCGGCGGCCTGTGGATCGACGTGATCATCAACACCACCATCGGCGTGCTCTTCGCCCTCACCCTCCCGGTGATCGTGCGGGGTGCCGCGCTCGTCCAGGCCGGGCTCGGCAGGGCCATGCTGACCGGGGTGGCCGAGCTGCACGACCGCATCGACGACCTGGCCGAGGGCCGGGCCGCCGCGGTGTCGGCCGAGGCCAACGCGCTGCGCAGGCTGGAGCGCGACATCCACGACGGGCCGCAGCAGCGCCTGGTCTCCCTGGCCATGGACCTGTCGCGGGCCCAGCGCCAGCTCAAGCGCGACCCGGGGGCCGTCGAGCAGATGCTCGGCGAGGCGATCACCTCCACCCGCGAGACCCTGGACGAGCTGCGCGCCCTCTCGCGCGGCATCGCCCCGCCGATCCTCAGCGACCGCGGCCTGGCCCCGGCGCTCGCCGCGCTCGCCGGCCGCTGCACCGTCCCCGTCGAGCTGGACGTCCAGGTGCTGGGGCGCTTCTCCGCCGCCGTGGAGAACACCGTCTACTTCGTCGTCGCCGAGTCCCTCACCAACATCGCCAAGCACAGCCAGGCCACGATCTGCACCGTGACGCTGAGCAGGACGGGTGACTTTCTCATGCTGACGATCGGGGATGATGGGGTTGGCGGCGCCCATGTCGCCAAGGGGCATGGCCTGTCGGGTCTCGGCGACCGCCTGAAGGCGGTGGACGGCGAGCTGGCGGTCGACTCACCCGTCGGAGGGCCGACGGTCATAGTGGCGGAGGTTCCGTGCGGGTAGTTGTGGCCGATGACGCGGTGCTCATCAGGGAAGGCCTGATCAGGCTCCTGGAGGAGTTCGGCTGCCAGGTGGTCGCGGCGGTGGGGGACGGCGACCGGCTGGTGGAGGCCGTCGCCGAGCACCGGCCCGACGTCTCGGTGGTGGACGTGCGGATGCCGCCCGGCTTCACCGACGAGGGGCTGCGGGCGGCGGTGGAGGCGCGCCGGAGGGTTCCCGGCACGCCGGTGCTGATCCTGTCCCAGTACGTGGAGGTGTCCTATGCCGACGACCTGCTCGCCGACGCCAGGGGCGCGGTGGGATACCTGCTCAAGGACCGCGTCGTCGACGTGGACGACTTCATGGGGGGCCTGCGCACGGTCGCGGCCGGAGGCACGGTCTTCGACCCCCAGGTGGTGGCACAGCTGATGGTGCGACGCCGCAGGGACGACCCCCTCGCCCAGCTCACCCCGCGAGAGCGCGAGGTGCTCGGCCTGATGGCCGAGGGCAGGTCCAACCCGGCCATCGGCCGCCAGCTGGTGGTGAGCGACGGGGCCGTGGAGAAGCACATCCGCAGCATCTTCGCCAAGCTCGGCCTGTACGCCGAGGACGGCGACCAGCACCGCCGCGTCCTCGCGGTCCTGGCCTACCTGCGCTCCTGACCCGCGCGCCCCGTTCCCGTACGGGCGCCCGCGTTCCCGACCGCGAGGAGGAACAGTGATCTCGGTCTTCGGCAGTGCCAACATGGATCTCGTGGCCTACGTCGACGTGGTTCCCGCGCTCGGCGAGACCGTGACGGGCCGCTCCTTCGACACGGTCCCCGGCGGCAAGGGCGCCAACCAGGCCGTCGCCGCCGCGCGGGCGGGCGCCAGGGTCGTCTTTCTCGGGGCCGTGGGCGACGACGCCTTCGGGGCCGAGCTGCGGCGTACGCTCACCGGGGCGGGGGTCGACGCGACGCGATTGCGCATGGTCCCCGGTCCCTCGGGCGTCGCCCAGATCGTGGTGGACGGCGACGGCGGCAACTCGATCATCGTGGTCCCCGGCGCCAACGGGACCGTGACCGCTCCCTCGGAGGCCGAGATCGAGGTCATCTCCCGCTCCGACATGCTGCTGTTGCAGCTGGAGCTTCCCATCGAGGCCGTCACCGCCGCCGCCAGGGCCGCCCGTGCGGCCGGGACGACGGTGGTCCTCACCCCCGCGCCCGTCCAGCCGCTCCCGGCCGAGCTGCTGGAGGCCGTGGACATCCTGGTGGCCAACGAGCACGAGGCCGCCGCGATCACCGGCCTGGCCGACCACGAGCGCGCCCTGGAGAAGCTGAGGGGCACGGTCGGCTGGGTGATCATCACGCTGGGGTCGCGCGGCGCGCTCTCCGCCTCGGGCGACGGGCCCGCCGTGCGCGTCGAGGCCCCCAGGGTGCCCGTGGTGGACACCACGGCCGCGGGCGACACCTTCGTGGGCGCCCTCGCCGCGGCCCGCGTCGAGCGGCAGCCCGCCGACCGGGCCGTCCGCTTCGCCACCGCCGCCGCGGGACTGTCCGTCCAGCGCGCGGGTGCCAGCACCTCGATGCCCACCCGCGCCGAGATCGACCGGAGCCTCGCCGGAGCCTGAGACCGGCACGCCGGTGGGTGTCCCGGGCGCGACGCCCCTCGGCCGGGGGCCCTGACGAGAACGGGTGACCCGAGGGCCCGCTCCCGGGCGGGCGCGGCGCCCCGGTGACCGGGGCGTGGCCGCGCCGGGAGACGGAGGATCGTCTAGCCGCCGATCAGGGACGTCTCCGACAGCGTGAGCAGGAACGCTCCGGCGGCGAGCAGCGCGATCGGCCAGGACCTGCTGATGGCGGACCAGATCGCGGCGGCCAGGAAACAGACCAGGGCGAGCAGCACGAGAACGTCCACGAGAATCCTCCAAGGGGGGTCATCCCCAGACGATCATCGTCCGGGGCAAGCCCTCACTGCCCCGCGACCAGGGGAGGTAACACGCGACGCTCCTGTTTCACCGGACGGACGATTTTCCCCACCCTCTTTATGACGATATTTCCGTCTATGCCCCTTCCCAGAGAGCCGCGGCGGCCTCGGCGCAGGCGATGTCCTGGGAAACGGTGCCGCCACTGACGCCGACCGCGCCCACCACCCGGCCCGCCCCGGACCCCCCGAGCGGTACGCCACCGCCGAAGCACACGTACCGGTCACCGGCCAGGCCGTACAGCTCGCCTCCCGGCAGGACCAGCGGCGCGAGGTCGGCGGTCGGCATGCGGTGGGCCACCGCGGTGTAGGCCTTGCCGGGGGCGAGGACGGGCCCGGTGATCCGCGCGCCGTCCATCCGCTGGAACGCGACCAGGTGCCCGCCCGCGTCGACCACGGCCACCGAGACGAGCGCGCCCTCCCGCGCGGCCTGCCTCACCGCGGCCTCACACATGCGCAGCGCGAGTTCCAGGTTCACCGCTCTCCCCACCGTCTCGAAACCGTCTCGAAGGTCGTCGGCGAGGTCGTCGGCGTGGACGGCCGGGCGCGCGTGCGCGGTTCGGGTGCTGCGAGGTGTCATAACGATGCGACGCCCGCGCGGGCCCTTCGGAGGACCGGCGCGAGCCGGAACCGCCGTCCCGCGAGGGAAGTGACACCGCGAGGCGACATTCCGACGATGCCTACCAAGAGTGATGTTCGTCGTACTTCGAGTTACGATCTCGTCACCGGCGGGATCGCCGAGGTGTCGTCCCGGTGGTTCCGGCGGTCCCGGTGACCCCGGCGATCCCGACGGTTTCAACGGGGGGTTTCGACGGGGGGAGAGGCATGCACAGTCACAACCGCGCGAGCGTCGTTCACCAGCTCAGGTACGCGCTCGGCCATCCGGGGCGGATCCCCAGGCACCTGAGACGGCTGACCAGGAACACGTGGCTGCGCCTGGGCAACCGCGACCACATCTCCTACTACCGGGCCGTCATGAGGTCCGACACCGCGCGCAGCCCGCACGCGGCCGTGGGCAGCAGGTCGTACCGGCGCTGGGTCGCCCTGGGGAAGATGCAGTTCGACTATCTCGTGCGGCACGGCCTGAGGCCCGAGCACCGCCTGCTGGAGATCGGCTGCGGCAACCTGCGGGCCGGGCGCCTGTTCATCGGCTATCTCGACCCGGGAAACTACTACGGCCTCGACATCTCCCCGGACATCCTGGTCGCCGCCCAGGAGACCCTCCTCACCTACGACCTGCGCGACAGGTTCCCGCACCTCCTGCCGGTCGAGGACCTGCGCTTCACCGCGCTGCCCGACCGGGCGTTCGACGTCGTCCACGCCCACAGCGTCTTCTCCCACTCCCCGCTCCACGTCATCGAGGAGTGCTTCCGCGGCGTCGGCCGGATCGTACGGCCGGGGGGCTGGTTCGACTTCACCTTCGACCGTACCGAGGGCAGGGAGCACCACGTCCTGCGCGAGGACTTCTACTACCGCGCCGAGACCCTGCTCGACCTGGCCGCCGAGTGCGGGCTCCGGGCGACGCTCATGGACGACTGGGAGCGGCTTCCCCACCGGCAGTCCAAGATCCGCATCACCTTCCCGGGGCCGGAGGAGTCAGGGGAGCACGCCGTACGGGACCTCGACCGGCCGGTAGAGCCCGTAAAGGCCGTGGAGGCCGTGGAGGCCGTACGGGAGCACGCGCGGCCCGGCACCGAGCGGGATCCCGCGCTCGCGGGGGAGGGGAGGGGGCACGCGCGGCCCTGAGCGGGGCGCCGGATTCCGGGAAGATCCCTGGAGGGGATCTCGGATAGGATCTGGCGCCGCGCACGACTGATCTGGAGGGGCCGATGCGGGTCCACGACCTGTCCGCCGGGAGCGACGTGCTGGCCCGCGCGCACGACGTGGCCCGCGCGGCGACGCGGATCCACGGCCTGCCCGACGCCGAGGTCACCCTGGTCAACGTGTCCGAGAACGCCACCTACCGGGTGGACGACCCGGCCACGGGGACGCGGTCCATCCTGCGGGTGCACCGGCTCGGCTACCACTCCACCCCGGCGATCCTGTCCGAGCTGGCCTGGCTGGAGGCGCTCCGCGAGCAGGCCGGGGTCCGCACCCCCCGGGTGATCCCGGCTCCCGGCGGTTCCCGGGTGCTGACCGTTCCCGGCCCCGAGCCGCGCGACTGTGTGATGTTCGAGTTCCTGCCCGGTGCCGAGCCGTCCCTGGACGACCCGGTGCCCGGGTTCGAGCGGCTCGGCGCCCTCACGGCGCGGATGCACCGGCACGCGCGCGGCTGGTCCCCGCCCGAGGGGTTCACCCGTTTCCACTGGGATCACGACGCGGCTCTCGGCGCCGAGTCGCGGTGGGGCCGCTGGCAGGACGGCCCGGGGATGGACGCCGAGGCGCGGGCCGTGCTGGGGCGGCTGGACAAGGAGCTGCGCGAGCGGCTGCACCGCTTCGGCCGGGGCCCCGATCGCTACGGCCTGATCCACGCCGACCTGCGCGCCGCCAACCTGCTCGTGGAGGGCGAGAACCCGCCCTGCGTCATCGACTTCGACGACTGCGGCTTCGGCTGGTACCTCTACGACCTGGCCGCGGCGGTCAGCTTCGTCGAGCACCGCCCCGAGGTCCCCGAGCTGGCCGACGCGTGGGTGCGGGGCTACCGGACCGTCCTGGACCTCCCGGCCGGGGACGAGGCCGAGATCTGGACGTTCGTGATGTTCCGCCGCCTGCTGCTGGTCGCCTGGATCGGCACCCACACCGGCGCCGACATCGCCGCCGAACTCGGCTCCGGCTATACCGAGGGCACCTGCGAGCTGGCCGAACGCTATCTCGGCGGCGCGCTCCGCTGACCCCGCCGGTCGTTTGTGCTCTTTGTCTCGCGCGGGCGGTGGTCGGCGGTATTCGTGCACGGGGTGTCCGGAGGCGTGGCGCACGGTGATCGCGCATCGGGAAATCGCTCCTACCCGCCCGGGTCCCGGGGATAGGGGAGGGCGAATACGAGACGGCACGCGCGCATCACCGTGTGTGTAACGGATATTCGGATAACGGGATTCTCCCGGACGGGGACGCCGCCTTACCGGCTGTGATTTTCCCGTTCCCGGTTCCGAATCCGGAATGTTTTCCGGCGCCCCCGCCGCCGCCTCGATCGAGGGCGTACGGGGGTCAGGACTTCAGCTCGCGCCTGATGTCCTCGTCGTCCGGGGCCAGCTCCAGCGCGCGGGTGAGATCGGCGACCGCCTCCTCGTCGCGTCCGGCGGCGCGCAGCGCCATCGCCCGGTTGAACAGCAGGGCGGGGTCGTCCCCGGCGTCGAGGGCCCGGGTGAAGTCCGCGACGGCGCCCCCGGGGTCGCCGGTCTCGAACGCCAGGAGCCCCCGGTTCGCCCAGGCCGCGGCCAGCGAGGGGGCGAGCTCCAGCGCCCGGTCGAAGGCGGTGCGCGCCCTGTCGTAGTGGCCCTCGGCGGTCTCCACCTGGCCCAGCGCGCACAGCAGGTACGGGTTGGCGGGATCGATGGCCAGCCCGCGCTCCGCGTCCGCCCTGGCCTCGGCGTACTCGCCGAGCGCGGCCAGCAGCCCCGCCCGGTTGGCCAGGCCGTCCACGAACTCCGGATCCAGCTCCAGCGCGTGGTTCAGGTCGGCGAGCGCGCCCCGGTGGTCACCCGCGGAGAAACGGATCTCGGCCCGGTTGTAGTAGGGCTCGGGGAAGGGAGGGCCGACCCGCATGGCCGTCTCGTAGTCGGCGACCGCCGCGTCCATCCGGCCCAGCCGGTGCAGCAGGTTGCCCCGGTCGATGTAGTAGTCGGGGTAGCCGGGGTCGGCCGCGATCACCGCGTCCAGGTCCTCCAGCGCCTCCTCGGGACGGCCCAGCATCACGGCGAGCTGCGCCCTGTTGGCCAGCAGCACCAGCCGGTGGATCGGGTGCTCGCCGGGCCGCAGGTCGCGGTCGGCGAGGGCGACGGCCTCCTGGACCAGCTCCAGCGCCCTGGTGGGACGGCCCCGGCGCACCTCCACCAGTGCCCGGCCGTTGAGGTCGAACCCCAGCTTGAACGCCCGTTCGCGCGGGTCGGGCAGCAGCGAGGAGATGGCGATCGCCTGGTTCACCAGCGCCAGCGCGGCGCCGGGGTCGCGCCGGGCCCGGTCGCGGTGGCGGACCTTCAGCATCCCGGTGGCGTAGGCGGCCGAGGCGTGGACGGCAGGGGAGACGCTCTCGCGCCTGGCCAGGTCGAACAGGGCCTCCGACTCGTCCTCGCGGCCCAGCGCGGCCAGCGCGGTCGCGGTGCTGTGCAGGAGCCGCCACCACGTTTCCTCGTCGCTGTTGTCGCCGGGCTCGGCGAGACGCAGGGCGCGCTCGCCGAGATCCACCACGGCGTCGTGGTAGCCCTCGTCCAGGCACCACCGCACCGCGAACAGGAACGCCTCCACCGCCTTCGACGGGTCGCCGCCGCGCTCGCGGTGGTACGGGATCGCTCCAAGCCGCGCGCCGATCGTCCCCTCCCTCTCCAGCTCGCCGGCGAGGGCGTCGTGCCGTTCCGCGTCGAGCCGCTCCTCGGGGACGGCCCGCTCGCGGGTCACCACGGTGAGCAGCTCCCCGGGGACGCGGCGCCGCAGCACCGTCAGGAGCTCCAGATCGGTGGGGTCGGCCAGGTCGACGTTCTCGACGACCAGCGTGCGGGGGCCGGTTTCGGACAGGTGCTCACGGGCGAACTCGGCCAGGCCGTTAGCCAGGCGCAGCGTGCGGCGCGGCGCGTGCACCAGGATCCGTTCCGCGCCGGGCAGGCTCGCGGCCACCGACCGGCGCCGGGCGGGGATCAGGTCGCGCAGGTCGGGCGCCACGGCACGCAGCTCGATGTCGTAGCGGGCGACGAGCTCGGGCCGGGCGGCGGGCAGCAGGGCGGCGACGATCGCGCTCCCGGCCGTGTACGGCCCGCGCAGGCGCCGGTCCGCGTCCACCACGGGCAGTGGCGGTGCGGGAGGAGACGGGTTTCCCTGTGGGTGCGGTCCCCGACTCACCGTGCTCCTTTAACTCGATTAGCTGATATTTGATGATATATGACTACGCCAGGGAGCCGGCGCCCGCCCCGGGACGCCGGTTCTGCGATTCCGTCTCAGCCGACGTGCTTAGGACTGGCGGTGCCGCTGAGTGCGATGGTGCCGGGCTTGTGAACAATAATGCGCTTCATTATCGGCCTTCCTCGCGAATAAGAACAAATTGCAAGTATTCGCAGTAATCGCCCATACTGACAAGATCTATTTTCTATCGTGGCCGGATCCGGACAACCCTATGGACAGCCGCCGCGCGGTGGTGTTGCCGAAACCGAGCCGGTATCGTCGTGCGCCCGCGTCGTGGCGGTGCCGTACCGAAGTCGTACGCGCCGAGAGCGGTTCCCGCGATGAGTGGGACCCTGGTGCGATGAGAGAACCGAGGAGCCGCTGGGCGGACATCGCGGGGGACGACGCCGGGGAGCGGTACGCGGAGAGGTTCGCCCGGCTGGCCGAGTCGGGGGCGGACACGCACGGCGAGGCGCGGTTGTGCGCGGAGCTGCTGCCGCCGGGGGCACGGGTGCTGGACGCCGGATGCGGCACCGGGCGGGTGGCGATCCGGCTGGCCGAGCTGGGATACGACTGCGTGGGCGTCGACCTCGACGCGTCCATGCTCGCCGTCGCCCGGCGGGCCGCGCCCCGGCTGCCCTGGATCCTGGCCGATCTCAGCGACCTCGGTGACCTCGGTGATCTCGGCGGCCCTGAGGACGCCGGTGGTCCTGTGCCGCTCACGGACCGGGCGGATCACGCCGTACGGAAGGGTGAGTCCTTCGACATGGTCGTCGCCGCGGGCAACGTCATCCCGCTGCTCGCCCCCGGGACCGAGGCGCGGGCCGTCGCGGGGCTCGCGGCGCTGCTGCGGCCCGGCGGGCTGCTGGTGAGCGGGTTCGGGCTGGACGCCGCGCACCTCCCGCTCGCCTCGGCGACGGTCAGCCTGGCGGACTACGACGGCTGGTGCCGGGCGTCGGGACTCGTCCCGCTGCGGCGCCTGGCGACGTGGGACGGCAGGCCCTACGACGGCGGCGGATACGCGGTGAGCGTGCACGCGCGCACCCCGGGCTGACGGGGCTCGCGGGAGTAGTAACTTCGTCCCATGCGACTGGGCGTTCTCGACATCGGTTCCAACACGGTCCATCTGCTGGTGATGGACGCGCATCGGGGGGCCCGGCCGCTGCCAGCGTACTCCCACAAGGTGGACCTGAGGCTCTCCGAGCACATGGACGACGGCGACCGCCTGTCCGCGCGGGGCGCCGCGCGGCTGCAGGGGTTCGTCGAGGAGGCGCTGCGGCTCGCCGAGGACAAGGGCGTCGAGGACCTCATGGCCTTCGCGACGTCCGCGGTCAGGGAGTCGGTGAACGGCGAGGAGGTCCTCGCCAAGATCAAGTCCGACACGCAGGTCGACATCGAGGTGCTGTCCGGCCAGGACGAGGCGAGGCTGACGTTCCTGGCCGTGCGCCGCTGGTTCGGGTGGTCGTCCGGGAGGCTGCTCGTGCTGGACATCGGCGGAGGGTCGCTGGAGATCGCCTCGGGCATCGACGAGCAGCCCGACGCGGCGGTGTCGCTCCCGCTGGGCGCGGGCCGCCTCACCCGCGACTGCTTCACCGCCGACCCGCCGCCCGCCGACGAGGTACGGGCCCTGCGCAGGCACGTACGGGCCGAGATCGCCCGCACGGTGGGCAACGTGTCCCGGTACGGCCAGGCCGACCACGCGGTGGCGACGTCCAAGACGTTCAGGCAGCTCGCCAGGATCGCCGGGGCCGCGCCCTCGAACGAGGGGCCGTCCGTGCGCCGGGTGCTCAGGCACGCGGACCTGGTCGCGTGGACCGACCGGCTGAACAGGATGAGCACGAGGGAGCGGGCCGCGCTGCCCGGCGTCTCCGAGGCGCGGGCGCCGCAGCTGCCGGCCGGGGCGATCGTCGCCGACGCCGCGATGGACCTGTTCGGGGTGACCCAGCTGGAGGTGTGCCCCTGGGCGCTGCGCGAGGGAGTCATCCTGCGACGGCTGGACGCGATGCCCGAACGGTGAGGTTTACCAGGGCGTTCACCGGTAAGAGCGGGTAGTTATGAACAGCCCTCAGGCTCACGTGGAAGGTGCCGCTCACAAAGCGGCCAACAGTCAGACGCTCGACAAGCTGGCACGGGTCGGCATGGCCTGCCGGGGCGTCCTCTACGGCTTGATCGGTTTCCTCGCCCTGCAGATCGCCTTCGGCGGGGGAAGCGGCGGCAAGGAGGCCGACAAGACCGGTGCGATCGAGACGGTGGCCGAGCAGCCGTTCGGCACGTTCCTGCTCTGGCTCATGGTCGTCGGGTTCGCCGCGCTGGTCGTCTGGCAGCTGTCGGAGGCCATCATCGGCCGGGGACGGACCAAGGACCGGGTGGAGTCGGGCGCGCGGGTCGCGGTCTACGCGCTGATCGTGGCCACGCTGCTCGGCGTGCTGCTGCGCGGCGACCCCGGTGCCTCGATGGACAGCCAGTCGAAGGACATCACGGCCATGCTGATGGACCTGCCCCTCGGGCAGTTCATCGTGGGCCTGGTGGGCCTGGGCCTGATCGGCCTGGGGGCCTACTGGATCCGCCAGGGCTGGAAGAAGGAGTTCCTCAAGGACCTGCGTACCGGCGAGATGCCCGCGAGGGCTCGTCAGCTGGCCGAGAAGTTCGGCATGGCCGGTTACATCGCCCGGGGCGTGATCGCCGCGGTCGCCGGTGTCTTCGTCATCCAGGCCGCGGTCACCTACGACCCCGACAAGGCCAAGGGCATCGACTCGACGCTGCGCTCGCTGGCCGAGACCCCGGCCGGTCCGTGGCTGCTCGGTGTCGTCGCGATCGGTCTGCTGCTGTTCGCGGTCTACTGTTTCTTCGAGGCTCGCTGGCACCGCGTGTGACGGATGGAACCGCACGGTACGCCAGGTGCGGACACGCAGGTGAAGGGGCCTCTGGCAAGCTTTACCTGTCTATCCGGTAAGTGATCGCATTCCTACTTTTCCGAGACATCTTCCCCGTCGAGCTCCGCGTCTTCCCATCAGTGAAACGGCATCGGAGGGGGCGGTATGGACTCGTCGGAGTACGACGGCAGTGAATGGGTTCTCCGCTTGACGGGTTCCCCGGACCAGGTGGTCAGGGCCCGCCGCCTGGTCTCGATGACCCTGGGGCGGGACCACCCCCTCCACGACGACTGCGTCCTGCTGACCAGTGAGATCGCCACCAACGCGGTGATCCACTCCAGGTCGGGGGACGGCGGGGCGTTCACCGTCACGGTGGCCTACTCGGCGACGGGCGTGCGCGTCTCCGTCCAGGACGAGGGCTCCTCCGAGGCCCCCTGCGTGTGCCGCGCCTCGGCCGACGCGACAGGGGGCCGGGGCCTGCCCCTGCTGGAGGCGCTGGCCCACCGCTGGGGCATGGTCAGGGAGGCGGGCTCCAACAAGGTCTGGTTCGAGCTGGTGCTGGAGATGGCCGGAATGCGCGCGGGCAGCCTGGCCGGCGCCCGGTAGACCCGCCACCCGCCGGGCCGCCCTTCCCCCGCGGCCCGCCGGGGGGCGTGACCGTGGACCACGACGTCGTACGCGGCCCGGTGCCGGTGCGTGACACCCCGTGTCGTGTGACATCCCGTGTCGGGTGACACCCGGCGTCGTGTGACACCCGGCGAGCCCGGTGCGGAGACAACCGCACCGGGCTCGCGGTGGTTTACAGGGTCGAACCGGGTTCGTACGGGTCCGCGGGGCCGGGGGCCGGGCTCGCGTGGTCCTGTGGAAAGCGGTCCTGTGGGAGGGGGTCTGTCGGAGAGGGTTCTGTGGGAAAGGAGTGTCAGTCGCGCGGGTTCCAGCCGTCGGTGTCCACGTCCAGGTCGAGTTCGTCGGCGACGTCGCCCCACCCGACGAACTTGAAGTTCGTGTTCTCCCTGGCCTCGCCGTTCTCGTCGACCGCTCCCGGGGTGTTCTCGCCGTCGTGCGCCACGAGCAGGCCCTTGTCGAACCGGCCCAGCGGGACGTTGACCACCATCGAGCCGTCGCTGTGCTCGACGCCGTCCAGCCCGTTGCCCGCGCCGATCTTGAACTGGCCGACGTAGCCGTTGCGGTTCCGGTCGTAGACGGTGAAGGTGTTGTCGCCCTGACCCGAGGCGAGCAGGTAACCCTCGCCGCCGTAGTAGATCGTCAGCCCCTCGGCGTCGGCCGACAGGTGCCTGCCGCCGTAGCCAGGGTCGGCGCCCAGCGTGCACTCCTCGGTCTCGGGGTCGTAGACGCCCGGCCTGCCGTACTCGCGAACCTTGTCGACCAGCACCGGGGTGCCGGTGAGGTCGGCCCGCATCCGCCAGATGCCCACGTCCTCCTGGGCAGCGTAGAGCACGTCCCGCTCCCCGTCGACGACCATGCCCTCGACCTGGGGCAGCTCGCCGGGCTCCAGGCACGGCGTCCAGGTCGTACGGTTCGGCAGCCGGAAGGAGCCGGGCAGGTCCAGGGTGCGGACGAGCCGGTAACCGACCTTCCCGCGCGCGGTGGCGGTCAGCTTCAGCAGCGCGACGCGCGTCCGGTGCCGCTGGCTGACCAGGACGTAGGTGCCGGTCCTGTCCTGCCAGGTGGCGAGGCCGTACGCGGTCTGCGCCTCGTTGACCTGCTCCTGGCCGGTGTTGAACACGAACGGCACGGCGGGGTCGGTCAGGTCGGTGAGCGGTGCCCGGCCGCGTACCGCCTTGCCCTTGTCGACGGCGTAGAAGCGGATCTGGTCCCGGCCCCGGTCGGAGACGACTGCCAGATCGGTCCTGACACCGTTGGACAGGCGCAGGCCGTACACCAGGTCGACGTTGTTGAACCGGCCGGGCTCGTCGTCCTCGCCGGGGGCGGCGGGCGCGGGTACGTGCTGGAGTTGCCTGCCGTCCAGGTCGTAGGCGTACAGGCCGCCCTCCTTGGCGGTGGTCATCACCACGCTCTTCCCCGACCTGGTGGGATGCACCCAGATCGCGGGGTCGTCGCCGTTGGCGTTGCCACCGGCGGCGTCGTCGAAGAGGGCGGGGGTCTCGACCCGGGGCTCGACCGTGGGGATCCCGTCGGCCCGCGCGGCGGGCGCGAGCGCGGGTCCGGCCAGGCAGAGCGCCAGCGCCGCCAGGCAGAGGCGGACAGGTGAACGCATGGGCACCTCCTGTGTGTGACATATGTGGGGAAATGTCTTTTTTGATCATTGGGGGATCGCCATAACGGAGAGTTGACGAGAGGGAAACACAGCGTCCGCATGGCGTGATAGGCGAATTAACAAATCCGTACGGCCTCGTCCCGGTGACCCGTGGCGCGTTCACGGGCGGCGCGTACGGATCACCGCTGCGTGGGTGACAGCGATATGTGCGCCGTCTGACAGCGGTCCGGGGGAGTGTGCACGGGTTACCACCACCAAGGGGGAAATCAGTGCTTCACGCTTTTGAGGCCGAGGGGCTTGTCAAACGTTTCGGCAGGACCACGGCGCTCGCCGGGATCGACCTGGCCGCCCGGCCGGGTACCGTGCTCGGGGTCCTCGGGCCCAACGGCGCGGGAAAGACGACCGCCGTGCGCATTCTGGCCACGCTGCTGCGCCCGGACGAGGGCAGCGCCCGCGTCGGCGGGCTCGACGTCGTACGGGACGCCGCCAGGGTCCGCCGGTTGATCGGGCTGACCGGCCAGTACGCCTCGGTCGACGAGGACCTCACCGGTACCGAGAACCTCGTCCTGATCGGGCAGCTGCTCGACCTGCGCCGGGCCGAGGCCGGGGCCCGCGCGGCGCGGCTGCTGGAGGAGTTCGGCCTCGCGGAGGCCGCGGGGCGCCCGGCCAAGACGTACTCCGGCGGGATGCGCCGCCGCCTCGACCTGGCCGCCAGCCTCGTCGGGCGTCCCGACGTCATCTACCTCGACGAGCCGACGACCGGGCTCGACCCGGCCAAGCGCGACGACGTGTGGAACATCGTCCGCTCCCTCGTCGCGGGCGGCGTCACCGTACTGCTCACCACGCAGTACCTGGAGGAGGCCGACGCCCTCGCCGACGACATCTCGGTCGTCGACCACGGCCGGGTCATCGCGCACGGCACCCCGGCCGAGCTGAAGCGGGTCGTGGGCGGGCAGACGATCATGGTGAGACCCGCGGACCTGGCCCGGCTCGCCGACGCCGCCGCGATCGTCGGGGCGGTCGCCGGGCGCGTCCCTGAGTCACCCGCCCGCGGTGTGCTGACCGTGCCGGTCGACGGCGACACGGCCTTCACCGAGGTGGTGCGGCGGCTGGACCGCGAGGGCATCGGCGTGACCGAGCTGTCCCTGCGCCTGCCCAGCCTCGACGAGGTCTTCTTCACCCTGACCGGACGCCACACCACCGAGGAGAGCGCGGCATGACCCTCACCGACAGCCCCGCCCTGACCCCCGCGCGCACCGCCGAGCGGCCCTTCGCCCTGCTGCGGCACAGCCTTGCCCTGGCCAGGAGAAGCGTGGTCAAAACACTCCGCACCCCGGAGCAACTCCTCGACGTGACACTCCAGCCGGTCATCTTCGTCGTGGTGTACGTCTATCTGCTCGGTGGCGCGGTGGCCGGATCCACCCATGACTACCTGCAGTTCCTGCTACCGGCGATCATGGTGCAGACGGTGATGTTCGCGGGGATGGCCACCGGCGTCAACCTCAACACCGACATCGACAAGGGCGTCTTCGACCGGTTCCGCAGCCTGCCGATCGGCCGGTCCGCCCCGCTGATCGGCTCGGTGCTCGGCGACCTCATCCGCTACGTACTGGCGATCGTCGTCCTGCTCGGGTTCGGCTGTCTGCTGGGCTTCCGCATCCAGACCGACCCGCTGTCGGCGCTGGCCGCGTGCCTGCTCACGATCGTGTTCGCCTTCTGCGCGAGCTGGGGGTTCGTGCTGGTCGGCATGCTCATGCGGAGCCCGGGGGCGGTGCAGGGCGTCTCGTTCATCGTGTTGTTCCCGCTGACCTTCGGCACCAGCATGATCACGCCGCTGGAGACGTTGCCCGGCTGGCTGCAGGCCTGGGTGAGGGTCAACCCCGTCGCGGGCATGATGGACGCGGCACGCGGCCTGTTGCTGGGCGGGCCGGTGGCCGGACCGGTCTTCAAGACACTGCTGTGGTCGGCCGGGATCCTCGCGGTGCTCGCACCCCTGGCCGTCCGCGCCTACCGCCGCCGCGCCTGACTGACGGCCGTGGTCGGGGCCGGTGACCTGAATCCGCCGCCCTACCGGATTCGTACGAGGTCGAGGGCGGCCTCGCGGTCCAGCCCGTGGCCGTGGCCGTGGCGGGCCTCGTACCCGGCGTCGCCCAGCTCCTCGCGTAACCGCAGGGCGAGCCGGGTGACGTCGGGGTAGTGGTCCGGGGATCCCCGCAGGACCTCGGCGGCGCCGAGGGCCTCCGCGGCCCCCGCCGCGTCGCCGAGATGGGCACGCAGGGCGGCGGAGGCGACCCCGACCCTCGCCACGACCGGCATGTCCTTCGATTCGAGCGCCTCGGTGAACGCCTCCCGTATCCGCTGCCCGGCGGTTACGGGATCGTCCAGCTCGATCGCGAGATGCGCCATCGCGCAGAGGAAGAGGGCACGGAACTGCGGCGCGACGAACGGCATCCCCCCGAGGGCGGTCCTGGCCGCGTCGTACTGCAGTGCCGCCTCCTCCAGGTCACCCTCGTGGCGCGCCAGGTCACCCAGACCGATCCGGGCGAACGCGACATTGCGCTCGGACCAGTCGTACGATCCCGGCTTGGTCATCTCCCACAGCTCGGCCCGTGCCCGCTCCGTGTCGCCCTGCCTGATGCGCGCCATGGCGATCCAGACCCGCTGGTGGCCCGTGTCGTCGTGGGGATTCAGCTCGCGCAGGAGCCGGATCGACTCCTCCAGCACCGCCACGGCACCGTCGAAATCCCCGAAGGCCATGTTCGCCTCCGCTAGCGGGCTCAGCGCGGTCGCCAGCCCCCACCGGTCGCCGATCTCCCGGAACGCGGTGACGGCGACGGTGAGGTCCTCGTGCATACCGGCCATGTCGCCGTCGTTCTCCCGGATGAAGGCGCGGATCGACCGCAGCATCGCCCGCGTCCACGGGTCGGGGTGCGACAGGCGCCGCTCGATCGCGGCCAGGCCCGCCTCGGTGTCGTCGGTGAAGAGCGCCAGGGCGGGTTCGAGGAGGGCGAGCAGCGGGTGCTCGGCGTGATCGGCGGTCGCGCGGGAGATCCCCTCCAGCTGCTCGATGTTGTCCTCCAGCTTGGCGTAGCCGCCGGTGGTGGCCCGGTTGAGCAGGTACAGGGCCGACACGACCCCCCGCGACACCTCCGGTGACTCGCCGGGAACGTCGAGCGCGAGGCGCAGCCACCCGACGGACTCCGCGCCGCTGCCGATGATCGTCCAGAAGATGCCCATGGCGGCGGCGAGCCGCATCGCGGTGTCGGCGTCCCCCGAACCGGCGGCGAAGTGGAGCGCGGCGAGGACGTTGTCCCGTTCCGCCACGAGCCTGTCGATCCAGAACAGCTGGTCGGGGCCCCTGAGGTGGGGTTCCGCCGTCTCGGCGAGCTCCAGGAAGTAGGCGGCGTGGGCCCTCCTGAGCCGGGTGACCTCCCCGGTCTCGGTCAGGCGCTCCAGCGCGTACTCCCTGATCGTCTCCAGCATGCGGTAGCGGGGGCCCTCGGCGAACTGCAGCAGGGACTTGTCCAGCAGGGCCGCGAGCCGGTCCAGGACCGGCTCCTGCCACGCCCCCACCCGCTCGGCGCCGGGCTTGGAGGCGGTGCCGGGTTCGGGAGCGGCGCCGGGTTCGGAGGTGGTGCCGGACTTCGGAGCGATGCCGCCTTCGAAGGCGGCGCCGGGCTCCGGAACGGTGCCGGGTTCGGGAGTGGTGCCGGGCTCTGGAGCGGTATTGGGTTCGGGAGTGGTGCCGGGTTGCGGAGCCGTGCCGGGTTGCGAGGCGGAGGCCGGTTGCGAGGTGGAGGCCGGTTGCGAGGTCGCGGGTCCTGGCACGGCGGACGGCTCAAGGGGAGCGCACACCCGTTCGGCGGCCTCGGGCGTGACGCCCGCGGGGAACACCGCGAGCCGTTCGGCGAACCGGCGCTCCTCCTCGTCGAGCAGGTCCCAGCTCCAGGCGACGACCGCGCGCAGCGTCCTGTGCCGGGGCAGCGCGGCCCTGCTCCCCCCGGTGAGCAGACGGAAGCGGTCGTCCAGCCGCGCGGCGAGCTGCTCGACGGTGAGGGAACGCAGCCGGGCGGCGGCCAGCTCGATCGCGAGCGGCAGCCCGTCCAGCCTCCGGCAGATCTCCGTCACCAGGTCCACGTTGCCGTCGGTGACGGCGAACCCCGGGCGTACGGCGGCCACCCGGTCGGCGAAGAGCCGTACCGCGGAGCCGGTCAGAGCCTCCTCGGCCGTGGCGCCGGGCTCGGGCAGGCCGAGCGGGGGCACCGGGCACAGGGCCTCCCCGGCGATCCCGAGCGGTTCCCTGCTCGTGGCGAGGATCCGCAGCCCCGGGCAGCGCCCCAGAAGATCGTCGGCCAGGCGCGCGGCGGCGTCGACCAGGTGCTCGCAGTTGTCGAGCACCACCAGCGTCTCGGTGGGCGACAGCAGCTCCGCAAGGCGGGCCATCGTGTCGGACGTCCCGGCCCGCGCGTCGGCCGGGGCCGGGAAGCCGAGCGCCCCGAGCACGGCCTGCGCCACGTCGGCGGGATCGGTCACGGGCGCGAGCTCCACCAGCCACGCCCCGCCGGGCATCCGGCCGGAGATCCCGGCGGCGACGGTCGTCGCGATCCGCGTCTTGCCCACGCCCCCGGGACCGACCAGCGTGACCAGCCGCCCCTCGCTCAGCCGCGCGCCGATCATCCCGATCTCCGCGGTCCGGCCGACGAAGGTGGTCAACGAGGCCCTCAGGTTGCCGCGCGTGCCGGTACGGGCCTGCGGCGCCTCGTCGCGGGCGGCGCGCAGGACCGGGTCGCCGCGGAGCACGGCGAGGTGGATCTCCCGCAGCTCGGGCCCCGGGTCGGCGCCCAGCTCGTCGGCGAGCCCCCGGCGGAACTCCTCGTACGCGGCCAGCGCCTCCGCCTGGCGCCCGGCGGCGTAGAGGGCCCTGACCCGCAGGCCGTGCAGCCGCTCCCGCAGCGGGTGGCGGGCCGTGAGCTCCTGGAGCTCGGTCACCAACGGGGAGTGCCGACCGCAGCCCAGCTCCGCCTCCACCCGGTCCTCGGTCGCGGCGAGCCGGGCCTCGTCGAGCCCCGCCGCGTACGCCACGGCGAACGGGGCCGTGGCGACCTCGCCCAGCGCGGGGCCCCGCCAGAGCCCGAGTGCCTCGCGCAGCAGGTTCGCGGCGGTCACCGGATCCCCGTTCCCCAGGACCCGCCGCCCCTCGCGCGCCAGCCGCTCGAACCGATGGGCGTCGACGGCGTCCGGCGGCACGTCCAGCAGGTACCCCCCGTGGTCGGAGCGCAGCGCCGACGCGTCGGGCAGGATCCGGCGCAGCCGGGACACCAGCGACTGGACCGCGTTCGCCGGATCTCCCGGCCTGTCGTCGGGCCAGAGCGCGTCCGAAAGCTCCTCGACCGTGACGACGCGCCCGGCACCGAGGGCCAGCCTGACCAGCAGCACGCGAAGCCGCGTCCCCCCGATCTCGACGATCTCGCCGGCGGCCACGACCCGTAGCGGCCCCAGAATGCTCACGCGCACGCAGCCACTCTGCCATCTGTTCCGGCATGTCCGGGCACGGGGCCGCGCGGGCCGGGCTCCGTCCGGACCTCACGGAAAGATCCGGGCGGCCGTACGAGCGCCTTCCGCCATGGAGATCCAGGCCCCGGACAGAGCCTGGACGGGACGCCGACGAGATGCGGTGGAGGGCTGGAGGACGCGGACGGGATGCCGCGAGGGGACGCGGCGGGGTGCTGGAGGGTGCGGTGGGTGCCGTTACCGGCTCGGCCGGGCCGCCGTTACGCCGTGAACGGGTATGTCGCCGGGCGGACGTCCAGCTCGGTCAGCAGCCCGGCCATCCGGGCGGCGCGGAGCGGGTCGACGGGCAGGACGTGGCCGGTCCACCAGCGGGCGATCTCCGGGGTCGGCCCCGCGGGAACCAGGTCCAGGTAGTCGTCCAGCGGCGGATCGTAGATGAAACCGGGCACCACGCCCCGGCTCTCCAGCCGGGCGACGACCTCGTCGCGGTCCTCGACCAGCAGGGGCACCCGCAGCAGCGGCTGCGGAGCCGCGTCGCGGACGCCCTGGGCCGTCCAGGGCAGGGTACGCAGCAGCTCGACCCCGGCCACCCGGCGCTCCCGCTCGCGGTCGATCACCCGGAACCGGGAGCGGTGGTAGCCGCGAAGCAGCGGCCCCTGGCGCATCCGCCAGTCGTCGAGGTCGATCCGCAGCCAGTGGTCCATGGCGCGCGGGTCGACCGGGTCGGCGGCGATGATCGCGCGCAGCTCCTCCTCGCGGGGCGGGCAGCGGTGACCGGTCCAGCGCACGAGACCCAGCGCCTTGAGGGCGTGCCACATCGGCCTGACCAGGCCGGTGCGGTAGATCGTCTCGCGTAGCACCGGCCGCAGCGTGCCGAGCAGCTGGGCGCGCGCCCCTCCGGGGAGCAGCAGCTCGTCCCTGGCGCGTTGCAGCTCGGGCAGCGCGGCCGGGTCCTGCGCGGTGAGGAACCCGCCGGACATCGCCCGCCCGTGCTTGGCGAGGCTGAACACCCCGGCCGTGCCGAACGTGCCCGCGGGGCGGCCGTCCACGGTCGTCTGCATGGCGTGCGCCGCGTCGTCGAGGAGGATCACGCCGCGCCGGTCGCACTCGGCCCGCAGCTCGGCCACCCGGTCGGGCTGGCCGTACAGGTGCGTGGTGACGACCCCGGCGAGGCCGGTCCAGTCGACGGCGGGGACGTCGATGTTGCCGTCGCGCCAGGAGACCGGCGCCATCACCGGCTCCAGCCCGGCGGCCAGTACGACGAACAGCACCGTCTCGCAGTTGGTCGGCGAGATCAGCACCCTGTCGCCGCGCCTGAACCAGTGGCGCAGAGCCAGGAGCAGGCCGAACCGGGCGGACGGCACGTGGAGGCACTCCTGGCCGATCCGGTCGCGCATGATCGTCTCAAGCGCGCGGCGCCCGTCCGTGCGACCGTCCAGACCGTCCAGGCCGCTCGCGCGACCGTTCACAAGGCCGTCCGAGGACCCGTCCGGGCGGCCGGGGGTGGTGGGGCGACCGCTCATCGGGCCCTCCTTCGGTCGGCTCATCGGCTCCTCCTTCGGGTGCGCAGCCGACCGTACCGCTTCATGGCCCTGTCGGCGGCGCCGTACAGGACCGGGCTGTCGAGGATGAACCGCCGCACCCGGCGGACCGGCTCGGTGCGCAGCCAGTGCGCCGCCGCGCCCGCCGACCGGCGGCGCACGATGCCCTCGGTGACTGGAACGGTCCTGCTGCACAGCGCGTCCTTGTACTCGGAACCGTTGCTGATGCCCAGGTCCAGCGAGGTGATCCCGAGCTTCGCGGCGGCCTCGACCATGTGCAGGTGCTGGATCAGGCCGGGGGAGTACTTGGCGTACTCGGGATCGTAGGCGGGGAACCAGCCGACCATCGTCGTGCCGGTACGCAGCCCGAAGTGGCCCGCGACGGGCCTGCCGTCGGCGTACAGCATCGACAGCGGCCCGGCGAAGTCGTCGGTGTCGACGGCGTGCAGGCGCTCGGCCAGCTCCACGACCCACGCCCTGCCGAAACGGTCGGGGCGGCCCATCCGCTGGTACTGGGCGGACTTCCACTCGCGCAGCAGCCGGAACCGCTCGGGGTCGCCCACCGCGTACTCGGAGGTGATCTCGCCCACGTCGCGGCCCAGCTTCCGCTCCTTGTACAGGGTGGACTTGAGGAACTTCGGGGAGCGTTCGCGCAGCCCGTCGAGGAAGGCCGCGTAGCCGCCGCCGAAGTCGAGGACCACGGCCTCCTGCCTGAGCGTCTCGAACGGCTGGAACCACGGCTGACGGTCGACCATGCAGCCGAACTCCCACACGCTCAGCCCGCACGCCCTGAGCAGGGCGTCGGAGTCGAACTCGGCGCCCGGCCGGTGGACGACCCCCTGGGAGAGCGAGACCCACCCGCCCAGGGCGGCGCTCACCCCGCCACCGTGCAGCTCGAAGGGGAAGAACCCCACGGGCCCGTCGGACTCGGTGATCACCGCCACCCGCGCCTCCGTGCGGACCTCGCCCATCGCGATCGTGAAGTCCGGGCTGAGGAAGGGGTTGTCCAGGTGTGGGCTGGAACGCTGCATTCCCCGCCACGCCGCGATCTCGTCCTGGCCCAGCTCCGCGGGCCGGATGACGCTGATCCTCACGCGCCACCCCCCGCCGCGCCGGGACGACCGGCGGCGTACGCAAACCTGCCGTTCACGAGACGGTGGTCCTTTCTCGAAGCCTGGCCCCCAGGCACTGGACATCGACGAGCAGGGGAGAGATCCAGTCGGCGGGCGCGAGGTGATGTGCGTCACGGCACGTGGAAACCATCCCAGAACCGGGCGGCGATCGATCCCCCGATCCCCCAAACCGCCATCCGATACGTCGAACCTATCGGGGTATAGCCCTATTCGCTTAATAGCCGACAGGTTTGCTACGCGACAGGTTCGCTACGCGACGTCGAAGGAGGCGGGCCCCGGGCGGCGCATCCCGGGCAGCGTCGGCGGCACCGCGGGGATGAGCCGCTCGATGACCGGCAGGGCGCGGTGGGCGTACAGCGGGTCGACCGGCAGCACGTGCCGGGCCCACCAGCGCGCCACCTCGGGCTCCGGAGAGGGGTCGGTGAACCCGGGCAGGTAGCCGTCGTACGGCGGGTCGTAGAGGTATCCGGTGGCGACCCCGTGCCGCTCCAGCTCGGTGATGGCCCCGTCACGGCCGTAGACCAGCAGCGGGACCCGGAACAGCGGCTGGTCCAGGTGGCGGCGGACGGACGGCGCCACGGTGGGCAGCGCGGCCAGCGCCGAGACCCCGGCGATCCGCCGCGACCGCTGCCGGGGCAGCGCGTGCAGGCGCCTCGACTGGTACCAGCGGGAGAGGTGACCCCGCCTGGCCCGGTAGTCGTGCAGGTCGGCCTGGACCCAGGAGTCGAACGCGGGCAGCTGCTGCGGTGCGTACTCCATCGCCCTGAGCAGCTCCGCGGGGCGCGGGGCGATGCGGTATCCCTCGCGCTCCTCCTCCAGGCCGAGCGCGCGCATGGCCCTCAGCGCGGGGCGGACCATGTTCAGGCGCAGCGCGGCGTGCCGGCCCGCGGAGGTCAGCACGCTGTGGATCTCTTTCCTGAAGGCGCCCGGCTGCAGCAACCGGTCGCGGTCGCGCTCCAGGGCGCGCAGGTCCGAGAGGTGCTCGACCGCGATCACCCCGCCGGAGCCCGCTCCCGCGTGCTTGGACAGGCTGAACACGCCGGCCACCCCGAAGGTGCCGATCGGCCTGCCGTTCACGCTCGTCTCGATCGCGTGCGCGACGTCCTCGATCAGGATCTTGCCGCCGAACGCGGCCACCCGGTCAGGCAGGCCGTACAGGTTGGTGGTCAGCACCGCGTCGACCGTGTCGAGATCGACGGCGTCGGCGTCGATGTTGCCGTCGTCGAGGGAGAGCGGGGCGATGACCGGGCGCAGCCCGGCCGCGAGCACGAGAAAGAGGATCTCGTCCGCCGACAGCGGCGACATCAGCAGCCGCTGGCCGGGGGTGCACCAGTGCCGCAGGGCCAGATACAGGCCCAGGCGGTTGGAGGGCAGTGGGAGGCAGAGGCGATGTGTCCGCTTCGCCACGATGTGCTCAGGAGTCACTGGAGACCGTCTATCACGTACGACATGATGACTGCAAACCTGGAAGCGCGTGTCGCCCTAACCGGCTGTCACCTGGGATGATTTGCCCCGATTGATCACTCTGCGCATATTTGGGAAGATCAGCAACGCTACCAGGAGCTGGCTGCCGAGCATCGCGTAACCCACCGCGGCGATTCCGAAGTGGGGGAAGAGCACCGCTATCGAGGTGAGGACCAGGACGGCCATCCCGATCTGGACGAGAGCGAGCTTGCGCGCCTCGCTCTGGGCGCGCAGCATGCTGAGGCAGATCTCGATCACCGTCTGGGGGAGCACGGCGATCGCCATCAGGCGCAGCAGCGGCGAGCCCGCCTCGGCGAACCCCGGCCCGAACACGCTCAGGATCAGCGGCGCGCCGATCACGACCACCGCGACGACCGGCCCGACGATCAGGAAGGTGCGCCGCAGCGCGTTGCGCACGCTCTGCGCCAGCTGGGCGGCGTTGAAGGATCCCTCGACGGTCAGCGAGACCGCCATGTTGGCCGCGAGCAGCCCGACCATGGAGCCCAGCGTGTGGGCGATCGAGAAGTAGCCGAACGTCGGCGCGTCGTCGAGCCAGCCCGCGACGATGACCGGGACGAGATAGAGGATCAGCAGGATGGAGAACGCGCCGGGGAAGTCTCCGGCGAGGAAGCGTCCCACCTCGCGCAGGCGCGGCGGGTTCGCGGCGCTCACCTCGGTGTTCTTGACGTGCCTGGGGATGATGACGCCGAAGATGAGCCAGCTGATCGGGACCAGCGCGATGGCCGTAGGCAGGATCCACGAGACGAAGATCCCGCCGAAGACGCCGCCCTGCGGCAGCGCGTACGCCAGCGCGACGAGCAGGCCCATCTTGACCAGGCCGAACGCCAGGCTGTTGACCGGCACCCAGACGGCGTTGCGCAGCCCGGCCAGCGTCACGTCCTGGAGGGTGAAGATCGTCCACACGAGCACCGAGGCGAGGAAGAACAGCCCGGGACCGAGCCCGCCGAGGTCGGCGTAGACCGATCCCCACAGCGGCAACGTCAGCAGGAACCCCAGCGCCGCCACCAGGCCGGTGGCCCCGGCGACCGCGTAACCGCGCAGGACGAACTCGGCGGTGCGCCGCCCGGCCACCGGGATGAACCTGGCCAGGGCGCCCGCGAAGGCGAGCCCGGTCAGGGAGGAGAACAGCCGCATCGCGCTGATCTGGGCCTGGCCCTCACCGAACGCGGCGGCGGTGTACAGGTGCGTGGCGAGGAACCAGTAGCCGAGCCCCAGCACGGCGGTGATCCCCGTATTGATCATCAGCGCGTAGCCCTGCAGGAACAACGGGTTTCTCAGGTCCTTGCGCAGACGGTCCATCAGACCGGTCCCGCCGCGCTCCTCGGTCGCGGTCCGGCCCGTCGCCTGGTCGCTCCCGTCGCGCGTCACGCCGCCATCATCGGCCGGGCCGCTTGCGTCAGCCTTGCCACCGGCTGTACGGAGACCGGTGGCCGTGTCCAGCGGGGGCCAGGTGCCCTGTCCCTCGGGTTTGGCGTGCCGTCCGGCGCCGTGCTCACTCACCCCGGTACTTCCGATCCGCGTCGTACCCGGAGGCGGCGCGGGAGTGCCGCGGATCGCTCGGGCGGGATGGATCGGCGGCCTCGCCGGTGCGCCGTGAAGGGCACGTCACCGGCGTTCGCGTCTCGTCGCGAGACCTGCCGGTCACCGAGGGGTACATGAGAATCGGCACGTGAGTCATGATGCCCCAGTTTCATGCGGGCCGTGTCCGGCATGTATCCGGAAGTCCCCGGCAGGGCCTGATTGTGATGGAGTCTGCCCCGCTATCGGGGGATCAGGGGGGTTGATCCAGGGCCCTGCTTTCGAGGCGAGGAGACGGCCCAGGGCCCCGTTTTTGGGGAGCCAGGGAGGGAGGAGACGGTCCAGGGCCGCGCTTTCGGCGGCAGGAGGGGGCAAAGCGACCCATGGCTCCGCTTTTGGGGGTCAGGAGGGGCCCAGGATCCTGCTTTCGGGGGTCAGGGATCAGGAAGGAGCGAGGAGACGGTTCAGGGTTGTTTTCGGGGGTCAGGAAGGAGCGAGGAGACGGTCCAGGACGCGGACGCCGAACTCCAGGCCCTCGACCGGGACGCGCTCGTCCACGCCGTGGAACATGCCGTAGTAGTCGAGGTCCGGGGTGAGCATCAGCGGGGCGAAGCCGTAGCCCCTGATGCCGAGCTCCGCGAAGGACTTCGCGTCCGTGCCGCCCGACATCACGTACGGCACCGGCCGTGCCGCCGGGTCCTCGGCCACCAGGGCGGCGCGGAGCCGGTCGAAGAACGGCGTGTCCATCGGGGCGGAGGCGGCGTCCTGGACGTTGACGAACTCCCGGGTCACCCGGGGCCCGAGCAGGCGGTCGATCGTCTCCAGGAACTCCTCCCGGTACCCCGGCAGGAACCGCCCGTCCACGTGACCCTCGGCCGTGCCGGGGACCACGTTGACCTTGTAGCCCGCCTGGAGCATCGTCGGGTTCGCCGAGTTGCGGATCTGCGCCCCGAACAGGTCGCCGATCCGGCCGAGCCGCCTCGCCTCCTCCTCCAGCCGGTCGAGGTCGATGCGCTCGCCGAGGATGGCCGACAGGTCCTCGACCAGCGCCGCCACCCCGGGTGTCAGCCGCACCGGCCAGCGGTGGGAGGCGATCCTGGACATGGCGTGGCAGAGCTCGGCCACCGCGTTGTCCACCGGCGGGCGGGAGCCGTGGCCCGCGACGCCGGTCGCGGTGAGCCGCATCCAGGCGGTGCCGCGCTCGCCCACCGCGACCGGGTAGATCCGCGCGTTCCCGGCCTCGACGCTGTAGCCGCCGGACTCGCTGATCGCGTCGGTGCAGCCGTCGAACAGCTCGCGGTGCTGCCGTACCGCGTATCGCGCACCGTACTCGCCGGTGGCCTCCTCGTCGGCGAGGAAGGCCAGTACGACGTCCCGGCTCGGCCGCACCCCGCGCCTGGCCCAGTCGCGGACCAGGGCGAGCGTCATGGAGAGGGTGCCCTTCATATCGACCGCGCCCCGGCCCCAGACGCATCCGCCGGTGACCTCGCCGGAGAACGGGGGGATCCGCCAGTCGGAGGGCTGGGCGGGGACCACGTCGAGGTGGCCGTGGATCAGCAGGGCCTCGGGCGAGTCGCCGGGGATCCTGGCGACCACGCTGGTCCTGCGGCTGGCCGACTCGAACACCACCGGCTCGATCCCGGCGTCGGACAGCAGGGTGGCGACGTACTCGGCCGCCGGGCGCTCACCGGGGCCGGGGTTGGTGGTGTCGAACCTGATCAGATCCGAGCAGATCTGCGCGACCTCGCTCATCGACGAACGCCCCCCGAAGACAGGACCCAAATTCTGGATCAAAGGTGCATACCCCTCCGGGTTGAAAAAAGCACCTCGGGTGTTCGTCTGGTCCTGCTGAGCACTCCCGCGGTCGTTCCGAGCGCTCCCGGTCGGCTGTGTCTGCTCGTTCGGAGCGTTTCCGACTGGTTACGTCTGGTCGTTCGGAGCACTCCCGGTCGGCTACGACGCCGCTACCCCTTCAAGGGTCCGGGAGCTTGTCTCACTCGCTGAGTGCGGACTGCGGGGTCTTTTTGGTCGAGCCCTTGGCCACGCTGGGGTCGCCCGCGGCGAACGCCTCGGCGACCTTCCCCCCGATGCGCCCGCGCTCGCTCACCTCGATCCCGTGGGACTTCGCCCACGCCCGGATCTCGGCGCTCCGCTCACGGTTGCCGCCGGAGCCCTTCGCTCTGCCCTTGCGGCCCAGAGAGGTGCTCGCCTTGCGGGCGGCGGACTGGAACGGTTTGAGGGCCTCGCGAAGTTTCGTGGCGTTCTTCGAGCTCAGGTCGATCTCGTAGGCGGTGCCGTCGAGGCCGAACGAGACGGTCTCGTCCGCCTTCTTACCGGTGATGTCATCGGTGAACGTGACGACTTGCTGACGTGCCATTGTGTGACTCCTTAATCTTGGCGCCGGAGCGTGCGGCTGTGAACCCGGCCGACGATGGTTCCCGCGTCTCTTCCCCGCGCGCAAAACTCTAGTCCCTCCTTTCGCCTTCGCGCTCGGGAAACCCCTGTCCGCCGGAGATCGACCCTCTCTGGTCAATTACTCGGGTCCGAACTCCGGCGTCTCCACGTCATTGGGAAATGCTTCCCGTTCGAGGGGGATTAAAAACGACGGCGGCGCCGGATCCCCTTGGCGTCTTGTATGCCGAGGTCTGTCGGCTACCCCCGGCGGGTTTTCCTGAAGGGCGCCGGAGCGCTTTGGAGTTTCATGACCTCCGGGTGGTTTCCGTGCCGCCCGCCCCGAAAAAAATCGACTTCCGCCACTTGGGGCCACTCCGGTCCGTCGTTCCACTGCCGTTCGTTTCCCTGGCGGCGGCGTGCCGGAGGCATTGACCTCCCACTGTCGCCCCCCTTGAGGCTCTTCGTCCCTTTTTTGCTGCTCACGGTACCTGCCGGGCCGGGATCGTGTGAAGGGAACGGGCGGGCGGCCCCGGTTCGGAGAGGCGGGAGGAGCGGTTTCGCGCGCGTCGTCCCGGACGCCCGATGGACAATTCACGCACGCCGGATGCTCGCGACCGAACGCGTTCCGGGATTCCGGAGGACAAATGACTTCCCCGCGCCCGGAATGCGTGCCGCCCGCCCACGGGTTTGCCGGTGTCCGGCATCGGGTGCCTTCGAAGGTTCCCGCCGGTACGTGGCCGATCACATTGGGGTGTGGTCTTGACACTCTCAGGTAAGGCAAGACTCGCCTTGCGGACCGTATGATTCCGGGCGTCTCGCATTGTGAGGCGGGGAGGAGGGTGGCTGTCGTTTGCTCCTTGGCGGCCATTGGCCCGTTCCATCGTCCGTCCGGATCAATCAACCCGCGTTCCCCGAATTGTTCGCGAGCCGGTGGGGATCGGATAGGGACATTGACCGGATCCCGGCGCCCGGGATCCGGACATCCGCCTGGCCGGGCTCCCCGCCGTCGGGATCCTCGGGCCCCTCGGAGCTTCCGGAGCCGACGACCGGCGTCCGTACGGGCGTGGCCGGATTTGTCGGTAGCGATCTCTACCGTCCGGCTCATGACAAGCGCAGTGCAGGCGTACGCCTACGCCGGCCCCTCCACCCTCTCCGACGGGCACCTGGGACTGTCGACGTCCGGCGGCCGGACGTCGACGGGCTTCCTCGACCATCCCCGGTTCTTCAGCGGGCTGCTCACCCAGGCCGCCCCGGCCGCGACCGGCCTGCTCGCGGTCGCCGACGTGGCGCTGGCCCGCTACCACCGGCCGCAGCCCGGATTCACCCGCGATCCGGTCGTGACCTGCGGTGGCGACCGTCTCAGGTTCGAGTCTTTCTCCGCCTGCGGCGGCGTCTACGCCCGGCTGGACGTGCTGGGTCCCGCCCTCGACGGCGAGGTCTTCGACCGGGGCACCACCAACGTGGACGTCAACAACCCGCTGCGCGAGGCCCTGGCCAGGGTCGGCGGCCGTGACCCGCTGCACGTCGGGGTCGGCCCCGACGAGCTGACCGTGACCACCCTGGACGGCGCGGTCGTGGAGAAGAAGGTGCCGCTGCCCGATCGGTGGCTGCGCGGTTTCGCGGAGGTCCAGGTGATCGCCTCCGGGTTCGACCTGCGCGCCGAGCTCGCCGGGCCGCAGGCCGTCAGGTTCCTGCGCGGCCTGCCGAAGCGGGCGGCGGCCGAGGTGTGGGCGGTCCCCGCGGGCAGGGAGCTGCGGCTCTCGGAACAGGCCGTACCTGGCGGGGTCCACCTGGCCGGGGTCGGCAGGCTGGCGACGATGATGCCGTTGCTGCGCTTCGCCAGGGCCCTGCGGGTGTACGGGCCGCCGGACGGTTCGGGATCGAGCGCCTGGGAGCTGGAACTGCCGGGCATGCGCTACACGCTGGTCCTGTCCCCGCAGGCCTGGCGCGGTTTCTCCGGGGAGGGCGCCGTCCTGGCGGACCTCTCCTCGGACGTGGTGGCCGGTGACGCCGACCTGGTCGGCATCCTGCTCGACTTCGAGCCCACCCTGGAGCTGGGTGTGCTCGCCGCGCGCTCGGGGCTCACGCCGGAGCGGGTCCGGCCCGCGCTCACCCAGCTGGGCACCGCGGGCCGGGTCGGCTACGACCTCTTCGAGGCCGCGCACTTCCACCGTGAGCTGCCCTACGACCGCGACCACGTCGCGGCGCTCAACCCCAGGCTCGGCTCCGCCCGCGCCCTGGTCGCCTCGGGTGCCGTACGGCTGACCGGCCCCGACGCGGCCGAGGTGACCACCGGCGGCGGCGTCCGCCTGGTGCGGATGGCGGAGGGGTCGTGCACCTGCCCGTGGTGGTACGACCACCGGGGCTCGCGCGGCCCCTGCAAGCACGTGCTCGCCGCCCGGATGGCGACCGACGCCCCCGCCGCCTCCCCGGCGGCGCCGGTCTCCCTCACCACCGAGGACTCCCGATGACGGTCCAGGACGAGGTCGGCGGCCTCGACGGGCTCGACGGGCTCGCGGCCCAGACGGCGGGGCTCGGCCGCCGGTGTCACCGTTCGCGCGGCTATCCCGTACGGCCCTGATCCCACCCGTCCGGGGCGGGGGTGGCGGGGCGGTGGCCGGGCGGGCGCCGTCCCGCCGCGTGCGCGGAGAACCCGGCGACGGCGAGCTTGCGGACCAGCACCGTGAGCGCCGCCGTGGCGATCGCCGCCCAGGTCTGGGCCTGGGAGAGGCGGAGGAGCCCGGCCGCGAGGAGGAAGTCGAGCAGCACCGCCAGGGCGCCGCCCGCACCGCCGCCGGAGAGCAGGACGGCGAGCGCGGCGGCCAGCCCCATGACGACGATCAGGGGGACGAGCGTCCGGACGAGGTCAGCCATTCCCGCCACCGGGCGGGACGCGCCCGCCGGGGTCGTCCGGCGCGTCGTGCCCGCCCGGGGCGTCCAGCGAGCCGCGTCCGCGCGCGTCGTTCACCGTGCGTCCCTCCCGCTCGATCTCCCTGTTCAGGAAGAAGTTCAGGGCGGTACGGATGGCCGCGATCGCCGCGAGCTGCCCGATCTGCGTGAAACTCGGCGCGATGGCCGTGCGCAGCACGTCGCTGGCCAGCTGGAACTCCAGACCGAGCGCGAGGAACCGTCCCAGGAACAGCCGCACCGCGATGAACCCGTCGTCGTGCCGTCGTGCGGCCACCAGCACGAACCGCACGAACGCGATCGCGGCGCCGACGAAGATGACGGCCGCCCCGGCCGCCTCGACGAGGCGGACCAGGAGGTTGACGAGCTGCCGGAGGGTCTCCTCCGGTAGGAGATCAAGCATGCGCTGCTGTTACCCGGTGGTTTCCCGCCCATGCGCCCGAGGTCGCCGCCCCACCGGCGGGGGTCAGAGGTAGAGGCCGGTGTTCTCGGGGGCGGCCGACGTGCGGTTGAGGACGCCCTCGCGGAGGGCGAAGAGCTCGGCGAGGGTCGCGCCGGAGGGGGAGAGCCCCTGGGTGGTGCCGAGCCAGCGGGCGGCCTCGTCGTAGGGGAAGGCGCCGACCTCGATCTGGGCGAGGCAGCGGCCGGGACGGGTGACGGCGGGGTGGAGGTGGGCCAGGTCCTCGTTGGTGGTGATGGCCACCAGGACGTCACGGCCCTGGCCGAGGAGCCCGTCGGTCAGGTTGAGAAGGCGCGACAGGCCCTGCCCGGTGGCCTCCTTGGCACCGGATCTGATCAGCTCGTCGCAGTCCTCCAGAACCAGGAGCCGCCACCGGTCGCCGCCCTCGTCGTCGTCGTTGTCGTCGAAGCCGACCGCGACCTCCATGAGGTAACCGGGGGACTGGAACAACTGCTCCGGGTCCAGCACGCAGTCGACCTGGCACCACGACCGCCACTCGTGGGCGAGCGTACGCAGCAGCGTCGTCTTGCCGGTGCCCGGCGGGCCGTGCAGCAGGATCAGCCGGCCGTGTGCCTCGGAGGGGGTGACGGACATCAGCCGCGACAGCGGCTCGCTCACCGGCCTGGCGTAGTTTCCGGAGATCTCCGCCCACGGGGAGGCGGTGATCGGCTTCTCCGAGCGGCGGCTGCCCCGGGGGCTCTGCCACCAGAAGCCCATCTTGACGTGGTCGCTCTCGGGGGCGGGCTCCTCGGCGTCCCTGGTGACCTCCTCGATCACCGAGCGGGCCAGCCCCTCGTCGACCGCGGTCACGCTGACCGTGGCGGCGCGGTTGCGGTAGCGGACCACGCGCAGCGTCCAGCCCTCCCCGCACAGCAGCCGCGAGTCGCGGCCGTCCTTCTCCGAGGCCGCCCGTACGAGCGTTCCCGAGGCGGGGGCGAGGGGGGCGTCGGGACGGACCCGCTCCAGGCTCGTGGTGCACGACCAGGGCTGGGCGCCGGTGGCGAACGGCGACAGCGCGAGCGCGTCGATCACGTCCACCGCCGCGTCGCCGTCGTCGAGCCAGATCTTCATCGGCAGCTCCACCGGGCGCGGCTCCGGCTGGAAGTCGACCTCCTTGAGTACGGACATGGCGCCAATGATCCTCGTGGATCATCCGCCGGTCGAAGGGTTTTAGCGCCCGGCCGGGCCTGCCGGGCCTGGGAGGTCGGGAAGGCCCGGGGAAGACCGGCCGGGAGGAGCCGGAGGCGACGGCGCCCGGGAGCCTCGGAGGGACGGGACCCAGAGACCCGGAAGCGGGAGGGCCCGTTCGGGAGAGCGGGAGCGATGGCGCCTGGGGGACCGAGAGCGACGAGAGTTCGGGGAAGCGGGAGCGACACGTGGCTCAGGAGGGCGGGAGCGGCGCGGGACTCAAGGGGTGCAGGGCTCAAGAAGAGCGGGAGTGGACGCGGGGCTCACGGGAGAGGGAGCGGCGCGGGGGCCTCGGGGGCGGTGCGGAGCAGGGCGTCGACCAGCGGGCTCGGCGGGCGGCTCAGCGGGCCGGTGAGGACGAGGGCGCGCTCCAGGGTCGGTTTCAGCGGGACCATGACGAGCCCCGGGGGCAGGAGGCCGCGGCCGAGGTCGGGAACCGTCGAGACGCCGATGCCCGCGGCGATCATGCCGATGAGCGTGCCCAGCTCACGGACGTGCTGGGCCGGTGTGTAGGGGACGCCCGCCATGGAGCACAGGGCACGGGTCTGGGGCTCGCAGCCCCCCTTGGAGACCAGCAGCGGATCCTCCACCAGCTCGGCCATCGTGATGTGCTCCTGCCCGGCCAGGGGATGGTCGGCGCGGACCACCGCGTGGAAGGCGTCGCGGCCCACCACCACGTGCGCGGGCGGCGGGGGCGCCGGGTCGACGAGGATCGCGGCGTCGACGACGCCGGTCTCCAGCCAGGGGGACAGCTCGTCGTCGTCGCCCTCGAAGACCTGCACCTCGACGCCGGGGAGCTCCGCGCGCCACGTCCGCATGAGCTGGGGCAGCAGCCCGCAGCAGACCGTGGGCGGGGCGGCGACCCGGACGGTCCCCGCGTACTGCCCCAGGTGTGAGGAGACGACCTCGTCGATGGCGCCGACCGAGGCGAGCGCGGCCTGGGCGTGCGGCAGGATCGCCGCGCCCAGCGCGGTGGGGCACGCGCGCCCGTGCCGCAGCACCAGCGGGGCGCCGAGGGCGCGCTCCAGGGCGGCGAGCGCGTGGGAGACCGCCGACTGGGACATGCCCAGCTCCTCGGCGGCCGTGCCGAAACCGCCGTTCGCGATCACGGCGGTGAAGACCCGGAGTTGCGCGACCGTCGCACTCATGAGGACATCTCATCACATCTGCGGAGCAACTCATTGGACACATGATCCGGGCGGTGGCGAGACTGCTCCGGTGACCCGTGAAGGAACCGTCTCAACGCCCCCACCTGCGCCGACGACGGACACCGCGCCGCGCGCCGCGAGCCGGTCCGTGCTCGTCCGGTATCTCGCCCTCGCCCTGACGTGGGGGGCCAGCTTCCTGTTCATCAAGGTGGCCCTCACCGGCCTCTCGCCCGCCCAGACGGTGCTGGGACGCCTCGCGCTGGGCGCGCTCGCCCTCAACGTGATCATGCTGGTCACCCGCCGGAGGTGGCCCAGGCGGCCGGTGTTCTGGGCGCACATGGGGGTGGTCGCCCTGATGCTGTGCGTGGTGCCGTTCCTGCTGTTCGCCTGGGCCGGGCAGTACATCCCCTCGGGGCTCTCCAGCATCTACAACGCCACGACGCCCCTGATGACGATGCTCGTGACCCTGGCCGCGCTCCGGCAGGAGCGCCTCGGCGCGAGCGGGGTGCTCGGCCTGCTGCTGGGCGCCGCCGGTGTCGTCGTGGTGCTGGCCCCCTGGGACCTGGACGCGGAGACCGGTCCCTGGTGGGCGCAGGCCGCCTGCCTGGGGGCGACGTTCTGCTACGGCCTCTCCTTCGCCTACACGCGGCGCTTTGTCTTTGCGTACGGCCACGACGCCCCCACCATCGCCGCCGCCCAGGTCAGTGTGGCCACCCTGATGATGCTCGCGCTGAGCCCGCTGCTGGCCACCGGTCCCGTACGCCTGGATCTTCCCGTCGTGGCGAGTGTGGTCGCCCTGGGCGTCCTGGGCACGGGTCTCGCCTACGTGTGGAACACCTCGGTCATCGCGCACTGGGGGGCGACGACCGCCTCGACGGTGACCTACCTGACCCCGCTGGTGGGCGTCGTCCTCGGGGTGCTCGTCCTGGGCGAGGCACCGACGTGGAACCAGCCGGTGGGGGCGGTGATCGTCGTCGTCGGCATCATGATCGGCCAGGGCGTGGTCAGCGTCTGGCCAGGTCGCCGGTCTCGGTGACCAGCTCGGGGCCGGGGACGTCCTTCCAGGTGTAGGTGAGGGCGTCGCCCTTGCGCTTGAGCCACACGGTGCCGGCGATGCAACCGGTGCCGGAGCCGAGGGTGAAGGTCAGCTCGTCGGCGGTGGCCTTGGTCAGGGCGATCCGTCCCTTGCAGTTGCTGCCCGGCTCCGCCCATTCGGCCCCGTCGGCGCCCTCCTTGAGCGTGACCTCGATTCGTTTCCCGCCCGAGGAGAACGGGTTGGTGGAGGTGACGTCGTCCCCGGCCCACGCTCCGGCGAAGGAGGCGGGGACCTCGACCCCGTTCCCTCCCGAGGGGGAGGGCTCGGGAGTGGCCGGGACGTCGCCCCCGGACAAGGACGGCGAGGGCGAGGGCGAGGGCGACGGTATCGAGGGGGACAGTGTCGCCCGGTCGGTGTCCCCGACGACGGTCTCGGGGGCGCCCACGACGAGCCAGGCGGCGATCCCTGCGGCGACCAGCAGGGACACCGTGACGAGGACCGCGCCGGTGACGACCCCCCGGGGTCTACGGCCGGACTCCTGGGTCGTGAGCGCCGACCGTCCCGGAGGGGCGGCGATCCGGCTGCCGATCCTGGCGAGGTCCTCGGTGGACTCGGTGGAGGGGTTGGCCGCGCCCGGGTCGACGAGGCCGACCATCAGCGCGCGGGCCGTCGGGCGGCGGGCGGGATCCTTGTCCAGGCAGGAGGCGATCAGCCCCGCGAACGCGGGGGGCAGGGCCGACAGGTCCGGGTGATGGTTGAGGATCCGGTTCAGCACGGCCGGCACGGTGTCGGCCCCGAAGGGAGACCTGCCGCTCGCCGCGCAGAGCATGGTGGCCGCCCAGCCGAACACGTCGGAGGCGGGCGAGGCGGGAGCCCCGTTGATCTGCTCGGGGGACAGGTAGGCGGGGGTGCCGATCAGGCCGGAGGCGGTCGTGGCCGCGCTCTCCGCCCTGGCGATGCCGAAGTCGACCACCCGGGGGCCGTCGGGGCCGAGCAGCACGTTGGCGGGCTTGAAGTCGCGGTGCACCACCCCGGCGGCGTGGATGGCCGCCAGCGCGGTCGCCGTACCGACCACCAGGCGGTCTAGCTCGCCGCCCCGCAGCGGGCCCCGCTCGCGGATCCTCTCCTCCAGCGAGGGGCCGTCGACGAACTCGCTGACCACGTACGGGAGGGGGCCGTCCACGGAGGCGGTCAGCACGCGCGCCGTGCAGAAGGGCGCGACGCTCTCCAGGGCGGACAGCTCGCGGGCGAGCCGCGCCCGCGACGCGGTGTCGCCGCGGAACAGCACCTTCACCGCCACCCGCTCGCCACTGGGCGCGTGCGCGAGGTAGACGACGCCCTGGCCGCCCTCGCCGATCCTTCCGGCCAGCTGGAACGCGCCGAGCCGGGCCGGGTCGTCAGGGGTGAGGGGTGTCGCGACCATGGGGGCAAGGTTATCCGTCCCGCCCATGATGGGAAGTGGCAGGACACGTGGAGTGATGGCGTGGGTGCGCGTTTTCGTGGGTTTAGGGCGTCCGGCCATGGTTAGGAGGACGACTTCGCCGCCCGACGACTATCCGGAGTGCCTCAGTACCACACCGTGACAAGGGAACAGTTGGTTAACCGCCCATATGGTGCTGGGTCAACCATTACGCTCCGGTAGGGCAATATCACTCAGACAGTGGAGACGTTCCGTGGCCATCGATCTCGTTACCCGCCGTGAGTGGGGTGCCCGCCAGCCGCGCGGGTCCTACAGCAAACTCAACTCCACCAGGGGAGTGAAGGTCCATTACACGGGTGGCCAGGTCAGCCCGGACATCGTGAACGACCACACCAAGTGTGTCGCGCTGGTGAAGTCCATCCAGAACCACCACATGGACGGCAACGGCTGGATCGACGTCGGCTACTCCATGCTGGTGTGCCCGCATCGGAAGGTCTTCGAGGGGCGCGGCGCGCACAACGTCCCGGCCGCCAACGGGGCCGGGCTCAACAGCGACCACTACGCGGTGCTCGGCCTGGTCGGCTCGTCGGGGTTCACCAAGCCGACCGACAACGTCCTGCACGGCATCCTCGACGCCATCGAGTACCTCAGGGACAAGGGCGGCGCGGGCAAGGAGATCAAGGGCCACCGCGACGGCTACTCGACCAGCTGCCCCGGCGAGCCCCTGTACGCGTGGGTCAAGCGGGGTGCCCCCCGCCCCGGCGGAGGTCCCGCCGAGCCGCCGGAGCCGCACCCCTCCTTCCCCGGCCGCACGCTCAAGCAGCCGCCGATCATGAAGGGCGAGGACGTCCGTACCTGGCAGCGGCAGATGAGCGCCCGAGGCTGGGCGATCGACGTCGACGGCCTGTACGGCCCCGGCTCCAGCGAGGTCTGCCGGAAGTTCCAGAAGGAGAAGGGCCTGCCCGTCACCGGCGCCGTCGACCGCGCCACCTGGGACGCCTCCTGGCAGGAGCCCGTCAGCTGACCGTCGCCCCCGACGGGGCCGCCGTCCCCGTACGGCCCTCCGGGAACGGTCCACGAACCCCCCTGCCGACGCCCCCTATTGACCCCACTGTTGGTATCCGTCCGGAACCCGGGGGCGGTTCTCGGCGGGGAGGCGCTTAGGATCCGGTTCATGACCGTGCCGCCTGAGGAATCTCGATCGGCCGCCGAGTTCCCACCGGTCACCCGTGACCGGTGGCGGGAGCTGGCGCTCGGGGTGCTGCGCAAGTCCGGGGTCGAGACCGGCTCCCCGGAGGAGGCGCTGGCCTTCACCACCTACGACGGGGTGACGATCGCGCCGATCTACGACGCGTCCGACCTGCCCGGTGACCCCGGGCTTCCCGGGGCCGCCCCGTACATCCGCGGCTCCCGTCCCGAGGGCGGCTGGGAGGTGCGGCAGCGCCACGAGGTGCCCGATCCCGAGGCGGTCCTCGCGGACCTGGAGAACGGCGCCACCTCGCTGTGGCTCGCCCTCGACCCCGAGGACCTGCCCCGCGTCCTGGAGCGGGTCCACCTGGATCTGATCTCGGTCACGCTCGACGCGGGCAAGCGGACCCGCGAGGCGGCCGAGGCGCTCCTCACGCTGGCCGCGAGGCGGGGGACCCCGCCCCCGGGAGACACGGCCGCGGCGCCGTCCGATGGGTCCGGGCCATCTGGTGCGTCCGGTGGGTCTGGTGGTTCCGGGGCGTCCGGTGGGCCTGGTGCTTCTGGTGTTTCCGGGCCTGCCGGTGACTCGGGGACGCTCACCGGGAACCTGGGCGCCGACGCCCTCGACGACCCGGGGACCGCGATCGAGCTGGCCCGCCGCTGCGTCCGGGACCACCCGGGCCTCAGGGCGGCCGTCGTGGACGCCACGCCGTACCACGACGCGGGGGGCGGGGACGCGGAGGAGCTCGGCTGCTCCGTCGCCGCCGGGGTCGCCGCGCTGCGGACCCTGACCGGCGCGGGCCTGACGATGGAGCAGGCGTTCGGGCAGCTGGAGTTCCGGTACGCCGCCACCGCCGACCAGTTCCTCACCATCGCCAAGCTCAGGGCGGCCCGCAGGCTCTGGGCGCGCGTCGCCGAGGTGTGCGGCGTCTCCGGGGCGCCCGGCGCGGCGCAGCGGCAGCACGCGGTGACCAGCTCGGCCATGATGACCGCCCGCGACCCGTGGGTGAACATGCTCCGTACCACGCTCGCCTGCTTCGCGGCCGGGACCGGCGGGGCCGACGCGGTGACCGTGCAGCCCTTCGACGCCCGCCTCGGCCTGCCGGACGCCTTCGCCCGCCGCATCGCGCGCAACACCCAGTCCCTGCTCGTGGAGGAGGCCGGCGCGGCCCGGGTGATCGACCCGGCCGGGGGCTCCTGGTACGTCGAGCGGCTCACCGAGGACCTCGCGATCAAGGCGTGGGAGTGGTTCCAGGAGATCGAGCGGGCCGGGGGGATGGCCGACGCCCTCGCCTCCGGGCTCGTCGCGGGGCGGCTCGCCGCCACCTGGGAGCGGCACTCGGCCGCGATCGCCAGGCGCCGCGACCCGATCACCGGTGTCAGCGAGTTCCCCAACCTGGAGGAGAAGCCTCTCCACAGGCCGCCGGGGAGCGCCGCGAGGAGCGCCGGGGTGCACTACGCGCAGGATTTCGAGGCGCTGCGCGACCTGGCCGACGCCCAGGAGACCCGTCCCAGGGTCTTCCTGGCGACCATCGGCCCGGTCGCCTCGCACACCGCCAGGGCGTCGTTCGCGGCCAACCTGTTCCAGGCGGGCGGCATCGCCACCGTGACCGGCGGCACCACCACCGATCCCGCCGAGATCGCCGCCGCGTTCGCCTCCGGCGGGTCGACGATCGCCTGCCTGTGCTCCAGCGACCGGCTGTACGCCGAGCACGCCGAGGCGGTGGCCGCCGCGCTGAAGGGTGCGGGGGCGGTAAAGGTCTGGCTGGCGGGTAAGGGAGACTTCGAGGGCGTGGACGCCAAACTCTACGCGGGATGCGACGCGCTCGCCGTGCTCCGGACGACCTTCGACGACCTGGGGGTGGCTCGATGATTCCCGACTTCTCCGACGTCGAGCTCGGCGCGCGACCGGCGGCTCACGGCGCGGAAGGCACCGGTCCGCGGGGCCCCGGCCTGGAGGGCTGGGCGCGATCCGTACGGGAGGCGACCGGGAGCGATCCCGGCGACCTGGTGTGGGAGACGCCCGAGGGCATCGGGGTCAAGCCCCTCTACACCGCCGCCGACCTGGACGGGCTCGACTTCCTGGAGACCTACCCCGGCGCGGCCCCCTACCTGCGCGGCCCGTACCCGACCATGTACGTCAACCAGCCCTGGACCATCCGCCAGTACGCCGGGTTCTCCACCGCGACCGAGTCCAACGCCTTCTACCGGCGCAACCTGGCCGCCGGGCAGAAGGGCCTGTCGGTCGCCTTTGACCTGGCCACCCACCGGGGCTACGACTCCGACCACCCGCGCGTGGCCGGGGACGTCGGCATGGCGGGCGTGGCCATCGACTCCATCTACGACATGCGGCAGCTGTTCGACGGGATCCCCCTCGACAGGATGAGCGTGTCGATGACCATGAACGGCGCGGTGCTCCCGGTGCTCGCGCTCTACGTCGTGGCCGCCGAGGAGCAGGGGGTGGCCCCCGAGCAGCTCGCCGGGACCATCCAGAACGACATCCTCAAGGAGTTCATGGTCCGCAACACCTACATCTACCCGCCGGGCCCCTCGATGCGGATCATCTCCGACATCTTCGCGTACACCAGCGAGAGGATGCCGAAGTTCAACTCGATCTCGATCTCCGGGTACCACATCCAGGAGGCCGGGGCCACGTGTGACCTTGAGCTCGCCTACACCCTCGCCGACGGGATGGAGTACCTGCGGGCGGGTGTCGAGACGGGCCTGGACATCGACAGGTTCGCGCCGCGCCTGTCGTTCTTCTGGTGCATCGGCATGAACTTCTTCATGGAGGTCGCCAAGCTGCGGGCGGCGCGGCTGCTCTGGGCGCGGGCGGTGGCCGGATTCGGGGCGAAGAACCCCAAGTCGCTCTCGCTGCGGACCCACTCGCAGACCTCCGGCTGGTCGCTCACCGCCCAGGACGTCTACAACAACGTCGTCCGCACCTGTGTCGAGGCGATGGCCGCCACCCAGGGCCACACCCAGTCGCTGCACACCAACGCCCTGGACGAGGCCCTCGCCCTGCCCAGCGACTTCTCCGCGCGGATCGCCCGCAACACCCAGCTGCTGCTCCAGCAGGAGTCGGGCACCTGCCGGGTGATCGACCCCTGGGGCGGCTCCTACTACGTCGAGCGCCTCACCCACGAGCTGGCCACCAGGGCGTGGGGCCACATCGAGGAGGTCGAGGCCGCCGGGGGCATGGCCAGGGCGATCGACCAGGGGCTGCCGAAGCTGCGCATCGAGGAGGCCGCCGCTCGCACCCAGGCGCGCATCGACTCCGGGCGCCAGCCGGTCATCGGCGTCAACAAGTACCGGCCGGACGCCGACGAGCCCATCGACGTGCTCAAGGTCGACAACACCTCCGTACGCGCCCAGCAGCTCGACAAGCTGCGCCGCCTGCGCGAGGAACGCGATCCCGACCGGGTGGAGGAGGCGCTCACAGCGCTGACGAAGGGCGCCGCGAGCGACGGGAACCTCCTCGCGCTGTCGATCGAGGCGGCCCGCGCGATGGCCACGGTCGGGGAGATCTCCGACGCGCTGGAGCGGGTCTTCGGGCGGCACGCGGCGCAGATCCGTACGATCACCGGGGTCTACCGCGAGGAGGTGGGGTCCGGGGTGGACGGAGTCCGCGCGGCCTGCGCCGAGTTCGAGCGCCTGGAGGGCCGCCGGCCCCGCATCCTGGTGGCGAAGATGGGCCAGGACGGCCACGACCGGGGCCAGAAGGTGATCGCCACGGCCTTCGCCGACCTCGGCTTCGACGTGGACGTCGGCCCGCTGTTCCAGACGCCCGACGAGGTCGCCCGTCAGGCGGTCGAGGCCGACGTGCACGTGGTCGGCGTGAACTCGCTGGCCGCCGGGCACCTCACGCTCGTGCCCGCCCTCCGCGAGGCGCTGGCCGCGCTGGGCGCCGACGACATCATGATCGTGGTCGGCGGGGTCATCCCGCCGGGCGACTTCGACGCGCTGCGCGCGGCGGGCGCGAGCGCGATCTTCCCTCCCGGCACCGTGATCGCCGACGCCGCGCGGGCACTGCTGGCGGACCTGCTCATCCGGCTGGGCCATGACGCGAACGCTTGACGACTACGTCCGGGGGGTGAAGGAGGGGTCCAGGGCGTGGATCGCGCGGGCGATCACGCTGGTGGAGTCCTCCAGGGCCGACCACCGGGAGCTGGCCCAGCGGCTGCTCGCCGAGCTGACCCCGCTCGGCGGCGCGGCGCGCAGGGTCGGCATCACCGGCGTGCCCGGCGTCGGCAAGTCCACGTTCATCGACGCGCTCGGCACCCGGCTGACCGGGGAGGGCCACCGGGTGGCGGTGCTCGCCGTCGACCCGTCCTCGACGCGTACGGGCGGGAGCATCCTGGGCGACAAGACGAGGATGTCCCGCCTGGCGGTCGACCCGGACGCCTTCATCCGCCCCTCGCCCACCTCGGGCACCCTGGGCGGGGTCACCAGGGCGACCCGCGAGGCGATGGTCGTGGTGGAGGCGGCCGGATACGACATCGTCCTGGTGGAGACCGTCGGTGTCGGCCAGTCCGAGACCGCCGTGGCCGACATGGTCGACACCTTTTTGCTACTCACCCTGGCCAGGACGGGCGACCAGCTCCAGGGCATCAAGAAGGGCGTGCTGGAGCTGGCCGACGTGATCGCGATCAACAAGGCCGACGGCGCCGAGGGCAGCCCCCACGAGCTGGACGCGCGCCGGGCCGCCAGGGAGCTCGCGGGAGCGCTCCGCCTGCTGGGCGCGGAGCGGACGCCCCCGGTGCTCACCTGCAGCGGGCTGACCGGCAACGGGCTGGACGAGCTCTGGCGGCAGGTCGCCCGGCACCGCGACACCCTGGAGTCCTCGGGGGAGCTCGCCGAACGCCGCCGCCGCCAGCAGGTCCGCTGGACCTGGGCCCTGATCACCGACAGGCTGCTCACCCGGCTCCGCGAGCACCCCGAGGTCGCGGCGATCGTCGGCGAGGTGGAGCGCGAGGTCCAGGAGGGCACCCTCACCCCGTCGATGGCCGCCGACCGCATCCTCGCGGCCTTCGCCAGGGGCGGCTGACGGCTCCGGACGTCGGCGCCGGGGGCGGCCCGGGGGCGAGCCATCACTCTGGGTTACGCCAGGTCATCGCACGATTAGCGGCTGAGTCGCCATTTAAGCGCTCGTGTTAAGCACATGTTAACGAGACCCGTGCCCGAAAGTGGCAAGATTTATATTCTATACGCGCTTGATCACTTCTATCGGGTCATGTGATACTTCCTGCGAAGATTAACTAATGTTGTGATGTGGTGCGCTTTAGCGTGTAAAACACAGAATGAGACAGGCGAGGAGGCCCGGAGCGTCCCAGCGGGATTGTCGGCCGATCGGTCCTGATCTGTTGGTTGACCAGTCCTGATCCACGCCCCGGGTGGGAGCGGGACATGTGGGATGTCCCGTTTTCGAACACCGCCGCGCTCACCCGCGCGGGCGGTTGTCTCGTGCTGCGCCAATTCACGTCACACGAGGTGGGAGACGTTTGCCTATGTCTACGGACGTGCACGCCCGTCCTGGTCGCCGGGCGAGATCCGTGCCGATGCGCCAGGCTCTGCCGAAGCTCCTCCGCGAACCGGCGGGCGCGCTCGCCGAGTTCGCGCGGGAGGCGCGGGGGGAGATCATCCAGCTGAAACTGGGACCTTTCCGTCCCTATCTGATCACCCATCCCGACCACGTCCAGCAGGTAATGCGTCTCGAATGGACGAAGCACCAGCGTATGGGGATGTTCTGGCGCCCCCTGGAGCGGCTCTTCGGGCACAGCATCATGAGCGACGGCGAGCACTGGCAGAACAGCAGGAAGGTCCTGCAGCCCCTGTTCACCACGCGGTACATCGCCACGATCGCCGACGAGGTGTCCAGACGCGTCGCCGGGCGCGTCGAGGAGTGGGACGAGTACGTCCGGTCGGGCAAGGACTTCGACGCGGCCACGGAGATGTCCAGAATCCTCAGCTACATCGTCAACCGGGTGCTGTTCGGGGACAAACTGAACCGGGAGGACGGGGAACGCATTATCCCCGCTTTCGAACAGGCGTCCTATTCGCTGGTCTATCGGATTCTCATGCCGTTCATGCCGTATTTCATGAGGATTCCCGGCGACCGGGCCTTTCTGAAGGCCGTCCAGTCGATCGACGACGTGGTGTTCCCCGTGGTGCGAAAGGCGATGGCCGAACCCGACGACAACGTCGACATCATCTCCGTGCTCTGCCGGTCCGTCGACGAGAACGGCGACCGGCTCACCGAGAAGCAGATCCGCGACGCGCTGGTCAGCGTGTACGGCGCCTCCTCGGAGACCACCGCGATGGTCCTCACCTGGCTGTGGCTGCTGCTTGAGCAGCACCCGGACGTGGCGGCCAGGCTCCAGGCGGAGATCGACGAGGTGGTCGGCGAGGGGCCTGCCGTCCCCGAGGACATCCCCCATCTCGTCTACACGCGCATGGTCCTTCAGGAGACCCTCCGCCTGTACCCGGCGGGCTGGTTCCTCCCCCGCAGGGTCATGGAGGACACGGAGATCGGCGGCGTCCGGATCAGGGCCGGATCGTCGGTAGTGGTCACCCCGTACGCCACGCAGCGGCTTGAGGAGTTCTGGGAGCGCCCGGACGAGTTCGACCCCGAGCGTTTCGCGCCCGGGAGGTCCGAGAGCGAGGAGCGCAGGCACAGATACTCCTACTTCCCCTTCGGCGGAGGCCCGCACCGGTGCCTGGGCGAGCCCCTGTTCTACGTCGAGGCGCCGCTCGTGGTCGCGAGCATCCTCAGCCGGTTCCGGATGTCGGTACGCACCCCGGGACCGTTCGACACGGGCTGGGCCGCCTCGCTGCGCCCCCGGAAGAAGATCGCGCTGGGCGTGTCCTACAGCAGGCGAGCCCGGAGCGAGGCCCTGCGATGACGGTCCCCCCCGATCCGGACGCCCAGTCTGATTCCGATGTCCCTCCCGGTCCGGATGCCCGGCATGGTTCCGGGGTTCGTCCCGGTTCCGGTGTCCGGCCGGACGCCAGGGAGGCCGGGGCGATCTGCGCCCGCGCCGGGCGGTCCCAGCGGGACATGCGCGAGTGGGCGGAGACCTATCCCGGCCTGTTCTCCGCCAAGCCGTTCGACGCGGCCCTTTACAGCACGCTCTCGCTGGCGATGGCGTTCGGCGGCCCCTGGTTCGGCGTCGAGCAGCTGCGGATGGCGAACAAGGTCTCCCTCTGGGCGTTCGGCCTGGACTGGCTCGTCGACTACGTCGCCACCTCGCGGCCCGAGGTGGAGGACATCGCCCGGCGGTGCCTGGACGTGGCCGGAGGGGCCCCGCCGGTCCCCGGTGACGACCTGACCCGCATGCTCGGCGACATCCGCGACGAGCTCGCGGCCTCGCCCGCGTTCCCCCGGCTCGGGCCGGTCTGGCGCGACGAGCTGGAGCGCATGCTGGACGGGATGCTCACGGAGTGGCGCTGGAAGACCGACAAGGTCACGCCGACCTACGAGGAGTATCTCGGCAACGCCGACAACCTCGGCTTCTCCTACGTGTTCGCCGCCCACTGGATCCACGTCACGGGCCCCGGCGCGGTCGCGGACGCCGACGCGCTGCGCGAGGCGGGCCGGGCCGTGCAGCGGGTCATCCGCCTCCTCAACGACCTGGGCACCTACGAGCGGGACGTCGCCTGGGGCGATCTCAACGTCCTGCTGCTCGGTGTCGACCGCGCCGAGGTGGAGCGGCGGATCGCCGGGCTCGCGGCCCGGAGCCGGGAGCTGATCGCCCCGCTGCGGGCCGCCCACCCGGAGCTGGCGGGCTACATGGAACGGCAGATGGACTTCTGCGCCGGTTTCTACCAGGTCGGCGACTACTGGGGGACGTTGTGAGCGTCGACCGCCTGCTCGCCTTCACGGAACTCGGCACGGAGACCGGCGTCGGCGTCCGTACGGAGGACCGCGCGGCGTTCGACATGGGAATCGGCGCCGGGGTCGACGCGGTCGCCGAGGCGCGCGAACTGGTCGCCGGGCTGCTGGCCGAGCCCTGGGGCCAGGTGTCCGCCTCCCCGTACGAGACCGGCCGGGTGGTGAGCCTGGCGCCGTGGCTGACCGGGCACGCCGAGCGGGTCGAGTTCCTGCTCGCCGCCCAGCGGCCCGACGGCGGCTGGTCGCCGTCGGGCGACCACGCGTTCGTCCCCACCCTGAGCGCGGTCGAGGCGCTCCTGGCCGAACTCGGGCGCGACACCTCCTCCGGCCACGCCCTCCTCGCCAAGGCCGCCGACCGAGGGCTGGAGGCGATCAGGAACTGGTCCTTCCAGGCCACCTGGCCGCCGGACACGCCCGCGATCGAGCTCATCGTGGCGTCCCTGCTCGCCCTGATCGACGACCACCTCGGCGGCGGGGGACCGGAGGCGCCCCCGGGCATGGGCGGTGCCAAGCTGGCGGCCGTGCGGGCGTGGCTGGCGTCGGGCGCGCCGATCCCGCAGAAACTGGTCCACGCCCTTGAGGTCGCGGGCCCGGAGGCGACGGCCGCCTCCGGAATCCTGCCCACCCCGATGCCCGGCGGGATGGCGGCCGTCGGAGCCTCGCCCGGGGCGAGCGCCGCCTGGCTGGCCGCACTACCCAAGCCCGGCACCGGACCCGGCACCGAAACCGAAACCGAAACCGGACCCGGCCTCAAAACCGGACCCGGCCTCAAAACCGGACCCGGCCCCAAAATCGGAACCGGACCCGAAACCGGAGCTGGACCCAAAAGCGGGGCCGGGGACGAGGCGGCCGTACGGCGGTATCTGGAGGCCGTCGTAGCCTCCTCCGGCGGCCCGGTGCCGTGTACCCTCCCCATCTCCGTGTTCGAGCGCGGCTGGACGCTGAGCTGGCTGCGGCGTGCGGGAATCCCGGTGGACGTGCCGCCGGAGCTGGTCGCGAGCCTGCGGGACGGCCTCGGCCCCGACGGGATCGCCACGGGTCCCGGCCTGCCCGCCGACGCCGACACCACCTCCGTCGCCCTGTACGCGCTGGCGCTGCTCGGCGAGCCGCGCGAGCCGGAGGGGTTGTGGCCGTTCGAGCTGGAGACCCACTTCTGCACCTGGCGCGGTGAGGAGGGGATGTCCCCGACGACCAACGCGCACGTGCTCGACGCCTTCGGCGAGTACCTGCGCCGCCGAGGGGGAGAGCCCCGCCACGCGGCCGTCGTCGCGAAGCTGGCGGCGTGGCTGCGTGACCGGCAGAAGATGGACGGCAGTTGGACAGACCGCTGGCACGTCTCGCCGTACTACGCCACGGCCTGCTGCGCGATCGCGCTGCGCGAGTTCGGCGGCGGGGCGTCGGCGGGCGCGGTGAGCGGTGCCGTGGACTGGGTGCTCGGCACCCAGCGCGGGGACGGGTCGTGGGGCCGCTGGGAGGGCACCGCGGAGGAGACCGCGTACGCGCTGCAGACGTTGTTGCTGGCAGGCGCGGTGCGGGACGGGCGGTGGCGGGAGGCCGTGGAGCGCGGATACCGCCATCTGCTGGCCGCCCGTGACCGCCAGGCGCCCGCGCTCTGGGTCGACAAGGACCTGTACCTGCCGGTGGCGATCGTCAGGGCCGCCGTTCTCGGCGCGCTTCACCTGGCGCGACACGCGCTCACCATTCCCGAGGGCGACTCGTATTGAAAATTGACCGTGAATTCAAAACAGGACACAAGGGCGCATCCACTCTGTCTGCCTTGAGGGTTTTTAGTGACATTGCTATGGTTCGGCGGGTGTGATGTGGGGTGTCCCGCTGATCCCAGCGATGTGGCGACCGTTTGACCTGTTTGGCCAGTGTGTGTCAACCGCCACGAAAAATGCCGTCTATTTTCTTTCTGCTTCCCGGGGTGGATACCATGCGCTTGCGTAACGCGAGCTTGCGGACCAAGGTCACGGCACTTCTGGTGTCGCTCGCCGCGCTCTGGGCGTTCACGGCATGGGTAACGGTCCGTGATGGTCTGAACATGCTGGGCGTGGCGACCCTCAACACCGAGGTGGCCGACCCGAGTGAGCGGCTCATCGTCGAGCTGCAGGCCGAGCGGCGGCTGACCGCGGTCACCCTGGGCTCGGTCAGCGGGGAACGCCAGCGGCGCGAGGCGCTGGCCTCCCAGCGGAAGCGCACCGACGCCGCCGACGCGCACTTCAGGAGCCTCACCGGCGGAAGCAGCGTGGAAATCCTGGGAACCCCCGCCCTGGAGCGCCGCCTCGGCGAGACCCGCCGGTTGATGGACGGCCTGCCCGCCGCGCGCAAGGCGATCGACGCGGGCCGGGTCAACCGGAGCTGGACGGCCACCGAGTTCACCGACATCGTCGACTCGATCTTCCGCGTCTACGACTCGCTGGCGACGCTGGACGACGAGGAACTCGCCAAGGACACCCGTACGCTCATCGCGATGAACCGGGCCAGGGACCTGCTGTCCCAGGAGGACGCCCTGGTGATGGGCGCCCTGACGGCGGGCCGGTTCGCCGACGGCGAGCAGGTCAGGTTCACGCAGATGGTCGGCACGCGGCGCTTCCTCACCGAGCAGGCGGTGGCCGAGCTGCCCCCCGCCGACCAGGAGGCCCACCGGCGGATGGTCGCCGGTGAGCAGTTCACCCGGCTGCGCGTCATGGAGAACCAGCTGATCGAGGACTCGAACGTGGTGCCGGCCGGGGTGGTCGACGTCATGAGGTGGAGTTCCGACGCCCAGGTCGCGCAGACCAGGTTCACGCAGGCCGTGCTCACGGCCGGCAGCGGAGTGGTCGAGTGGTCGGGCCCGGTCGCCGTCGGCGTCATCGGGCGGCTCGCGCTGGCCGGTGGCCTGGGCCTGGTGGCCGTCATCGCCTCGGTCGTCCTGGCCATCACCACGGCCCGCGACCTGGTCCAGCAGCTGGAGAAGCTGCGGGCCGCCGCCTGGGAGCTCGCCAACGAGCGGCTGCCCGCCGTGGTCGAGCGGATCGGTCACGGCCAGGTGGTGGACGTCGCGGCGGAGGCGCCTCCCCTCAAGTTCGGAGACGACCAGATCGGGCAGGTCGGCCAGGCGTTCAACGCCGTGCAGCGGACCGCGATCAAGGTCGCCGCGGAGCAGGCCCAGCTGCGCCGCGACATCGCCGACATCCTGCGCAACCTCGCCCGCCGTACCCAGTCGCTGGTACACCGCCAGCTGAGCGTGCTCGACGTCATGGAGCGGCGCGAGAACGACCCGCAGGAGCTGCGCGACCTGTTCCGGCTCGACCACCTGGCGACCCGCATGCGCCGCTACGCGGAGAACCTCCTCGTGCTCTCCGGCGCGGCGCCCGGCCGCGCCTGGCGCGACGCGGTCCCGATGATCGACGTGGTCCGCGGCTCCCTCGCCGAGATCGAGGACTACACCCGGGTGGACGTGATGCCCCTGGGCGAGGTCTCGCTGGACGGCAGGGCCGTGAGCGACGTCATCCACCTGATCGCCGAGCTCGTCGAGAACGCCGCCTCCTTCTCCCCGCCCTACACGACGGTGCAGGTCGGCGGATACCTCGTGGCCCACGGCTACGCGCTGGAGATCGAGGACCGGGGCCTGGGCATGAGCGCCGCGGACATCGCGGAGGCCAACGAGCGGATCGCCAACCCCCCCGAGCTCAAGCTCTCCGGCAACGCCCGCCTCGGCCTGTACGTCGTCAGCCGCCTGGCCGAACGGCACGACATCCGGGTGACCTTCAAGTCCTCCCCGTACGGCGGCACGACCGTCGTCGTCCTCATACCGCAGGAACTGGTCAACGAGGAGGAGCAGGGGGCTCCCTCCGTCGGCGTCGGCGTGCCGCAGCAGGCACGCCCGGTGAGCAGCACCGAGATGAACGGCACCACCTCCGCCGTCGCCGCGGTCCGCGGCAGGGTGGGGGACCCGCTGGGTATCACCGGTGGCCCCGCGCGGGTCGCCGAGGCGGAGGGAGAGATCATCAGCGAGCACGTTCCCGGAGCCAGGCCCGAGACCTGGGAGCCCGAGCAGCCCGCCAACGGCCGCCCGCATTCCGCGGGCCCTCCCTCCGGCCTGCTCGCCGACCCGGCGGCCTCCGGTGGCGCCGCCGACCCCAGCCGTTTCTTCACCCCGCCCGCCGGTCGCTCCGCCGACCCGGGCCGCGCGGAGCAGGCGCCCTCCGGACGGCACTCCGCGGGTCCCGCGCCCGGCGAGGACTTCGTCGACCCGACGTTCCCCGGCCGCTTCGCCGATCCCTCGGCGCTCAGGCAGATGCCCGAGACCGGTACGCCCGGCCGCCTGCCCGATTTCACGAACCCCGGATCCCCCGTCTCGCAGGGTGTTCCCGGCGGGGGTCTCGACGACTCCCGTACCGGCGGCTCAGGGGCGTCGCTGCCGCCCGTGCTGCCCCCGCCCGACAGCAGTCACACGCCGGGTGGCCTCCCGAGGCGCGTCCCGCAGACCCACCTGGCCGCCCCCCTTCAGGAGGACGAGCCCGCGGTCCCGCAGCCTCCGGTCGGTGACGCCGACGACGAGCGCTCGCCGGAGATGATCCGCGCGGCGATGTCGTCTTTCCAGGCGGGTACGCGACGGGGCCGTGACGACGCCGCCCAGCTGCTCGACGGTGACGGCGACCCGGCGGGCGAGGGCGGGCCCACGGTGTGACCCCAGTGGATGATCTCAAGTCGCGGGTGCCGGGAAGGCGCCGATGAGCCGCCAGGAACCGGCGACGGAACGTCGGCAGGCAAAAGGAAAGGACAACGCGTGGTGCAGGGAACAGGATCTTTCACGGACCTGGCCTGGTTGCTGGACGACCTGGTCTCGCGGGTGGAGGAAGCTCAGCACGGAATCGTGTTCTCCACCGACGGCCTGCTGCTGGCCGCGTCGGCGGGGTTCTCCCCGGCCGACGCCGAGCATCTGGCCGCCGTCGGATCGGCGATCCAGAGCCTGGGCAAGGGAGTCAGCGAGCGGGTCGGCGGCGGGCCGATGCGCCAGACCATCATCGAGATGCGGACGGCGTACCTGATCGTCACCGCCGCGGGCCAGGGAGCCTGCCTGGCGGTGTTCTGCAGCGCCGAGGCCGACGTCGGCCTGGTGGCCTACGAGATGGCCATGCTCGTCACCCGCGTGGGCCAGTACCTCACCTCGCCCACCAGGACGGCCGACTCCTCCTTCAGGGGCGACGGCATACGATGAGCATCTTCGACGAGCAGCCAGAATCCCAGTGGGTCGGCGACGAGGCGGGGCCGATCGTCAGGCCGTACGTCCTGACGCGGGGCAGGACCGAACCGAGCCGCGGCAGGTTCGACCTCATCACCCTGGTGGTGACCATCCGGCAGGTCTCGTCGAGGGAGCCGGGCCTGGACCCGGAGTGCCTGGCCATCGTCAGGCTCTGCCAGCAGGCCCAGTCGGTCGCGGAGATCGCGGCCCATACGAACCTTCCGGCAGGCACGGTCCGTGTCCTGCTCAGCGACCTGCTCGATCAGGGATTCATCGCCATGCAAGAACCGCATTCGGAGACGGATATGCACGACGAGAGGCTGTACAGGGCGGTGCTCGATGGACTCCGTGCGCTCTAGTCGCGACGCCGGGCGCGTGAAGCTGCCCAAGGCGATCAAGATCCTGGTCGCCGGCGGGTTCGGCGCGGGCAAGACCACGCTGGTCGGCGCGGTGTCCGAGATAGAGCCGCTGCGCACCGAGGAGACCCTGAGCGACCGGGGTATCGGCGTCGACGACCTGTCGGGCGTGGAGACCAAGCAGACCACCACGGTCGCCATGGACTTCGGCCGCATCACCATCGGCGACGACTACCGCCTCTACCTGTTCGGCACGCCCGGCCAGGAGCGCTTCTGGTTCCTGTGGGACGAGCTCGCGCTGGGCGCGCTGGGCGCGGTGGTCCTCGCCGACACCCGCAGGCTGGCCGACTGCTTCCCCTCGCTCGACTACTTCGAGCGGCGCGAGACGCCCTTCATCGTCGCGGTCAACTGCTTCGACGGGGCCCGTCGCTACGAGCTCGACGAGGTCAGGCTCGGGCTCACCCTCCACCAGGACATCCCGATCGTGCTGTGCGACGCCAGGCAGCGGGAGTCGGGCAAGAAGGTGCTCATCACCCTCGTCGAGCACGCGATGCGGATGCGGCTGGGCACGACGTCCCCGCCCGAGGGTGCCGAACCTCCCACGGGTCAGGCCGCGGCCCGCTGACACGACGATCTGTCGCGGAGCGGACCGCGCCTCTCACGGGCCAGGCTTGTGGTCCGCTGGCACGGGTCTGTCGCGGAGCGGCCCGCGCCGGGACCCCCCACGGGCCAGGCCACGACCGCTGACACGACGGTCTCTCGCGGAGCGGACCGCGCCCCGCCGGTCCTTACCGACCGTTACGGTCTCAACCGGCGGGACGTGGTCCGTCGACGCGACGGCCTTTCTCCCGGAGCGCGGCGCGCGGACGCGCCGACCTCCGAAGTGAACCGCCCGCGCGTTGTTTTCCCCCGGCTTTCCGGTTTCTCCGTTTTCCCCGGATTTACCCGATTTATCGGGCTTTCCTGGTTTTCTGGCTTCCCGGTCCCGGGTTTCCTGATTCTGTGGTTTTTTGATTCCCGGGGCGGATCATCCCCGTCCCGGGGGCGTTTTGTCCCTCCGGTAGGGACGAATCCCTCACCACCTGACTGCGACCCGCAACACGTCGTGCCCCGCGTGTCACGATAGCCGCGATCACCTGGCGTCCTACCGTGCGGGGAAACCTATGTGTGACGATCCGAACATGCCTCTCAGCGTCGCCCGCGCGCTCGGGGAGTACCGGGCGCTGCTGGACGAGTATGGCGTCACCTGGGGCGAGGATCCCATCTTCTACGTCAGGGCCATGGCCACCGACGCCTACCTGATGGGCACGACGAGCTTCTGGGAGGTCTGCTACGGCATGCTCGGCGCCCGCCACCCCGGTGCGCCGTTCGAGGAGCTCAGGGACCGTCTCGACGAGCTGGACATGGACGAGGTCGTCCGCGGTGTCCTCGCGGGCAGGGTGCTCGACAACCTCGCCGCGCTCCGCCTCACCGGCGAGGGGACCGAGGTGCGGGCACGGGCGCAGGCCGTGCTGGACGGCAGGCCCCTGCGTACGACGCTGCTGGTCGACTCCACCAGGCCCGAGCCGGTCACCGTGCTGGTGGACGGGCGGGCGCACGTGGTCGGCCCCGGTGGCGCCCGGCTCATCAAGATCACGAGCCGGAGCGAGGTGGTCGCCGACGGCGTACCGGTCGACCTGTCGCCCCTGACCCGCCCCGCCCCCGCGGCCCGCCTGCGGGTGCGCGCGGGCCTCCCGTGCAAGTGGAGCGTGTACGGCGAGCACGGCCAGGGCTGGTACCCGGAAGGCGCCCCCGAGCGGCACGACTACCACGTGCGGCCCTACTTCCACGGTGACGACCTGGTCCTGGACGTCCCGGCCGAGACGCTGACCGTGCGGGTGTCCCGGGGTATGGAGTACGGCTCCGCCCAGGTCACGGTCACCCCGGAGGCGGGCGGGGAGACCCTCGTCGAGCTGACCCCCGAGCGGCTCTACGACGCGGCCGCCCTCGGCTGGTACGGCGGGGACATGCACGTCCACCTCAACTGGGCGGGCGACATGGTCGGCACGCCCGAGCTCGCGGGGGTCATGCAGCACGGCGAGGACCTGCACGTCCTCAACCTGGTCGCCGGGAACGTCTCCTCCGAGCGGGTCTACGACTCCGAGGCGCTCGAGCACTGGGCCGGGCGGGACCTGCCCTGGTCCGACGACTCCCACCTGGCCAGGATCGGCGTTGAGTACCGCAACGACCTGCTCGGCCACCTCTACGCCTTCGGCGTCTCGGCCCCGCCCGCGCGCTTCCACACCGGTTTCCTCGGCACCGCCGACTGGCCGCCCAACAGCGTCGCCTGCGAGGAACTGCGCGGGCTGGGGGCCGTCACCGGCTACAGCCACCCCTTCCACACGCCGTTCGCCGACACCGACGCCCCGGACAAGGCCTTGCAGTGGGGGCGCAACTGCTCCTCACGGGAGATCGTCGCCGACGCGGCGCTCGGCCTCGTCGACACCCTGGACGTGCTCAGCCAGACCTCGATCATCGCGACCGCCGCCGTCTACCGGCGCCTGATCGGGGCGGGCAACCGCATCGCGGTCACCGCGGGCACCGACGCGATGGTCTCCTTCGCCCGGCGGGGAAACCAGTCCAACCCGCCCGGCTGGGCGCGCGTCTACGCCCGGGTGGACGGGCCGCTCACCGCCGCGTCGTTCGCCGAGGCGGTCAGGCGGGGCCGTACCTTCGGCACCACGGGACCCTGGCTGGAGCTGTCGGTCGCGGGCCACGGCCCCGGTGCCACCCTGGACCTGTCACCGGGCGAGCGGATCACGATCACCGTCCGGTCGACGGGACCGGAGGTGGAGCGGCTGGAGATCCGTACTGCCGACGGCGTGCTGGCCGAGGGGCCGCCCGGCGAGCTGACCGCCGAACTGGTCGCCGGTGATCCCACCTACGTCGTCGCCGTCGCCACCGGCGGCCCGCACGAGCGGTGCTTCACCGACGGGGTGTACGCCCACACCAGCCCGGTCTACCTCGACGTGGGCGGCCGTCACGTGGCCAGGGCCGAGGACGTCGGCTGGTGCCTGGAATGGCTGGACACCCTGGAGGCGCTGCTGCGGAAGGAGGGCACCTTCGAGACCGCCGGGCAGCTCAACGACCACCTCGTCCTGATCGGCCGGGCCAGGGAGATCTACCGGTCCCGCCTGGCCTGACGGCGGCCACCCCCGGCCCTGCCCTGCTCGGTCCTGTCCTGCCCGGTCCGGTTTGCTCGGTCCGGCGCCGCGCGGCACCCGGCCCGGCGGCGGGATCCGGGACACTCCCTGGACCGCGCGCGAGCGGGGACATGCGAGGCTTGTCGGCATGAACCGCCTGTCTGAGGTCGACCTATCGCAGAAGCTCTCCAAGAAGGACGCCTCCGAGCGCCTCGACGCCGCTCTGGACCACCTGCTCCGCCTGCGGCTCACGCTCGGCGGCCAGGTCGGCGAGCAGCGCATCGGCCCGCCGCTGTGCGTGGTCTTCGAGGGGTGGGACGCCTCGGGCAAGGGCGGCGCGATCAAGCGGCTGGTGCGCCCGCTGGACCCGCGCCACGTTCGCGTCGCCCAGTTCGCCGCGCCGACGTACGACGAGAAGCGGCACCACTTCCTGTGGCGGTTCTGGCCGGTCCTGCCCGGCTGGGGCGGGATGACCGTGCTCGACCGCTCCTGGTACGGCCGGGTGCTGGTGGAGCGGGTCGAGGGCTTCGCCACCGAGGAGCAGTGGTCCCGCGCGTACGGGGAGATCGTGGAGTTCGAGCGGACCCTCGCCGCCGAAGGCATGATCATGGTCAAGTTCTGGATGCACGTCTCCGAGGAGGAGCAGCTCAGGCGCTTTCAGGATCGGGCCGACGACCCGCTGCGGGCGTGGAAGCTCACCGACGAGGACTGGCGCAACCGCGAGAAGCGCCCGCAGTACGAGGTCGCGGTGGAGGAGATGCTCGCGCGCACCGACCACTCGAAGGCGCCGTGGTACGTGGTCCCCGGCGACGACAAGCGCCTGGCCCGCGTCACGGTCGTGGAGACCGTCTGCGCCGCGATCGAGGCCGAACTCGCCGCCAGGGGCCACGAGCCGGTGATCTCCTCCGCGGCGGGCGGCGCCGCGGACGAGTAGCGGGATCCCGCCGTCGGTGTCGGCCGTGTTTGGGTGGTGGCGTCGGCGCCGTTCCGGTGAGAAGTATGGGAGCGGCGGAAGCGCCCCGGGCGCGGGGGCAGGCGGCAGAATCGAATGGCTGTCCGTTCGTTCGTCATCGCCGTTCGTCGTGACTGGTTTGTCATGAACGATTCGTTGTGAGCGGTTCGCCGGGGCAGCTGGTCGTTGCGGTTCGTCATGGTTTTTCGTCATCGCAGGAGGGTGCGGCGCATGCGGTTGGGCTCGCGGCTGAGCAGGCTGGACCGGCGGGTGTTCGCCATGGTGGCGGGCGCGAGGTTGCCCGGTCTCGAACGCGTCGTCCCCGCGCTGTCGCGCGCGGCCGACAACTCGCTCCTGTGGGCCGGGGTGGCCGGGGCGCTGGCGGTCAGCGGACGGCGGCCGCTGCGCCGGGCCGCGACCAGGGGGCTGCTCGCGGTCAGCCTCGCCAGCCCGCTGGTCAACCTGGTCGGCAAGCAGGCCTTCCGCAGGAACAGGCCGTCGGCCGAGGGACTCCCACTCGCCCGGCTGATCAAGATGCCCGCCTCGGCGTCGTTCCCCTCCGGCCACTCCGCCTCGGCGGGCGCCTTCGCCGCGGCCGTGGCCCTGGAGGCACCCCGCGCGGTCGCGGTCCCCGTCGCGCTCCTCGCGGCGGCCGTCTGCTTCTCCCGCGTCTACACCGGCGTGCACTATCCCGGCGACGTGCTCGCCGGAGCCGGGATCGGCGTGGCGGCGGGGCTGCTCACCCGTCGCATCTGGCCCGACGCCGGTGAGGCGGGGCAGGCGCGCGCCGCGCTCACGGCGCCGTCCGCGCGGCTCGACCCGGAGGGCGAGGGGGCGATCGCCGTGGTCGACGGCTCCGCCGACGCCGTGGCGGGAACGGCCGAGGCGCTGCGCGTGGCCTTCCCCCGGGCCGAGGTCGTCGAGGTGTCGCCGGGCGACGACCTCGGGGCAGCCGTGCGGGACGCCGCCTCGCGGGCGAAGGTGCTCGCGGTGGCCGGGGGAGACACCGTGGTCAACCTGGCGGCCCAGGAGACGGCGGGCGGGGCGACCCCGCTGCTGGTCGTTCCCGCGAGCGTGCATGGTCAGTTCGCCCGCGCGCTCGGGATGGAGACCCCCGAGGAGGCCGTGACGGCCTACCGCAGCGGTGACCTCGTGGCCGTCGACGTCGGCGAGGTCGCGGGCCGGACGTTCGTCAACACCGCCAGCGTGGGCGTCTACCCGGCGCTGGTGGAGCGCAGGGAGCGGCGGCAGGGCCGGATCGGCAAGTGGCCCGCGCTGTTCTGGGCCATGGCCGAGGTACTCGGCCCAGGAGGCGCGCAACCCGTCGACCTCGTCGTGGACGGAGTACCCCGGCGCGTATGGATGGTGTTCGTGGGCAACTGCCGCTACGAGGCGCGTGGCGGAGCCCCCGCCAGGCGGCAGCGCCTGGAGGACGGCCTGCTGGACATCCGGGTGCTCGCCGCCGCCGACCGGCTGCCCCGGCTGCGGGTGTTCCTCAGCCTCCTGGCGGGACGGGTGAAGCTGTCACGCCACTACCAGCAGTGGCAGGCCGACACGCTGCGCGTCTCCGCGTCCTCGGCCTCAGGACGGCTCCCGCTGGCGCGCGACGGCGAGACGTTCACGGTCACGGGCGAGGTGGAGTTCACCAAGCGCCCGCGATCGCTCCTGGTGATCCGACCGGCGGGCTGACCTCCGGACGACGTCCCAGCCACACACCGGCCCGGAAAGCGGAGCGTACGTGAAGAGAAGCGGGCGCACGTGGAGAGCGTGGGGCGTACGTAGAGGGCGGCGGGTGTGCGTGGAGAAAAGCGGGCATGCGTAGGGGGAAGCGGGCGTGCTTGGCGTCGGTTACGGGCTGTCGTTTCCGGGGGCGATCGGCGTCATCCGGTGGCTGTGCGCGGACCGGGGAAAGGGGCGCTGTCAGAGATTGCCGATTCCCCGGCACTGTTTGACGCCCAGTGATCGATCCGGCGATAGTTGTGCAGGTGACTTCCCCCCGTTTGCTCGCCTGTGCCGTGGTCACCCTGGTGGCCCTGACAGCCTGCACCTCGCCCCCGGGTGCCCCTGTGGTCGGCCCGGCGACCGCGGGGGGCACGGTCGGAACGGGACGGGGATCCGACGGTCCGGTCTCCTCGACCACCGGCCCGCCCGCCGCCGTGACGCTGACGCCCGACGAATACCGGGCCGAGCTTGAGGAGGCGCGCGGCCCGGTGCGCGCCGCGGTGAAGAAGCTGGCCGTGACCGGCGGCCTGAAGACCCTCGGCAAGCAGTTGCAGAAGACCTCCGGCGCGGTGGAGGGCGCGGTGACCCGGCTGTCCGCCCTCGCCCCTCCCGCCGAGGTGAAGGCCCAGCACGACAGTTACGTCGAGGCCCTGGGCCGGTTGCGGACCTCTTTCGACACCGCCCGCCAGGACGCCGAGGATCAGCGGGTGTGCACCGGCCCGGCCGTGCTGACCGGCATGGCCCAGGCGGACCAGCTGTCCGACGTGGAAGACGTCGCCAAGACGCTGAGCGGGTATCCGGCGAGCGTCATCCCGGTCAAGGCGGCCAAGAAGCGCGATCGTCGCCTGTCCAACGGCAGGTTCATCGCCTCCGAGGGGCGTCCGGGCCGCGCCTACCTCGAACTGCGCAACGGCACCAGGCAGGACGCCGTCGTCGTCCTGGTGCGCGGCAAGAAGAAGGCCGTCACCGTGTACGTCCGCAAGAAGTCCAACTTCAAGATCCGGGGTGTACGGGACGGTAGCTACAAGATCTACTACACCCTCGGCGAGGACTGGGACGCGAAGGCGCGCACCTTCACCCGGTCGTGCGCCTTCGAGCAGTTCGGCAAGACCGTGCGGTTCAGGACCATCAACACCGCGACCCAGATCCGCTGGACCGACTGGACGATCACCCTGCACGCCGTGAGCGGCGGCACCGTGAAGCCGAAGAAGGTCAAGCCGGGTGACTTCCCCACCTGACGAGCCCCTCTTCACCGGGTCGGCGTCCCCTGTCTCGGGCGCCGGGCTTTCATCGGGTCGGCGTCCCTCGGTCCGAGGCGGCTCGGGCCTGGCCCCTGCCTCGGGCGGGCGCCGGGCTTTCGGCGGGTCGGCACCCCCTCGGCTCGCGGCGGGGGCCGCCGCGAAGCGAGGGGGCGGGAACGCGAAGACCGCGACCTCGTGACGAGGTCGCGGCCTCGATGTCGTCCCGGCCGATCAGGTCGAGAAGAGCATCCCGACCCAGCTGCGCTGGCGGTGGTGGCCGTAGTGGCCGCCGTGGTGCTGCGCACCCCAGGCGGGAGCGCCGTAGCCGGGGGCGCCGTGCACGGGCGGCGGCGGGGGCGGCGGCGGAGCTGCGTGGGACTGCTGCGACCACTGGCTCTCCATGCGGGTCAGCGTCTCGAGCTCGCCGTAGTCCAGGAAGATTCCACGACAGCTCTCACACTGGTCGATGTGGACGCCGTTGCGCTCGTAGGTGCGCATGGCGCCCCGACACTTGGGGCACTGCATCTGGCTGGTCTCCTTGTTCTGGCGTGGTAACGAGTAACCACAACCTACTGCGTGGGCACACTATGGCAGGCGCTTCGATGCCGGACAATCCTCAGGCAGGACTCGACGAGCACCTCCTCCACTTCGTCCAGGGGACGCCCCGCCCGTCCCGCTGCCGCCACCGAGGCCGCCGCGAGCTGCACGGTCATCGCCTGCGCCGGAATTTCCAGCCGTTCCCACGGGTCGCCGTCCGGCGGGACGGCGGCCCCGCCCGCGGCGCGGTAGGCGTCGAGGAAGCGGTGCCACACCTCGGGCTCCAGCAGTCCGGCCGCGAACCAGGCGGCGGGCCTGGACAGATCCCAGGCCTGGTCCCCGACGCCCAGGTCGTCGACGTCGATGAGGATCCACTCGTCCGGCGCGCGGACCATCTGGCCCATGTGCCAGTCGCCGTGGGTCAGGCCGGGAGCCGTGCCAGGGGATTCCGCGCCCGGGAAGTCCGTACCGGCGTCGGAGGGCAGGCAGGTGAAGGCCCGGCGTACCGCCAGCTCGGCGGCGGAGCGGTCGCCCAGGCGGGCGACGGTCGAGGCCACCCGCGCCGGTCCTCCCGCGGCCCGCAGCGGGGGCAGCGCCCGCGCCGGTACGGCGTGCAGCCGCGCCAGCAGCCGGGCGGAGGCCTCCCAGGGCGCCGCGTCCGGGTCCGCGTGGTCCACCGGCGTCCCGGCAGGCCAGACGGTGACCAGCCGGTCCCCGGCGGTGATGACCTCCTCGGTCACCGGTTCGAGCATGATCCCGCGCAGTGCCGGGTGCGCGGTGGCCCGCATCCGCTCCACCAGCGGTTCCCGTTCGGCGCCCGGCGCGTGTGCCTTGACCACGACGGGACCGGCCCGCACGATGATCACGTCCGGCCTGGTCGGCAGGACCGTGCCGGGCACCCCGCCGTACCGGGCGCCGATCCGGCGCAGTTCGTCGATCAGGTCCTCGCTGTCCATCCGGCAAGTGAACCACCGGTCGGTGGCCGCGCCCACCGGCGGCATAAAGTGCGAGGTATGAGGATTGGTTTCGCGGTGCCGATGGCGGGGTCGTGGGCGACGCCGGACAACATGGCACGGATCGCCCGGCGGGCCGAGGATCTCGGCTACCACGAGCTGTGGACCTTCCAGCGCCTGCTCCACCCCCGAGACCATCCCATGGGGCCGATCTACCGCAGCGTGCACGACCCGGTGGTCACGCTCGCCTACCTGGCGGGCCTGACGAGCCGCGTCCGGCTGGGGGTGGCGGTGCTCAACATGCCGTTCGCCTCGCCCGTGCTGATGGCCAAGCAGCTGGCGAGCCTGCAGGCGATCTCCGGCGGGCGGCTGGACGCGGGGCTCGGCCTGGGGTGGCTGCCCGAGGAGTTCGTCGCCTCCGGGGTGCCGCTGGAGCGGCGCGGGCGGCGCGCGGAGGAGTACGTCCCGCTGCTGCGGCGCCTGTGGACGGAGGAGACCGTGGAGCACAAGGGCGAGTTCTACGAGGTGCCCCCGGCGCACCAGGCTCCGAAACCGCCCGTCGTGCCGCCGATCCTGCTGGGCGGTTCCGCCGAGGTCGCGCTGAGGCGCGCGGGACGGCTGGCGGACGGCTGGATCAGTTCGAGCCGCGAGGACCTCGGCCGCATCGGCGAGAGGATCTCCATCGTGAAGGAGGCGGCCCGTGCCGCCGGGCGCGATCCCGAGGCGCTGCGCTTCGTCACCCGGGGTGTCACCCGGGTCCGCCCGCCGGGAGCGCCCGACCGCGAACCGCTGACCGGTTCGTTCGAGGAGATCAGGCGGGACGTCGAGGGGCTCGCGGCCAAGGGGGTCACCGAGGTCTTCCACGACCTCAACTTCGACCCGGAGATCGGGTCGCCCGACGCCGACCCCGAGGAGTCGGTACGCAGGGCGGAGGCGGCACTGGAGGCCCTCGCACCCTGACCGGACGGCGTGTGCCGCCCGGCGCGCGGAGGGGGCCGGTGTCTGGGGGGATCAGGGTTGACCTGGCCGTCCGGTCCGGTCCGGTCCGGCGCGCGGGGAGGGCCGGTGTCGGGGGTGATCAGGGTCGCCCCGGTCCGGTGCGGTTCGCGTGCGGGGAGGCCGGTGCCGAGGGTGATCGGGATCGACCTGGCCGCCCGGTCCGGCGCGCGGAGGGGGGCCGGTGTCGGGGGTGATCAAGGTCGCCCCGGTCCGGTCCGCGAGGGCTGGAGGTCCGAGTGGCTCACCTTTCATCTCCGCGACGTCCGGACGTACGGGTCCGATGACGCGCGACCGGCCCGGTCCTGTCATCCTTGTTGCGGTATGTACCCGGCGGGAACAGGGGAGAGCGGTGGACGAGCGCAAGCCGATCGAGTGCTGGCTGTCGGACATGGACGGGGTCCTCGTCCACGAAGGACACCCGGTGCCCGGCGCCGACGAGTTCATCCGCCGCCTGCGTGAGTCGGGCAAGCGGTTCCTCGTGCTGACCAACAACTCGATATACACCCCGCGCGACCTGGCCGTACGGCTGCGCGCGGCCGGTCTGGAGATCCCGCCGGAGTCGATCTGGACCTCCGCGCTGGCCACGGCCAAATTCCTGGACGGCCAGCGTCCCGGCGGCTCGGCGTACGTGGTGGGGGAGGCGGGACTGACCACCGCCCTGCACGAGATCGGCTACGTCCTCACCGACATCGCCCCCGACTACGTGGTCCTCGGCGAGACCCGCACGTACAGCTTCACCCAGATCACCCGGGCGATCCGGCTGATCGAGGGCGGTGCCCGGTTCATCGCCACCAACCCCGACCCGGTCGGTCCCTCGAACGAGGGGTCGCTGCCCGCCTGCGGCGCGGTCGCCGCGATGATCACCAAGGCGACCGGGGTGGAGCCCTATTTCGTGGGCAAGCCCAACCCGATGATGATGCGCAGCGCGCTGCGGGCCATCGACGGTCACAGCGAGAGCACCGCGATGATCGGCGACCGGATGGACACCGACATCGTCTCCGGCATGGAGGCCGGGCTGCACACGATCCTGGTGCTCAGCGGGGTCGTCAGCAGGGACCAGGTCGATCGTTACCCGTTCCGCCCGTCCATGGTGGTCGACTCGGTCGCCGACCTGATCGATTTGATCGACTAGGGCCCGCTCGCCCGGTCGATGGGCTGAGAGCACCGGAAATATCAGGGCATCGCGGGGTCCAGTTCTCGGTTCTCGTCGGCGGACCTATTCCTGCCGCAGGCTGTCAGGTATGGGTGCCATGCTGTCGCCCATGACGCGTGTTTACCTGGAGATCGGCCCCAAGAGGGTTTTCGCCTGCTCGGTGGAGTGGCCGGGGTGGTGCCGGATCGGCCGCTCCGAGGAGGAGGCGCTTGAGGCGCTGATGACGTACGCGCCGCGCTACCGGGTGGTCGCGGAGCGGGCGGGGCTCGTCTTCGAGCCGGGGGACCCGGTGGTGGTGGAGCGGGCCAAGGGCGGTCGCACCACGGACTTCGGGGCCATCGAGGCGATTCCCTCGCTCGACTCCGAGCCGGTGGACGAGGCCGAGGCGGGCCGGACCGTCGCGCTGCTCGGGGCGGCCTGGGAGCTCTTCGGCGAGACCACCGCCACCTCGCCGGAGGAGTTGCGCAAGGGCCCGCGCGGCGGCGGCAGGGACCGCGACAAGATGGCCTCCCACGTCGTCGAGGCCGAGCGCGCGTACGCCCGCAAGATCGGTGTCCGTCACAAGCCCCTCCGCGAGCCCTCGGCCCTGGCGGCGATGCGCGCCGACCTCGTCGCGGTGCTGTCGCGGCCCTCCGACGGCAGCCCGCCGGTCCCCGGAGGCTGGCCCGTCCGCTACGCCGCCCGCCGCATCGCCTGGCACGTCGTCGACCACCTGTGGGAGATGGAGGACCGCCGCTCCTAGCACTGTGACCGCGTGCGCTCACCGTGCTGTGATCGCGTACGCTCACGGCGCTGTGATCGTGTGCGTTCACAGTGCTGTGATCGTCTTGGAGACCTGGTGAAGAGGTTTCCGGTCACGACACCGGCCACCGGTTCACTCGGCCTGTCCGGCTCGCTCGGCTCGCCTGGTTCACTCGGCCCGCCCGGATCGTCCGGCCTTCCCGGTCCGCTCGTGCCGGGGGCTGATTTTGCAGGGGCGTCGCATTGGTCGCGTTCATGGTGTGAAATAGCGCGATGTGATGGGTGTTGTGGAGAAGGATGAGGTTCGGTCCCGTGAACGGTCCCGCCTGCCGGAGGTGATCCCGGCCGTGGCGGCGCTGCTGATCGGGCTCTGGGGCGTCAGCACACCCTCGTTCTGGCGTGACGAGTCGGTCAGCACCCTGGCCGCCGTGATGCCCATCGGCGACCTGTGGCACCTGCTCGACAGCATCGACCGGGTGCACGCGCTCTACTACCTCCTGCTCCGGCCGGTCGCCGCGCTCTCGACCGGCGAGCTGGCCATGCGCCTGCCCTCGGTCGTCGCCACGGCCGCCGCCGCGTACGGTATCGCGGTCCTGGGCAGGAAGCTCGCCACGCGGGGGGCGGGCCTTCTCGCCGGATCGCTCTACGCCGTGCTGCCGATGGTGAGCCGGTACGCCCAGGAGGTGCGCAGCTACGCGATCGTGACGGCGGTGGCGGTCCTGGCCACCTGGGTGCTGGTCGAGGCGACGAGGCGATCGAGCCGCCGGTGGTATCTGGCCTACGGGGCCTGCCTGGTGCTGCTCGGCTGGTTCCACGTCTACGCCCTGCTCCTGGTCGTCGCGCACGTGGTGACGGTGCTGTGGTGGCGCCTCGCGCCATCGTCGCCGTCATCGCCGTCGCCGTCACGGCCCGATGTCGTACGGTTCGCCGGGGCGTTGGCCGTGGCCCTGGCCGGGATCGCCCCGCTCGCGCTCCTGGCGGCCGGTCAGCGCGAGGCCCAGCTGTCGTGGCTGAAGCCGCCGGTGCTCACCGACCTCCCCTGGCTCGGGGAGCAGATCGCGGGCAACGTGTGGGTGGCGCTGCTCCTGGTTGTCCTCATGGTCTTCGGGGCGTTCTCCGACGGGCGGCTGACGGCGGTCGCGCTGCCCTGGGCGCTGCTGCCGTTCGTGTCCATGGCGATCTCCCTGGTCTACCAGGTCTACAACCCGAGGTACGTGCTCTTCGCCGTCCCCGCCATGGCGCTGCTCGCCGGTGCGGGCCTGAACGCCCTGCGGCCCCGGATACTGGGCTGGATCGGGCTGGTCCTCGTCGCGGCGCTGACCGTTCCGACGCACCTGATGATCCGTGAGCCGGACAGGCGGCCCGACAACCTGCGTGACATGGCGGCCACCCTGCTGGCCAGGCAGCGCCCCGGCGACGCCGTGCTCTACGTGGACGAACACAGGCGCCTGTTCGCCGCTGTGTACGAGGACGCGTACCGGAACCTGCGCGACCTCACCTACGCCCCCGACCGGCGCACGCCGAGGACCGGCGCGCAGCTCACGGCAGCACTGGAGGGCGTCGAGCGCGTCTGGCTGGTCACCGGAGGCAGGAAGCACAAGAACAGGGCCTTCGTGGAGGACGACGAGCGCTATCTGGCCCTCATGGCCAACCGCGACTTCGCCCTGAAGTCCACCGACGACTTCGGGTATTCGTGGTTCGGTCTCTACGTCCGCAAACGGCGCTGATCTTGGGAACCCTCCAGTCCCCGCGTGTGGAGGCTCAGGCGATCAGGGCTGGCAGGCGGGTGACGGTGCCTGCGAGGTAGGCGCCGAGCTCCGGGGGGACGAGGTTGATGGCGGAGATCTCGGCCGGGTCGAGCGGGAGCCGTACCACCTCGTACTCGCCACGGGCGGGATCGTCGAACTCCGGGCCGCAGCGCAGCGCGGGGTCCATGGAGACGAGGCGGCAGCCGTAGACGTGCTGGGTCTTGACCCCCTCGTCGCGGAGGCACTCCAGGGTGGTCAGCGGGGTGACGCCGGAGACGACGGCGCCCAGCTCCTCCATGACCTCGCGGTGCAGGGTGTGCTCCAGGGAGGCGTCCTCGGGCTCGACGTGGCCGCCGGGGATGGACCAGTAGAGCTCCTTGCCGGGGACCGTACGCCGGAACACCACCAGACGGTCGTCGTCGAGGAGGACGGCGCGGACGCTCGGGACGGCAGACATGGGGCCATTGTGTCACCGCCCCGGCGCCGCGACCGGCATCCGGGGACCCGAGGTTTCGGTACGACGCGGGCGCCCGGCCGACTCGGGGGGCTCCGTTTGGTACGGCGGGGGAGACCGGCTTACTCGGGAGGGGCGGGCTCCGTTTGGTACGGCGCGGGAAACCGGCCTGCTCGGGAGGGGCGGGCTCCGTTCCGTACGGCGCGGGAGGACCGTGCCGTACGGGGAAGCATGAAGGAGACCCTAGTGATGGTTCCCGCGCAGGCGCTTGAGGTCGGAGCGCTGCTTCTTGGCGGCGATCCGCCGCTCGACCGCGCCCCTGCTCGGCTTGGTCGGGCGGCGCTTCTTGGGCGGCGGGGCGATCGCCTCGCGCAGGATCTGGGCCAGGCGCATCTCGGCGGCCTCGCGGTTGCGCAGCTGGGAGCGGAACTCCGAGGCGGCGATGGTGATCACCCCGTTCACCAGGCGGGGACCGAGGCGTTCGAGGGCGCGGGCCTTGAAGACGGGGCCCAGCGTCTCGGTGGCGGCCAGGTCGAAGCTGAGCTCGACCCGGCTGTCGGTGGTGTTGACCCCCTGGCCGCCGGGGCCTGAGGAACGGGAGAACCGCCAGCTGAGCTCGGCCTCGGGGACCGAGACCGAGCCGCTGATCTGGAGCGGACCGGGCATGGCGATGACTTCCTTTTCAACAGGTGTGTGATGCCAGGGTATCGAGGAGCCATAAGCGTGAATCAAATGGTTTTATGCCCATTTTGATCCTTGTTGATGTTTTTGGGATTGCCACTGTCTCCGCAGGAGCCGCCTCGGCCTTGTGGCGCGGGGCTTTCTTCCGCCACAGTTGCTCGGGGGCGAACATCTGCCCGGGGGCACGTGTTGTCAAACATTCGTGAGAACAGGGCATCCGAAACAGGAGGCGGGGGCGCATGGCCACGATCGTCGGCGTGCACGGTATCGGCAAATACCGCTACTACCGCGACGCGGGTAACTCGGTCACCGGCGCCGCGGTCGCGATGCGCGACAAATGGGACCGCTACCTGCACAAGGGCCTGACCGGCGGTCGCCCGCACGCCAAGGAGCGCTACGTCACCGAGATCGCCTACTACGCCCACCTGCTGGGCGAGAGCAAGGACGACTCCGTACGCGCGGTGCAGAGCATGGACGCCGGAGCCCAGGAGGTCTTCGTCGCCTGGGCCAAGCAGCTCGACGTGGTGGGGGAGGGGCTGACCGGCGCCCTGCACCGGATGACCGGCTGGCTGCTGGACCGGCTGGAGGTCAACGCCGCCGACTTCGCCAAGCTCTTCTGCCCCGAGGTCGCCGCCTACATGGCCGCCGGGGGCGAGGCACGCGCGAAGTCCCGGGCGGCCGTGGCCGAGGTGATCAGGCGCAACCGCCCCAAGGTGGTGATCGCGCACTCACTGGGCAGCGTGGTGACGTACGAGACGCTCTGGGCCAACCCCGACCTGGAGGTCGAGCTGCTGATCACCCTCGGCAGCCCGCTCGGCATGCGCAACGTGATCTTCGAGCGGCTGATGCCCGCCCCGGTGAACGGCTGGGGCGAGCGGCCCCGCAAGGTCAAGCGGTGGGTCAACATCGCCGACAAGGACGACATCGCGGCGATCCCGCCGGGGCTGAGGACCCGCTTCACCGGGGTCGACCAGGAGTCCCTGGTCAACCTCGACTGGCTCGACTTCCACACCGTGGAGAAATACCTGGGCTGCGGCGCCCTGAACCCCCACCTCAAGCCCTACCTGCGCTGACCTCGCCGCGTCCCGCCCCTCGCGGTTTCCCGGTCCGTCGTGATTCTCGTTCACTGCGGTGCTCGTTCACCGTGGCTTCCGGTCCACCGCGATTCCGGTTCCCCTGTCCGTCGCGGGCGCCCGTCCGTCGTGGCTCCCGTTCATCGCGGTTCCCCGTCCACCGTGGCTCCCGTTCACCGTGCCGGGGCGCCGTCACTCCCGGTGCCGCGCGGCCACCGGCGGGAGGCCGGGCCTTCGCCACGATGTCGCCCGAAGGTCGGCCGTTGTTCAATCACCGTGGGTAAGGCACTTGTCTGTGCAACGGCTGTTCATCTCGCCTTGATTCGCAGGCCACGGCTGGGAAAGCTGGAACGGTTGCACTGATGGTGTGGAGCAGAAGCCGTCACGCAGAGTGTTCCTTTCCGTCGCCGCCGCGGGTACGGGCGGCCTGTTGCTGACCGGGGCGGGGCTCGGCCCCTCCCAGACCCTCGGCGCCTCCCGGACCCTGGCCCGAGACCCGTTCACCCTCGGCATCGCCTCCGGCGACCCGTCCAAGGACGGGGTCGTGCTGTGGACCAGGCTCGCCCTCGACCCGCTCGGCCTGAACGGCCGGGGTGGCATGCCGGTCAGGGACGTGGACGTCGAATGGCAGCTCGCCACCGACGAGCGGTTCTCCAAGGTGGTCCGCAAGGGCACCGAGGCCGCGCGCTGGAAGCAGGCGCACAGCGTCCATGTCGAGGTCGACGGCCTGGAGCCCGGCCGGGAGTATTTCTACCGGTTCCGCACCGAGGGCCACCTGTCGCCGACCGGCCGCACCCGTACGGCCCCGTCCGCCGCGTCGTCCTCGCTGACCTTCGCCGTCGCCGCCTGTGCCCACTACGAGCACGGCTTCTACACGGCGTACCGGAGGCTGGCCCAGCAGGAGCCGGAACTCGTCGTGCACCTGGGCGACTACATGTACGAGTACGGCCCCCAGGGGTACACGGCGCTGGGCGGGAGCGTCCGGCAGCACACCTGGGGCAAGTGCGCCACGCTGGCCGACTACCGGATGCGCCACGCGCAGTACAAGAGCGACACCGACCTTCAGGCGGCGCACGCGGTCGCGCCGTGGCTGGTGGCCTTCGACGACCACGAGATCGAGAACAACTGGGCCGGGGACGTCTCCAGCTCCGGTGCCCCGGCGTTCGCCCGGCGCAGGGCCAACGCCTTCCGGGCGTACTACGAGAACATGCCGCTGCGCAGGACGAGCGTGCCCGGAGGGGCGTCGATGCGGGTCCACCGCCGGGTGGACTGGGGGCCGCTGGCCCGTTTCCACCTGCTCGACACCCGGCAGTTCCGCGACGACCAGGCGTGCGAGGACGGGCTCAGGTCCGGCTGCGACGACCGGCTCGCGACCGGCCGTACCCTCCTCGGCGAGGACCAGCGGCGCTGGCTGCTGGACGGCCTCACGAGCTCGCGCGCCCGCTGGAACCTGGTCGGCCAGCAGATCCTGATGGCCCAGCGCGACTCCAAGGTCGGGCCGGGAACCGAGGTCAACATGGACTCCTGGGACGGCTACGCCGCCGAGCGCACCCGCCTGCTCACCGGTTTCCGCGACTCGGGCGCCTCCAACCCGGTCGTGCTGACCGGCGACGCGCACATGCACCACGCGGCGGATCTCAAGCTCGACTTCGACGACCCCGACTCGCCCCGCGTGGCGGTGGAGCTCGTCACCTCCTCGATCGCCAGCGACGGCGACGGCTACCGGGACGAGGGCCGGATCGCCGAGACGGTCGCGGAGAATCCGCACATCTCCTACCTCGACCAGCGACGCGGCTACATCGTCTGCCGGGTCACCCCGGAGGAGATGCACGCCGACTTCCGTACGCTCGACTACATCAGCAGGCGCGGCGCCCCCGCGAAGACCGGCGCCCGCTTCACCATCCCCTCGGGACAGGCGGCACTGACCTGAACCGCCTTGGTGGAAACCGACCTGGACTGTTTTGGTGAAACAGGTGGCACCGATCTGGACCATCACGCCAGAACAGGCGGCGCTGACCTGGATCATCACGCCGGGACAGATGGCGCTGACCTGGACCGTCACGCCGGGATAGATGGCGCTGGCCTGGAACGTGTCGTCAGGACAGGCGGCACTGACCTGAAACGTGAGAGGAATTCCACGAAATTTATTGGATGATGCCGCTTATGAGTCCCCTCACCACGAGGCTCACCGCCGCGGCTCTCGCCGCGGCGCTGGGCGGCACCCTCCTTTCCCCGACCTCCGCCTCGGCCGCCGGATCCGCCTTACCCGCCTTATCCGCCGCACCCGCGGTCGCGCCCGCCGCGGCACCCTCCGACTTCGGGTACGTGATCACCTTCCCCAAGCACGTCAGCCGGCGTGGATCCCTCGTCTACTCCGTCAAGGTCCGTAACAGGAAGGCCCGGGGCCAGCACTACGTGGCGCTCGTCGGGGACTTCTCGACGCGCTTCCGCAAGATCCGGGTCGTCTCCAAGCCGCGCAGCGTCAAGTGCTCCGTCAAGGGCCGCAGCCTGTCGTGCTGGATCACCTCTCTGGACAAGGGCGACTCGACGACCGTACGGATCCGCGCCTGGGCCGGCTCGCGGCGGGGCACCGCCACCGCGACGTTCGGCGTGATCGCCACGTCCGACGCGGACGCCGACATCCGCAAGCTCCGTAAGGAGATCGGCCGCAAGGTCAAGGCCAGCACGCGTATCCGCTGAACCCGGTCCCGCCCCCTCGGGACCGGGCGCCGGGGTCAGATCCCGGCCCGGTTCCGGGGGCGCGGAGAGACGCCGTTCGGCTTCGCGGACGGGCTCGCCTGCAGGAGATCCTCGATCACGAGGGTGGCGGCGCCCAGCGCGACCGAGTCGACGCCGAGGCGTCCCAGGCCGATGGAGACCGTCTTGTACGGCTGCGCCAGGCAGTTGTCCGCGGCGACCTTCCTGATCCTCGTCAGCAGGTGCTCGCCGAGCAGCACGCCCGCCCAGCCGCCGATGATGATCCGCTCGGGGTTGAACAGGTTGATCAGGTTGGCCAGCCCGACGCCCAGGTAGGTGACGGTCTCGTCGATGACCGGGGAGCCCGCGGCCACCAGCGCGGCCAGCGCGGCCTGCTCGTCGACGGTCTCCGTCCAGACCCCGGCGCGTTCCAGGATGCCCCTGGCGCCCACGTACGCCTCCAGGCAGCCCCGCCCGCCGCAGCGGCACCGGTGCCCGCCGACCATGATCTTCGTGTGGCCCCACTCGCCCGCGCTGCTGTTGGCCCCCAGGTAGGTGGCCCCGTCGGTGATGATGCTCGCCCCGACCCCCGAGCCGATCAGCACCACCACGGCGTGCCTGGCCATGCGCCCGACGCCGAACCACAGCTCGGCCTGCCCCATCGACTTGGCGCCGTTGTCCACGAAGAGCGGCAGGTCGGTGCCCGCCCGCAGCAGCCTGCCGAGCGGCACCGCGTCCCACCCGAAGGTCGGGGCGTGGATCAGGGCGTCGGGCCCCGTCTCGACGACCCCGGGTACGCCGACCCCCACGCCGAGCACCCGCTCCCTGGGCACGCCGCTCTCGGCGAGGACCACGTCGATGCCCGAGAGGATGTGGCGGACGACCAGGTCGACGTCGTGCCCGGCCGGGCGTAGCGCGTACTCGGCTCTGGCCTGCCGGTTCATGTCCAGGTCGAAGAGCTCGACGCGCACGTGCGTCTCGCCGACGTCGACGCCGACGGCGTAGCCGTGGGTGGTGTTGACCCGCAGCAGCACCCGGGGTCTGCCCCCGTCGGAGTCCGCGAGACCGGCCTCGACGATGATCCCGCTCGTGAGCAGGTCTCCCGTCACGTTGCTCACGGTGGCGGGGCTGAGCCCGATGGTCTCGCTGAGCTCCTGGCGGCTGGCGGGTCCCTCGAAGTAGAGGGCGCGCAGCACGATCGCTCGATTGCCCCGGCGTAGATCGCGGACGGTCCTCTGCTGTGCGTCGAACATGCTCATCATCTTAAGTAGCGACGTGAAATAAGCGGCCGACATTCTCCTCCCACCCGTGGTGGAAGCTCATATCGATCAGACCGGTTTGAGCCGCGAATTAAGAAGGCGAGCCGCCCCCGAAGGAGCCGCCCGCCAAGGAACTTCCCCCGAAGGAGCCGCTCCCGAAGGAGCCGCTCACCCAGGAGCCGCCCGCCGAGGGCGGTGGGCGGCTCCGGCGCGTACCCCTACCGAGGGGAGGACGGGCTCGCGAAGGCGTAGCCGAACAGGGTGTCCTTGGGCGCGTCGGCGAGGGTCCTCGCCGTCGACGGGCGGATGCCCGGGTAGGAGCCCTTCCGTACGGTCCCGCGCAGCAGGGTGAGTTTGCCGCTGCCCGGGGCGGCGACGACCAGGCCCCGCCCGGTGACCGTGGCCAGGGCTCCGCCGAAGTCGCCGCCCTTCCCGGTGACCAGCAGGTTGTGGTTCTTGGTGAGACCGCCGGAGCGGGTCCCCGCGAGCACCTGGACGGCGTTCTCGCCCGGTACCCCGATCGCCAGCTCGTCGTCGCCGTCGCCGTTGAGGTCCCCGGTGGCGAGGGCGGCGCCGAAGCGGTCGAAGTAGCGCGGCTCCCCCTTCAGGGAGCGCTGCGACCAGGCCTCGGAGACCGCCGTACGCAGCCCCGAGCTGGAGCCGTAGACGGCGTGCACGGTGCCGTCGCCGTAGTCCATCGCCCGCTGGTTGCTGCTGAGCCCCTCGCCCGGCACGCCGATCGCGAGGTCGTCGCGGCCGTCGGCGTTGAAGTCACCGGTGGCCAGGGCGGTGCCGAAGAAGTCCCAGACCTCGGCGACGCCGCTGATCCCGGGGCTGTCCTGGGTGAGCATGGTCGCCCTGCGGCTCCGGACGTCGAGGACGGTGACCGAACCCTGGCCGTTCTTCAGCACCGTGTCCGCGGGCGCGCCCACGGCGATCTCGGCCCGGCCGTTCCCGTCGAAGTCCCCGGTGGCGAGCACCGCGCCGAACTGGTCGGTCTCCCGCTCGCGCTGCCCCACCCAGCCGGTCTCCTGCGTGATCATGTACGGCTTGCGCCCCTTGAGCCCGTACACCCCGACCGCGCCGCCGCCCAGCCCGGGGGCGCCGATCACCAGCTCGTCGTCGCCGTCGCCGTCCAGGTCCCCCGCCGCGAGCGCGGCACCGAACCGGCCGGGCTCGCGCTTGCGGCCCAGGTCCCCGGCGTCGATCACCTTGCCTGGCCGCAGGCCGTCGGGCGAGCCGTGGAACAGCCGCACGGCGCCGTCGCCGTCCTCTCCCGGCCGGGAGCGGTCCTCCTCGGAGACGCCCACGGCCAGGTCGGCGCAGCGGTCGCCGTCGAAGTCGCCGGTCGCCAGCGCCGACCCGAACGAGTCACCGGTCTCGCTCTCGTTCTTGCCGCTCTCGTTCTTGCCGGTCTCGCTTTCACCGGGCGCCTCGGACCCGTCCTGGGTCAGTTTCCCGGCGGTACGCATGCCGTACAGCACGGTGACCGACCCCGCGCGGGCGTGGCCGCCGGAACGGGTGTAGGGCGCGGCGACCGCGAGATCGGCCCGCCCGTCGCCGTCGAAGTCGGAGGGTACGCCGGAGCAGGCGGCGGCCGACACCGAGGCCGAGGCTGGGGAGACGGGAATCAGCAGGGAGGCGAGGACTGCGGAGGTGAGGAGCGCGGCTCTCATACATGAGATGGTTTCCGGTGATTCGGACACGCGGCCCACCGGGACATGAAATTCATGTGGCCGGTACGCGTAAAGAACATGCCAGGATTGGCGGCATGGAAATCGACCTGGCCGACCTGGGATTCTGGCGGCGGCCGCTCAAGGAGCGGCATGAGGCGTTCGCGCGGCTTCGGGATCTCGACAAGCCGGTGTTCTTCGCGGAGAAGCGGGTCCCGCTGCTCCGCTCGGGCAAGGGTTTCCACGCGCTGGTCCGGCACGCCGACGTGGTGGAGGCCAGCCGCAACGCCAAGGTGTTCTCCAGCGAGCCCGGCGTGACCAGCCCCGAGCCGCCCGGCTGGGTCAAGCACGTGTTCGGCGAGTCCATGGTCAACATGGACGACCCCCGGCACGCCCGGCTCCGCCGCATCGTCTCCCGCGCGTTCAGCCCGAAGATGCTGGGCAACCTGCAGGGCGACATCGACGCCGCGTGCGCGCGGATCGTCGACGACGTGACGGCCTCCGGGCCCGGCGACTTCGTCGGCCAGGTGGCCGCCAAGCTGCCCATCCACGTCATCTGCGACATGATGGGCGTCCCCGACGACGTCCGGGCCAGGGTGCACCAGCACGTCGACATCTCCACCGCCTACTCCGGCGTACGGCCCAGCCTGGCGCACACCGTCAGGATGGCCGCCCAGAACACGCTCGCGCTGCTCGCCCTGCAGCGCCTGGTGATCAACCTCGGCAAGGAGCGCGCGCAGGCACCGCGCAACGACCTCGTCTCGGCGCTCGTCACCGCCAACGTCGACGGCGAGAAGCTGACCGACCGCGAGCTGGGGTCGTTCTTCACGCTGCTGCTCGTGGCGGGCAACGAGACGGCCCGCAACACCATGGCGCACGGCATCAAGCTGCTGACCGACAACCCCGAGCAGCGGCGCCTGCTGGCCGACGACTTTGACGCGCACATCGGCGGCGCGATCGAGGAGATGGTCCGCTACGTCTCACCCATCATGCAGTTCCGCCGTACGGTCACCGAAGACTACGACCTGCGCGGCCTGCACCTGAAGGCGGGCGACAAGGTCGTGCTCTTCTACGGCTCGGCCAACCGCGACGAGACGGTCTTCCCCGACGCCGACCGGTTCGACATCACCCGCGACACCAAGCCCCACGTGGGCTTCGGCGGTCCAGGACCGCACTTCTGCCTGGGCGCCAACCTCGCCAGGCAGGAGATCAGGGCGATGTTCCGCGCGCTGTTCACCCGGTTGCCGGAGATCCGCTCGGTCGGCGAGCCGGAGCTGCTGGTGTCCAACTTCGACAACAGCGTCCGCAGCCAGGCGTTCACCTTCTGACGGTCACTTCCCCGGCTGGGGGGCCGTCACCGGGCAGCCAAGCTTCGGCTCCTCCTGGATCAGCACGTTCTCCCGGATGGTGAGCAGGGTGATCAGTGCCGCGACGACCAGCATCACCGCGCTGACCAGCATCGTCGTGTGGAACCCCGCGGTGAAGGTCGCGGGGGAGTCGTAGGCGTCGCCGGTCAGCCCGGCCAGCGGGGGGATCGCGGCCACCGCGAGCAGCCCGCCGGTCCTGGCGACGGCGTTGTTGACACCGCTGGCCACCCCCGCGTGGCGTTCGGCGGCGGTGGCCAGCACCGTCGCGGTGAGCGGCGCGACCGCCGCCGACAGGCCCAGCCCGAACAGGGTCGCCGGAAGCAGCACGTCCGCCACGTACGACGAGCCGGGGCCGATCCGCGACATCAGCAGCAGGGCCCCGGCGCAGACCAGGAGACCGGCCGTCATCGGCAGCCGGGGCCCGACGCGCTTGGCCAGCTCGCCCGCGCGCGACGACAGCAGCAGCATCAGGATCGTCACCGGGATCATCGAGGTCCCGGCCACCAGCGGGGAGAAGCCCGCCGACACCTGAAGCTGGACGACCAGCAGGAAGAACACCACGCCCATCGCGGCGTACATGATGAAGGTGACGACGTTGACCGCGGTGAACACCCTCGACGCGAAGACCTCGACCGGTACGAGCGCCTTGGGCGAGCGCCTGATCTCCAGCCAGACGAAGGCGGCGCCCAGCAGCACGCCCGCCGAGATCGGGACGATCTCCAGGTCGATCAGGCCGTAGGTGATCCCGGCCAGCGCCAGCGCCGCCAGCACCGCGCCGAGGACGTCGAACCGGCCGGTGGCCCCGGGGTTCCTGCTCTCCGGGACGTGCCGTACGGCGACCGCCACGACGAGGGCCGCCAGCGGCAGGTTGATCAGGAACACCCAGCGCCATCCGGCCGACTCCACCAGCCACCCGCCGAGCAGCGGGCCGACGGCCGCGGCCACCCCGCCCAGGCCCGACCACGCCCCGATCGCCCTGGGCCGGTCCTCGCGGTCGAAGGACGCCTGGATGATGGCGAGGGATCCCGGGGTGAGCAGCGCCCCGCCGACGCCCTGAAGGGCGCGGGCCGCGATCAGCGTCTCCACGTTGGGCGCCAGGCCGCACAGGGCCGAGGCGAGGGCGAACCAGACGACGCCGATCAGGAAGATCTTGCGCCTGCCGTACCGGTCGCCGAGCGATCCGCCCAGCAGGATGAGGCCCGCCAGCGTGAGGGTGTAGGCGTTGACCGTCCACTGCAGCCCCGCCATGTCGGCGCCGAGGTCGGCGCCGAGCGCGGGCAGGGCCACGTTGACGACCGTGCCGTCCAGCATGGCCATGCCGGAGCCGAGCACGGTGGTCAGGAGAACCCAGCGGCCCGTCGCGGAGCTGAAACGGATGTGACCATTGTCCATGCTGTTTATCATCGCCGACCTTCCGTGCCCGTTTGACCGGTATCCACGACTCCGAGAGCGCTGCGGCCATGTCGATCATCTCCCGGGCCGGTCTGGTTGGCGTTCGCGACTCCAGGAGGCGGGTGGGTGTGCTGTCTGAGCCTCCGGGACTGGAGGCGGGCTCGTTGATCGTCCCTCGCGTTGGTTTGGTCGGCGTTCGCGATTCTGGGGGGCGGGTGGGTGTGCTGTCTGAGCTTCCGGGACTGGAGGCGGGCACCGATCGGTCTGATCGGTGCCCGTATCCCGGGAGCGGGCCGGAAGTGTCGCGCGCCTCTGGTAGGACGGTTCTGTCACAGTCGAGCCTGACGGGGAGCATCCGATGGACTACACCGAGTTCAACGACGACGTCGACGGTCTCTACCGGGGAGACTACGCGGGCCTGCCCATCGTGAGCCTGCGTCCCCCCGGTGCCCCCCATCCCCCGGCCGGTGAGGCGGCGTGGCGTGTCTCGGTGCACGTCTACAACGCCAAGGAGACCTTCGAGGAGCACTTCGCGCGCTTCACCGAGACCGTCGACACCGCCGAGGTCAGGGCGCTCATCGTCGGGGGCTGGGCCGAGGCCTACGAGAAGGACGCGTCGGGTCCCGTCCGGCTGCTGGCGGAGAGCGCGGCGCGCTTCCCCGCCCTGCGCTCGCTCTTCTTCGCCGCGATGCCGCAGGAGGAGTGTGAGATCTCCTGGATCCAGCAGAGCGACGTCACGCCGCTGCTGGAGTCCTTCCCGCTGCTGGAGCGGCTGGAGGTCCGGGGCGGGACGGGGCTGGAGCTGCGGCCGGTCCGGCACGAGCACCTCAGGGTGCTGCGCTTCGAGGCGGGCGGGCTGCCCGCCTCCGTGGTCAGGGGGGTCGGCATGAGCGATCTCCCCGCGCTCGAATACCTGGAGGCCTGGCTCGGCACGAGCGAGTACGGCGGCGAGACCACCGCGCCCGACCTGGAGAACATCCTGTCCGGCGAACGGCTGCCCGCGCTCAGGCACCTGGGGCTGCAGAACAGCGAGATCCAGGACGAGGTCGCCGCTCTCGTCGCCTCCGCCCCCGTCGTGGCCCGGCTGGAGTCGCTCGCCCAGTCGATGGGCGTGCTCACCGACGAGGGCGCCGAGGCCCTGCTGTCGGGGCGGTCCCTGGCCCACCTCAAACGCCTGGACCTGCACCACCACTACCTGACCGGCGCCATGGTCGAGCGCCTCACCACGACGTTCTCGGGCTCCGGCGTCCAGCTCGACGTGTCCGACCAGAAGGAGCCCGACGGCGAGTGGCGCTACGTCGCGGTCGCCGAGTGACCACGGTCGCCGTCGTCGGCACGCCGGGCGACCGGCGGGTGACCATGTTCGCCGACGCCTGCGCCCGGCAGGGGCTGGACGAGCCCGAGGTCGTGCCGTGGACGTCCGTGCTGCGCGGCGAGGAGATCCGGATCGCGCCGGAGACGCTCGTACGGATCGACTCGCCAGGGGAGGACGCCGAGACGGACGCGCTGCTGCGCGGCCCCGGCGAGCCGTCCCGGGTCGGCGGCGGCGCCCGCTGGTACGCCGGGTTCGTCGCCGGGGCCGTCCGGGTCCGCCGGGCCGTGGCCGCGACGCCGGGGGCCGTGCTGCTCGCCGACGTCGGGGACGTCTTGGTGATGTTCGACAAGCGGCTGTGCCACGCCAGGTTGTCGGCGGCCGGGGTGCCGGTGCCGCCCGCCCTCGCCGGGCCGGTCGGCGGTTACGCCGAGCTGCGCGAGCGGATGGGCGAGGCCCGCTGGGGCCGGGTGTTCGTCAAACCGGCCCACGGCTCGTCGGCCTCCGGTGTCGTCGCCCTGCACGCGTCGGGCCGCCGGGTCAGGGCGGTGACCTCGGCGGAGCTGGTCTCCGGCGAACTGCACAACTCCCTGCGGGGCAGGTGTTACGAGGACGAGCGCGACGTGGCGGAGATCGTCGACCTGCTGGCCGCGGACGGCCTCCACGTCGAGCGCTGGTTTCCCAAGGCGAGCCTCGGCGGGCGCGTGATCGACCTGAGGGTGGTCGTCGTGGACGGCACGCCCACCCACGCGGTCGTCCGCGCGGCCCGCGGCCCCATGACCAACCTCCACCTCGGTGGCGTACGGGGTGACCTGGGCGCCGTCACGGCCGGTCTCGGCCCCCGGGGATGGGAGCGGGCCCTGGAGATCTGCGCGCGGACGGCGGCCGGTTTTCCCGGGAGCCTGGCCGTCGGGGTCGACCTGATGATCGGGGTCGACTGGCGGGAGTTCGCGGTGGCCGAGGTCAACGCGTTCGGGGACCTGCTTCCCCGGCTGGAGGGCCTGCCCGGTGGCGGGGCCGAGGGCCTCGACACGTACGGCGCCCAGGTCCGCGCGATCCTCGCCCGGCACGCTCCCGGTGGGAGCGCGGAAGAGCTTTTCGCCCGGAATACTCCCGCGGCGGGAGGCGGAAGCCTCCCTCTCCCGGCGCACCCCGGCCGGGAGAGCGGAAGCCCCCTCGCCTCCGGCGGTCTCGATGGGGGAGCGGAAGTCCCGGCGCGAGGGCGGGGGGAGGAGGTCCGGTGCGTGACATGAACGAGGTCGTGGGCAGCCACGACCTGTTGCTGGTGACGCTCGACACCCTCAGGTACGACGTGGCGGAGGAGCTGATGGCGGCCGGGCGGCTGCCCACCCTGGCGCGGGCGCTGCCCGGCGGGCGCTGGGAGCGTCGGCACAGCCCCGGGAGCTTCACCTACGCCGCGCACGCCGCGATCCTCGCCGGTTTCCTGCCGACCCCCGCCGAGCCGGGACCGCACCCCCGCCCGTTCGCCTCGGCGTTCCCCGGGAGCGAGACCACGGCCCCGGGCACCTGGGTGTTCGGCGCCCCCGACCTGCCCACGGGGCTGGCGGGAGCGGGTTACCACACGGTCTGCGTCGGGGGAGTCGGGTTCTTCAACAAGCTGACCCCGCTCGGGTCCACGCTGCCGGGGATGTTCGCCGAGAGCCACTGGGAGCCGGGGTTCGGGGTCACCGCGCCCACCTCGTTCGAGGCGCAGATCGCCCGCGCGGAGCGGGCGGTGGCGGGAGCCGACCGGCCGGTCTTCCTGTTCGTCAACGTCTCGGCGCTGCACCAGCCCAACTGGTTCCACCTGCCGGGGGCCACCCGCGAGCACGGCGACAGCCGCCTGAGTCACGCCGCCGCGCTCGAATACGTCGACCGGCACATCGGCAGGCTGTTCGCGCTGATGAGTGAGCGACGGCCGGGATTCGCGATCGTCTGCTCCGATCACGGCACCGCTTACGGTGAAGACGGATATATCGGGCACAGGATCGGCCACGAGGTCGTCTGGACCGTGCCCTACGGGGAGTTCACGATGGAGCGGGGGCAGTGGCGATGATCCCAGATTCCAGCCGGGTGCCGGGTGCGGCGGACGACGGACGGCCCGTGCTCTCTCCACCTCCCGCGTCACCCCCGCCCCCGTCCTTGTTCCCGGTCGAGGGCGGACAGCCCGTGCTTCTCGCCTCGTCGTCGTCCTTGTTCCCGGTCGATGGCAGACGGCCTGTGCTTCTCGCGTCGTCCCCGTCCCGGGCCGTCGGCGTCCCGGCGGACGCGGGCCCGTACCAGGGTTACGTCTACGCGTACCCGCACAAGACGGCGTACCGGCCGCTGGACCCGCGTCCGCCGCTGGCGGAGGTGTGGGCCGGGGAGCCCACCGAACGGCTCTTCCTCTACCTGCACATCCCGTTCTGCGAGATGCGCTGCGGATTCTGCAACCTGTTCACCAGAACCGGCGCGCCCGAGGAGCTCGTCGCCGCCTATCTCGACGCGCTGGAACGCCAGGCGGGCGCCGTACGGGACGCCCTGGACGATCCCCGCTTCACGGCGGCAGCCGTCGGCGGCGGCACGCCGACCTACCTGAGCGCGGCCGAGCTCACCCGGATGTTCGACCTCACCGAACGGATCACGGGCGCCGACCTCCGGGCCGTGCCGATGTCGGTGGAGACCTCCCCGGCGACCGCGACGGCCGACCGGCTCGCCGTCCTCGCCGAGCGGGGCACCACCCGCGTCTCGATCGGCGTGCAGAGCTTCGTCGACGCCGAGGCTCGCGCGGCGGTCAGGCCGCAGCGGCGGCGGGAGGTCGAGACGGCGCTCGGCCGGATCCGCGAGGCCGGGTTCGAGGCGCTCAACATCGACCTGATCTACGGCATCGACGGTCAGACGGAGGTGTCCTGGCGTTACTCGCTGGACGCCGCGCTCGCCTGGAGGCCCGAGGAGATCTACCTCTACCCCCTGTACGTCCGCCCGCTCACCGGCCTCGGACGCCGCGCCCGCGACTGGGACGACCACCGCCTCACCCTGTACCGCGAGGGCCGCGACCATCTGCTCGCCGCCGGGTACGAGCAGGTCTCGATGCGGATGTTCCGGCTACCGGGGCGGTCCGGCCCGGCCGAGTACACCTGCCAGAGTGACGGCATGGTCGGCCTCGGCTGCGGTGCCCGCTCCTACACCTCCGGCCTGCACTACTCCTACGAGTACGCGGTCGGCGCCGGGCAGGTGCGCGCGATCATCGACGACTACGTGCGTCTCGCCCCCGGGGAGTTCGCGGTCGCCAACGTGGGCTTCCGGCTGGACGACGACGACCGGCGCCGCCGCCATCTCATCCAGTCACTGCTCCAGGCCGAGGGCCTCGATCCCGCCGCCTACCGCGACCGCTTCGGGGCCGGTCCCGAGGCTCACTTCGGCGAGGAGCTGGAGCGTCTGGCGGCGCGGGGCCTGCTGGAACGCGACGCCCCGCCACCCGGAGGCGGGAGAGAACCGCGTCCCGGCAGGCCCGGATGGCTCCGGCTCACCGCCGAGGGCCTGGCCCACTCCGACGCGATCGGCCCCGCGCTGTTCTCCGGCAGGGTCCGCGCGCTGATGGCCCGATACGAGGACCGGTGACGACACCGGGCGGCACGGGCGAGACAGCTCGTACCGGCGAGGCGGGCCGCACCGGCAGCGCAGGCGGATCGAGCGAGGCGGGCGGGTCGAGCGAGGCGGGCGGGTCGAGCGGATTGAGTGGGTCGAGCGGTCCGCGCCGGAGAGACGCCGGGGAGACACACGTCAGCGGCCGGGGTCGCGATGAGCCGACGGTCCCTGGTCTGGATCGCGACCGCTCGGTGATGCCCGGTCGGGGTCGCGGTGAGCTGACGGTCCTTGGTCTGGATCGCGACCGCCCGGCGGTGCCCGGTCGGGATCGGGGTGGGCTGACGGTTTCTGGCCTGGACCGCGATCATCCGGTGATGCCCGGTCGGGGTCGCGGTGAGCTGACGGTCCTGGACCGTGACCGCTCGGCGATGCCCGGCCGGGGGCCGGGTGGGCTGACGATCCTTTACCGGGGGCCGCTGGCGAGCTGCGACTACGACTGCCCCTACTGCCCGTTCGCCAAGCGGCGCGACGATACCGGGCAGCTGCGGAAAGACCGGGCGGCGTTGGAGCGGTTCACCGCGTGGGTGGCCGGGCGCGACCATCCGGTCTCGGTGCTGTTCACTCCCTGGGGCGAGGGCCTCGTCCGCTCGTGGTACCGCCGGGCGATGGTCGAGCTGAGCCACCTGCCCCACGTGCGGCGGGTCGCCATCCAGACCAACCTCAGCTGCCGGTCCGGCTGGCTGGCCGGGGCCGACCTGGACACGCTCGCCCTCTGGGTGACCTACCACCCGGGCCAGGTCCCGTACGAGCGCTTCCTCGGCCGCTGCCGTGACCTCGTCGCCCGAGGGGTCCGCTTCAGCGTCGGCGTCGTCGGGCTGCCCGAGCACCTCGGCCAGGCCCGCCGCGTCCGGGCCGACCTGCCCGGGGAGGTGTACGTCTGGGTGAACGCCGCGGAGGGCGTCGTCTACACCGACGAGGAGGCGGACACCTGGACGGCGATCGACCCGCTGTTCCACCACAGCAGGATCCCGCACCGGAGCGCGGGCCTGCCCTGCCGTACGGGAGACAGCGTGATCTCCGTCGACGGCGACGGCACCGTGCGGCGCTGCCACTTCGTCCCGGCCGTGCTCGGCAACCTCTACGACGGTACGTTCACCCCGAGGGCCACGGCATGCCCGGCGGCGGTGTGCGACTGCCACATCGGCTACGTGCACCTGGAGGCGACCGGCCTCTACGACGTCTTCGCCGGAGGAGTCCTGGAACGGATCCCCGCCCTCCTCCCACCGAACTGAGCGGCGGCCCGCCCGGCGCGGACCCGGCCGGACGCCGAGCCTCCACCGGCCCCCGCGCTGTCGCCGGGCCGCGTAAGCCGAGTCAGGCGCGCGTCCGCGCAGGCCGGGTCCAGCGTGTCTGTGTGAGTCGGGTTCAGCGCGTCTGTGTGAGTCGGGTTCAGCGCGTTCGTTTCCGTGCGAGCCGGGTCAGGCGCGTCCGCGTCCGGTGACCCTGCGGGTCCACCGCACGGCGCGGCGCACCACGGGACCGGCCAGGCTGATCTCCGCCGTGGCCTTCTTCAGGGCCTGGGTCGCCGTCCGCGACTCCGCCACCGCCTTCTTCAGCTCCGCCGTGGTGCGCTGGAGCTCGCCGCTGAGCTTTTTCAGCGTGGCGGCGTCGCCCGCGGGAGGCGCGGGTTTCTTGATCTGGTTGACCCGGACGAGCTCCCAGCCGTCGAACGCGTCCGTGGTGTGCCACAGGTCCTCCCTGGACTCCAGCCACCGCAGCAGGCGCTCCCGGACCGGGGCCGCGTCTCCCCAGGTCGCGTACAGCTTCTGCGTGCTGACGCATATCGGTGCCAGGCCCTGGTTCGCCACCGCCTCCCAGACGGCCATCGCCACCCCGGGGGTGTGCACGCTCCGGTAGTCGTCGAAGACGACGATCCCGTCGGGGCGCAGGACCTTTTTGGCCGACAGGACGTCCTGCCGTACGTGGACGTACAGGTGCGAGGCGTCCACATGGACGAACCTGCACGATTCAGCCGCGACGTGGTCGAGGACGATCGAGGTCGGGCCGTGCACGATCCGCGGGAGCGCGTCGTGGAAGGTCAGGTAGTTCTCCTCGAACCTGTCCCGGGTCAGCGCGGAGTAGGACCGGCTCGTCTCGGCGTCGTTGGCCGCCTCGGGCGCCTCGGACTCGAACAGGTCGCAGACCGTGAACGCCTCACCGGGACGCGCGTGAGCCCCGATCATGACCGCGCTCTTGCCGAGGTACGTGCCCATCTCCAGCAGGTCGCCGGGGGAGTTCCCGGTGGCCTGCCCGGACAGGATCCATTCGAAGAGCCGCTGGTCGGTACCCCAGAACCAGCCCGGGATCCGGTCGAGTGACTGAGGGGTGATCTCTACCTTCACAGCTGACATGGGCGGACCGTAACAGCCCGAAACGGCGGTCCGGCGGATGTTGGCCTGATGGTCGCCCACGGTGTGCCTGTGCGTCACGTGGACGTCAACCGCCGCTCACCCGAGGGGTCGCGCACCGGGTGACGACTCAGATCCCGCCGGGGGAGTCCGGGGCGCTCCGGGACCCGAGGCCGCGGAGCACGAAGCCCGAGACGATCTTCTCGGCCTCCTCGGGTGTCACCTCGCCGCTGAGCAACGGCACCCGCTCGGCGCCGATGACGGCGAGGATCATCCGGGCGGTGGCGGCCACGTCGGGGCTCTGGAAGTCACCCGACGACACGCCACTGTCGATGATGCCCGTCAGGATACGCTGCATCGGCTCGACATGGTCGGCCAGGCGCTGGTAGGCGTCGGGGCCCAGTGCCGCCGACAGGTCGGCGGGGCCGGGGTGGGGGTGGGCGAGCAGCCCGTCGAGCTGGAGCCTGACGAAGACCCGCAGCCGCTCGGCGGGCGAGGCCCGGTCGGGCAGCTCCCGCTCGTAGCTGTCGATGAAGTAGTGCGTCACCTGCTCGGTGAAGGCGAGCAGCAGCGCGGCCTTGTCCGGGAAGTAGTTGTACAGGACGGTGCGGGTGATCTCGGCTTCGCTCGCCACGTCGGTCATGGAGATGGCGTCGATGCCCTGGTTTCGCGAGAGACGCGAGACGGCCCGCAGGATGCGATCCTGGGTCTGGGCGCGGTGCTCGCCGATGGTCGCGGCCGAAATCCGGGGCATGGCCCCATGGTCGCACAGTACCGGCACCCCGGTCAGACGATGCCCCGGGTGCCTTACACCGCCGTACGCTTTAGATCATCTCCTCGCGGTAGAGGTCAGCGATGAAGCCGGGCCGTGAGCATCGCGTTGCGCATGTCCTCGGCGCTGGGAGCCGGGGGGAGCGAGGGGGCGACCCGGTCGGCGCGGCCGGTGCGGCACGCGTCGAGGACCAGGCCGATCAGCCGCCGCCACGCCTCGGGGGCGGCGCAGCGCGTGGAGCCGAGCACCCCGGCGTTGGCCATCATGATCAGCATCAGGTCCTGGCCGGTGAAGTCGGCGCGCAGCGTCCCGGCGAGGCGGGCCCGCTCGATCACCCGGTCGACCGCCGCCAGCGCCCGTGCCCTCGGTGCCTCCAGGGCCGCCCCGGAGAAGCAGGAGGTGAGACCTTCGTTCACCCCCTGGTCGGCGGCCTGCATCCCGCAGATGTGCTCGACCAGTCCGGCGAACCCCTCCCACGGGTCGTCGGCGAGCTCCGCCGCCTCGGCGACCTCGACGAACTCGGCCATCCGGTCGGCCAGGATCGCCTCGATGAGCGCCTCGCGGTCGGGGAAGCGCCGGTAGAGGGTGGCGATGTTCACCTCGGCCCGGCGGGCGATCTCCTCCAGGGGGACGTCGAGCCCGCCCTCACGGAACGCCACGCGCGCCGCCGCCATGATCCGTCCCCGGTTGATCTCGGCGTCCTTGCGCAGTCCCCGCCCTTTGCACGCGTCCATGAGTCGATTCTACAAAGTGAAGGCAAGCCTGCGGTTATGCTACGGTGACCCGAAGCGAAGGGCCACCTTCACTTATTTTCTCGGAGTCATCATGAACGTCGCCCTCTGGATCGCGCAGATCCTGCTCGCCGCGGTCTTCCTTCTCGCCGGTTTCGTCAAGTCCACCAGGCCCCGCCAGGAACTGGCCGGTCAGATGCCCTGGGTGGAGAGCTTCTCGGACAGCCAGGTCAGGATCATCGGGATCCTTGAGGTGCTGGCCGGGCTCGGCCTCATCCTGCCCGCCGTCACCGGCATCCTGCCCGTCCTGGTCCCGCTCGCCGCCGTCGGCCTGGTGATCACGATGATCGGCGCCATCGTCGTGCACCTCCGGCGCAAGGAGTACCCGGGGATCGCGGTCAACGTGCTGTTCCTCCTGCTGGCCGCCTTCGTGGCCTGGGGCCGCTTCGGGCCCTACGCCTTCTGAGAGGCCTTACGCCTTCTGAGGGACTGGGCTCCGGGGAGCCCCCTGGGCCTTCCGAATGCGAGGACGCTCCGGTACGGGATCCCGTACCGGAGCGTCCCCATATCCGGAAGGTATCGGTGAAGGTGTCGTCCCAGGTCAGGCGACAAGCTCGGAGCGGGCCACCCGGCCGAGCTCGCCCAGCACCTCGGTGTTGAGCAGGTACGCCAGCCTGGTCTCGCGGATCAGCCGCCCCTTCTCCGCCTCGTCCAGGGGGAGCGCGTCCAGCCGGGCCCGGTACTCGTTCTTGAAGCGGGGCAGGCTGCCGATCCCGTCGAAGAGGTAGAAGTCGACGCCGCCGCCCGGCTGGTAGCCGTAGATCTTCTGCAGCTCCATCCGGATGAACTGCCCGCCCGACAGGTCGCCCATGTAGCGGGTGTAGTGGTGGGCGATGTAACCACCCGGCCATCCGGCCACCTGGTTGATGCGGGCGACCAGGGTGAGGGTCGGCTTGGAGGGTTCGATCCTGTTTCTCCAGCCGGACCCGTAGATCGTCTCCAGGTCGCGGACCAGCGCCTCCTCCCGGTAGAGCTCGGGGACGACGAACGGCGCCGCGACGGGATCCGTGGCCAGCGAGCGGGAGGCGCTCTCCAGGGCGACGTAGGCGAAATAGTGCTGGGCGACCATCTCGCCGTAGGCCTCGGGGCTGAGGCTGCCCGCCATCAGCGCCTTGAGGTAGCTCTCGTCCTCGGCGGACTCGTGGTCACCCCAGGTGGCGTTCCTGAGGACTTCGGAGAAGGGCGAATCGCTCATGATCACTCCGCGACGAGGGAACCTTTTATGACACAGTGTCACAAAAATCGCACCACCTCGTCAAGCCGATGACGACACCCTGTCATTAAATCGCCCGCGTGTTAATCCCGGAAGCCAGACGAGCTCGCGTTAGCCCGGGAAGCCAGGCGAGCTCGCGCCAATCCCGGAAGCAGGGCGAGTGCGAGAACGGCCGCGAACACCGGCAGCCAGGCCAGCCGGTACAGCAACCAGACCGGCTCGTCGGGCGTGGCCAGCAGGCCGGGCACGTCGCCGAAGCGCAGGGCGGCGACGGCGATCACGGCCACCGCGGTCTGGTGCCACAGGAAGAGCGTCATCGCCGACAGGTTGGCCAGCGCGACCACCGCCCACAACCGGGGACGCCGCATCAGCCGGGCCAGCGGCGCGCGTACGAGCAGCGCCAGCCCTACCTGGGCGAGCCCGAAGCAGAGCGCGGCCAGGCTCGGCGGGCTGAGGTTGGAGGTCGCCGCCCCGGTCACGCCCACCATGCTCGCCGGATACCCGAACCCGCCGACCAGCAGCGCGGCCCCGGCCACCCCACCGGCCAGCAGCGCCGCCGCCACCCGCCGCGAGGCGAGCAGCCCGCCCGCCCAGGCGACCCCCAGCGCGTACGGCACCAGCCACCCGGCCGCCAGGTTCACCCACCCCGTCCAGGCGGGGGCACCGAGCCGGAACCTGGCCAGGTCCACCCCGAGCACGACCGCGAACGCCACGGCGGCCGTGACGAACGGGTGTACGCGCAGGAGGAGGGGCGTGGCCGTGGTCAGTGCGGCGAAGACGGCCAGGAACCACAGCGGCCCGATCGCCGGGAGCGCCATCGCCCTGATCGTTCCCAGCGGGGTCTCGCGCAGCGCCATCCCCGCCGCGATCCCCGCCCAGACCAGGGCGAGCGGCACCACCGGTCCCAGCAGTCTCCCCATCCTGGTCCGCACCCAGCCCCCTGCGGCCCCTGCGGCCCCCCGGCGCGAACCGTCCGACGCGGTGGAAGCCGAGGAGCCCGATCCGCGCGTCTCCGATCCGCGCGCCGCCGCGTAGCCGCCGACGAGGAAGAACACCGCCAGCGTCTGGAACACCCACGACAGCGGGGTGAACTCCGGCAGGTGGCTGAGCGGGCTGGACAGGTGGACGGCCCCCGCCGCGCCCAGGTCCCACGCCGTCACCAGCCAGTGCCCCAGCACCACGCCCACGATCGCCAGCGCCCGCAGCGCGTCCACCCCGCGGTCCCTGCTCCCGGGAGTGGCCGCCTCGATCCCGGCCGCGAGGCTAGCCACGGGACACCTCGCCGCCCCGGCCGAGCGCGATCAGGGTCAGGTTGCGCAGGGACTCGCCGCCCGGCGCGAAGTAGTCGCTGTGCCCCGCGGAACCGGCCCCGAACAGCCGGGCGCCGAAGGCCGGGTCGACGGGATCGGGACCGAACCCGAGCGGGCCGATCCTGAGCTTGGGCACCTCGCGCATCCAGTCGCGGGTACCGCTTCCCGCCCACAACCGGGTGCCGCCCAGTTCGGCGGCCGACGAGACGCCCAGTCCCGGGCTGCCGAAGACGGCCGTGTCCGCGACCCCGGAACCGGGTACGGCCCCGGCGCACACCACCGAGCCGTAGCTGTGGCACAGCAGGCTGACCCGTTTCCCCCCGAGCGTCTCGGTGATGTACCGCCGCAGGTCGGAGGCCCCTCTTTCGGCGGCTCCTCCGGTGAGCACACCGAGGCTGAGCGTCGCCGGGCTGTCGTAGCCGAGCCAGGCGACCACCGCCAGCCTCGCCCCCGGATCCAGCGCCCGCGCCTCGGCCAGCAGCGCCCGCGCCCCGCCCCCCGGCGTGCTGTACCGCTTGGCCCTGCCGCCGTCGAAGGCGGCGGCCGTGGTGTCGGAGCCGGGGACGACGACCGCGACGTGCTCGGCCGTGCCGAGGTCCCCGTAGACCCGTACCACCCGGTCACCCGCGGGCGGCGGGACCGCCACGTAGGCGAGCGCCGCGACGGTGGCCACGGCGAGCGTACGGCGGAACATGGGAGCCTCCTGTCCGGTCTGAAGAACCGGACATGACGCTAGGAATCGCGATCCGTAACCCGCGTCCCCCCGAGGCGGTCACCTTCCCCGTCCCCCTCGGGAGCGAGACGGACCAACCCCGATCGTGGACGGGCCCGGCGATAAAGTCGGCCGGATGGAGACAGAACGGTTGATCATGCGCAGATGGCGAGATGACGACCGGGAGCCGTTCGCGGCCCTGAACGCCGACCCCGAGGTGATGGAGCACTTCCCGGCCCCGCTGACCAGGCCGCAGAGCGACACCATGGTCGACAGGATCGAGCGGTCCTTCGACGAGCAGGGCTACGGCCTCTGGGCGCTGGAGGTCAAAGAGACGGGCCTGTTCGTCGGCTTCACCGGGCTGATGTGGCAGCGGTTCGAGGCGCCGTTCACCCCCGCCCTGGAGGTCGGCTGGCGGCTGGCCAGACATGCCTGGGGACACGGGTACGCCGTCGAGGCGGCCAGACGGGCCGTCGCCGAGGGTTTCGCGGTGGCCGGAGTGGACGAGATCGTCTCCATGACGGCCGTACGCAACACGCGCTCGCGCGCGGTGATGGAGCGGCTGGGCATGACCCGCGACCCGTCCTGCGACTTCGAACACCCGGCGGTGCCCAAGAACCACCCGCTGCGCCCCTGCGTCCTGTACCGCCTCAGGCGACCGCAGCGGTAAGCGTCCCGGAAAGAGGCCGGGGGTGACGGGGCGCGGCGGACCCCCGGTCACTCGCCCGGACGGACCAGGCCCGTCTCGTAGGCGTGGACGATCGCCTGGGCGCGGTCGCGCAGGTTCAGCTTCGCGAGGATCCGGCCCACGTGGGTCTTGACCGTCTGTTCCGACAGCAGGAGGTCCCTGGCGATCTCCTGGTTGGACCTGCCGCGCGCGATGAGCGCGAGCACCTCCGTCTCCCGTTCGGTGATGTCGTCCAGCCGCCCGCGCGGGCGGCTCGGGCCGACGCGGGCGAACTCCGCGATCAGCCGCCGGGTCACCGAGGGCGCCAGCAGCGCCTCCCCGGCCGCGACGATCCGGACCGCCTCGGCCAGCTGCTGCGCGGAGGCGTCCTTGAGCAGGAAGCCGCTGGCCCCCGAGCGCAGCGCCTCGTACACGTAGTCGTCGAGGTCGAACGTGGTCAGGATCAGCACCTTCGGCACGGCAGGACGCGAGCCCGGCCCTTCGGGCGGGCCGGAGCGGGGAGAGGGGGAGTCCGGGGCGAGGATGTGGCGGGTGGCGGTCAGGCCGTCCATCACCGGCATCCGCACGTCCATCAGCACCACGTCGGGCCGCAGCTCGGTCACCCGCGCCACGGCCTCGGCGCCGTTGGCGGCCTCGCCGACGACCTCGATGTCGGGCTGCGAGCTGAGGAACACGGTGAAACCGGTCCGTACCATGCCCTGGTCGTCGGCTATGAGCACCCGGATCGTCATCGAATCTCCTTGAGCGCGGGACCGGTCGTCCGCACCTCGCGTGAGGGCCGAGCTATGGGCGCCCGGATTGTCATCGGATCTCCTTGAGCGTGGAGCCGGTCGTCCGCGCCCCGTGCGAGGGCCGAGCTATGGGCATCCGGATTGTCATCGGATCTCCTTGAGCGCGGGACCGGCCGTCCTCGCCCCGCGCGAGGGCCGAGCCAGTGGAACCCGCGGGCCTCGGCCCGGGGGAGGAGGTCACGCCTCCTCCGTGATCGGCAGTATGGCGGTGACCGCGAAACCCGTCCCGGTCGGGCCGACCCAGAGCCTCCCGCCGAGCATGGACACCCGTTCCCGCATCCCGATCAGGCCGTGTCCCATGTGCCCGGGCCCCTCCGGGGCGTTGTGCCCGGCGGTGTTCGTCACCTGGATGTGCAGCTCGGCGCCGTACCTGGCGATCTTCAGCGAGACGCTGGAGCCGGGGGCGTGCCGCATGGCGTTGCTGAGCGACTCCTGGGCGATCCGGTAGGCGGACAGGCTCACCGCCGTGGGCAGCCCGATCAGGTCGCCGATCAGTTTGAGCGTCACGTTGAGCCCGGCGGAGCGCGCGGTGTCGACGAGCTCCTCCAGGCGGCCGAGGCCCGGCTGCGGCGCGGTGTCGGTGTGCCCGTCGCCCTCCCTGAGGACGCCCAGCACGCGGCGCATCTCGGTCATCGCCGAGAGGGAGAGTACGCGGATCTCCCTCAGCCCCTCCTCCAGCTGCCGCGCGTCCCCGGCCGCCTGCATCGGGACGGCCTCGGCCTGGATGGCGATCACCGACATGTGGTGGGCGACGACGTCGTGCAGCTCCCTGGCGATCCTGGCTCGTTCCTCCAGAGCGGCCTGGGCCGCCAGTGCCCGCTCGCTGCGCCGTTCCTCCTGGGCCAGCAGCCCGGCGGCCAGCCGCCGGGCGCGCACGTTGTAGCCGAACAGGACGCTCGCCGTGACCACACTGGTGACGACGGCCATCGAGTCGGGATGGATCATCCAGGCGCCGAGGACCGAGACGATCCACACGCCCACGGTGATGTGCCGCTCGCAGCGGACCGCGACCGTGTAGACGACGAGTGCGTACATGACCGAGGCGGACCCGGTGTAGGGGATGCCGCTGAGGAACTGCTGCGAGACGACCATCCCCAGGGGCATGAGCAGGAAGGCCGACCGCCAGGCGGCCAGCGGCCACCGGTCGCGCAGCGCGAGCGGCAGGGAGAAGGCCAGGGCCGCGAACATCAGCCCTTCCTGGTCGAGGGGGGAGTGAACCGCGGCCGCCTCGGTCTGGAGGTAGGACAGGCCGCCGCCGAACAGGACCAGGGTGAGCGCCAGGTCGCCCAGCAGGACCAGGTCGATCCGCTGGAACGGCAGCAGCCCCAGCGAGGGCGGCACGCGGAGGATGAGGCGGCGTGACCGGGGCCGGGCGGGGTCGGGCGTCCCGGTCACCAGCGCCTCGGTGAGCGGGCGGGTCAGCCGTACGGCGGTTTCCCGTGCCCGCCGCGTACGCCGTTCGAGGGACTGCCTCACGGGACTGGAGGTCACCGGAACAGCCTAGGCAGCGTGGACCACCCCCGCGTCCCACCGTGGGGTGACGGCCCGGCGTCACCCCAGGGAGCCACCCGGCCCGCCGACAGAGAGCGACCGAACGAGATCCGGGAGTGACGATTACACAATTACGATCGCTCACAGCGAACTCGCTCAACTCCGGGAACATTCTCCGGCTCCCATTAATTGAGTGTGTATAACTCAACCCTTGGAGTTCGCATGAGTGAGAGCTTGATCCTTCCGGTCCTGCCGCTCGACGACGAGGTCGTGCTGCCGGGCATGGTGGTCCCGCTTGACCTGTCGGAGACCGAAGTCCGGGCCGCGATCGACGCGGCGCAGGCTCTCGCTGACAACAAGCCGGAAGTCCTTCTCGTTCCCCGGATCGACGGCAGGTACGGCTCGGTGGGCGTGCGGGCGATCGTCGAGCAGGTGGGCAGGCTCCCCGGAGGAGAGCCCGCGGCCGTGGTGCGCGGTGTCGACCGGGTCCGGGTGGGCACCGGCACGACCGGCCCCGGCGCGGCCCTGTGGGTGCAGGCCACCCGCATTCCCGTCGTCGCGGCGGGCGAGCGCGCCCACGAGCTCGCCAAGGAGTACAAGGCGCTGTCCACCACGATCCTGCAGAAGCGGGGCGCGTGGCAGGTCGTCGACGCGGTCAACCAGATGGACGACCCCTCGGTCCTCGCCGACAACTCCGGCTACGCCCCCTGGCTGAGCACCCCGCGCAAGGCCGAGCTCCTGGAGACCGCCGACCCCGCCGACCGTCTGGAGAAGCTGGTCGAGTGGTCGCGCGAGCACCTGGCCGAGCTCGACGTGGCCGAGACGATCCGCAAGGACGTCCAGGAGGGCATGGAGAAGCAGCAGCGCGAGTTCCTGCTCCGCCAGCAGCTCGCCGCGGTCCGCAAGGAGCTCGCCGAGCTGAACGGCGACACCTCCGCCTCCGAGGAGGAGGACTACCGCGCCCGCGTCGAGGCCGCCGACCTTCCCGAGAAGGTGCGCGTCGCCGCGCTCAAGGAGGTCGACAAGCTGGAGCGGACCTCCGACCAGTCCCCCGAGACCGGCTGGATCCGCACCTGGCTCGACACCGTCCTCGACATCCCGTGGAACGACCGGACCGAGGACTCGTACGACATCGCCGCGGCCCGCGCCGTCCTCGACGCCGACCACACCGGCCTCGACGACGTGAAGGACCGCATCATCGAGTACCTGGCCGTCCGCGGGCGCAGGGCCGAGAAGGGCCTCGGCGTGGTCGGCGGGCGCCGCAGCGGCGCCGTGCTGGCGCTGGCCGGTCCCCCCGGGGTCGGCAAGACCTCCCTCGGCGAGTCCGTGGCCCGCGCCATGGGCCGCAAGTTCGTCCGCGTCGCCCTCGGCGGCGTGCGCGACGAGGCCGAGATCCGCGGCCACCGGCGCACCTACGTCGGCGCCCAGTCCGGCCGGATCGTCCGGGCCATCCGCGAGGCCGGTTCGATGAACCCGGTGGTGCTGCTCGACGAGGTCGACAAGGTCGGCTCCGACTACCGGGGCGACCCGACGGCCGCGCTGCTCGAAGTGCTCGACCCGGCACAGAACCACACCTTCCGCGACCACTACCTGGAGGTGGAGCTCGACCTCAGCGACGTGCTCTTCCTGGCGACCGCCAACGTGCTGGAGGCCATCCCCGGCCCGCTGCTCGACCGCATGGAGATCGTGACGCTCGACGGCTACACCGAGGACGAGAAGGTCGCCATCGCCCGCGACCACCTGCTCCCGCGCCAGCTCGACAAGGCCGGTCTCACCGCGGAGGACGTCACCGTCGGCGAGGGCGCGCTGCGCAGGCTCGCCGGTGAGTACACCAGGGAGGCCGGGGTCCGGTCCCTGGAGCGCTCGATCGCCAGGATCCTGCGCAAGGTGACGGCCAACGTCGCGCTCGGCGAGAGCGAGCTGCCCGTGACGGTGGAGGACCTGGTCCCCTACCTGGGCCGCCCGCGCAACGTGCCGGAGTCCTCGCTTCCCGAGTCCAGCCAGCGTACGGCGGTGCCCGGGGTGGCCACCGGCCTGGCGGTCACCGGGGCGGGCGGCGACGTCCTCTACGTGGAGGCGTCCCTGGCCGACCCCGAGACCGGTGACACCGGCCTGACCCTGACCGGCCAGCTCGGCGACGTCATGAAGGAGTCGGCCAAGATCGCGCTCTCCTACCTGCGCTCGCGGGGCGCGGAGCTGGAGTTGCCGGTCGGTTCCCTCAAGGACCGTTCGGTGCACGTCCACTTCCCGGCCGGAGCCGTTCCCAAGGACGGCCCGTCCGCGGGCGTCACCCTGATCACGGCCCTGGCCTCGCTGCTCTCCGGCCGCCAGGTCCGCGGTGACGTGGCCATGACCGGCGAGGTCTCCCTCACCGGCCGGGTGCTCCCGATCGGCGGGGTCAAGCAGAAGCTGCTCGCCGCCCACCGGGCGGGCATCACGACCGTGCTGATCCCGGCGCGCAACGAGCCCGACCTGGACGACGTCCCGCAGGCCGTCCGCGACGAGCTCACCGTGCACACGGTGAGCGACGTGCGCGAGGTCCTGGAGATCGCGCTCACCTCGGCCAAGGTGGCCGAGCACGCCGCCGCCTGACCCGCGCCTCCCATATCGGCCCGCCCTCTCTGAAGAGGGCGGGCCGACGTCGTTTCCGTACGGAACAGGCCTATCGGAGATAAATGGACGAATCATCAAGTTGATTGACCGAATGATTTGGCCGTGGTGATATGGGCTCCATGCTCTACGGAACGCCTCCCTTGGAGGCCGTCGACCAAGCGGTTCTCGGCGAGATCGAGGAGATGCGCCGCGACCTGAAATACCGTCTCGCGGAGACCCATCGCTGGGACGGCCAGCTCCGGCGCCAGCTCCAGGCGCGGGCCATCCAGGGGTCCAACTCGATCGAGGGCTACCGGGCCAGCGTCGAGGACATCGAGTCGATCATGGCCGGTGAGGAGCCCCTGGACACCTCCGCCGCGGTCGCCAGGGAGATCTCCGGCTACCAGCGGGCGCTGACCTACATCCAGTTGCTCTCCCGGGCGCCGGTGTTCGCGTTCGACGCCGGGCTGCTCCACGCGCTCAACTTCATGATGATCGGCCACCATCTCGACAAGACGCCGGGCACGGTACGGCCAGGCGGCATCTACGTCCGCAACTCCGCCACCGGAGAGGTCGTCTACGAGGGGCCCGACGCCGAACGGGTGCCCGAGCTCATGGCCGAGCTGGTCGCCTGGCTCAACGAGGGCGACCTGGAGACGCCGAGCTACGTGCGGGCGGCGATGGCCCACTTCAACCTGGTGAGCATCCACCCCTGGCGCGACGGCAACGGCCGCATGTCGCGGGCGCTCCAGACGCTCGTGCTCGGCAGGGACCGGATCACCACCCCGGAGTTCTCCTCCATCGAGGAGTGGCTGGGGCAGGACAGGAACACCTACGACTACTACGACGCCCTGGCCGGGGAGCAGAGGCGGAGCTGGGAGCCGCACGGGGACACGCTGCAGTGGGTGCGCTTCTGCCTGCGTGCTCACCACCTCCAGGCCCAGCGGGTCGGGCGCAGGCTCTCCGAGGCGGGGGAGGTGTGGACGCTCCTGGAGGAGCGGGTCGACGCCGACGGGCTCAACGCCCGGACCGTCTCCGCGCTCTACGAGGTGTTCGTCAACCGGCGGCTGCGCCGGAGCAGATACCAGCTGGACGAGTCGCTCAGCCAGGGGCAGGCGGCGAGGGATCTGCGGGATCTGGCGGCCAAGGGCTGGCTGACGCCGTACGGGGAGACCAAGGGGCGTTTCTACGCGCCAGGAGAGAGGATGCGGGCGATCAAGGAGGACTTCGCCCAGCGGGTCGTTCCCCTGCGGGACCCGTACCGACGATGATCGGTGTTCTTGGGGAGTGATCGATTTCACATAACATATCGGGAATGAGGGTAAATAGCGGGCGCGTTGGGAACCAGCTGTGATCGATGTGTCGGGCCTGCGGAAGGTCTATCAGGATCGGGGCCGCGAGGTGGTCGCCGTCGACGGTGTGGATCTCCACGTCCGCGAGGGTGAGATATTCGGCGTGCTCGGGCAGAGCGGCGCGGGGAAGAGCACCCTGCTGCGCTGCGTGAACCTCCTGGAGCGGCCCACCTCCGGCACCGTCTCGGTGGCGGGGCAGGAACTGACCGGCCTGCGGGAGGGGGACCTGCGCAGGGCCCGGCAGAGGATCGGGATGATCCACCAGCACTTCGCCCTGCTCTCCTCCCGTACGGTCGCCGGGAACGTCGCGTTCCCGCTGGAGGTCATGGGGATGGCCAAGGCCGAGCGCGCCAGGCGTACGGCCGAGCTGCTGGAGCTGGTCGGGCTGGCCGACAAGGCGGGGGCGCACCCCGCGCAGCTGTCGGGAGGGCAGAAGCAGCGGGTCGGCATCGCCCGCGCGCTGGCGGGAAGCCCCCCGGTCCTGCTGTCGGACGAGGCCACCTCGGCGCTCGACCCCGGTACGACGCAGTCGATCCTGGCCCTGCTCAAGCGCCTCAACCGCGAGCTCGGCCTGACGATCCTGCTGATCACCCACGAGATGCACGTCGTCAAGTCGATCTGCGACTCGGTCGCCATCATGCGGGACGGCGTGGTCGAGGAGTCGGGGACCATCCCCGAGCTGATCTCCAAGCCCGGCTCCCGGCTCGCCGCCGAGCTGTTCCCGCTCCCGGATCCGGAACCGGGCCACGTCACGATCACCTTCACCGGGCAGGCCGGGGAGCCGGTGGTGTCGCAGGTGGTCCGTACGTTCGACGTGGACGTCAACATCCTCGGCGGGGCGCTGGAGGAGGTGGCGGGCGTCTCGACGGGACGGCTGCGCCTGCTCGTCACCGGTGAAGGCCGCGCCGCCGCGCTCACCTACCTGGCCGAACGCGGCCTGCTCGTCGAGGAGGCCCGATGACCTGGGAAGAGATGCTCCCGCTGCTGCTGGAGTCGACCGGCCAGACCGTCCAGATGGTTTTGTGGTCGACCCTGTTCACGGTGATCCTCGGCCTCCCGCTCGGGGTGGCGCTGGTCGCCACCGACCGGGGCGGGCTGTTCCCCTCGCCCGCGCTCAACCGGGTGCTCGGGCTGGTCGTCAACATCGGCCGCTCGCTGCCCTTCATCGTGCTGATGATCGCGATTCTCCCGCTGACCAGGCTGATCGTCGGCACGACCATCGGCACCATCGCCTCGGTGGTCCCGCTCACACTTGGCGCGGCGCCGTTCTTCGCCCGGCTGGTGGAGACCGCGCTGCGCGAGGTCGGCAGGGACAAGGTGCAGGCCGCCCAGGCCATGGGAGCGGGACGCGTGACCATCGTCGGCAAGGTCTTGCTGCCCGAGGCGATGCCCGGCCTGGTCGCGGGGCTCACGGTGACCGTGGTCGCGCTGATCTCGTACTCGGCGATGGCCGGGGCGATCGGCGGGGGAGGGCTCGGGGACCTGGCCATCCGCTACGGCTACCAGCGCTTCGAGACCACGCTCATGATCGTCACCGTTGTCGTGCTGGTCGTCATCGTGCAGCTCGTGCAGACCCTGGGGGACGTCATCGCCCGCCGTCTCGCGCATAACTGATCATTTACTCTTATTTCGTGATTTATCCGGTAAGCAATCTGATTTGATCATTGGGTTGGCCTCGGGTTTTAAGTGAAGTGAAAGTGACGGGCAATCGGCGCATCGTACAACTTGGGGTGTCAAAATCCTCACTCCCGAGAGGAACCCCTCGAAATGCGATTCGCCAGCCGAATCCTCCTGGGCGCCGGTGTCGCCGCCCTGCTTGCCACGGCTACCCCGGCGATGGCCAACGCCGAGACCGTGACCCCCGTCCAGACCGTCGCCACGACCACCTCCGCGGCCCCCTTCTTCGCCGACAGCTGGGGACCGTACTACTCCGGTGACGAGAAGGCGGAGGCCGAAGGCAAGGTCGTCGTCGAGAAGAAGTCACAGAAGCACTGGTACTGGAAGAAGTACTCGAAGTTCGTCAAGAAGTGCACCTGGTACAAGGGTGAAAAGAAGTGCAAGTGGGTGAAGCAGTGGTTCAAGAAGCGTGAGTGGAAGTGGGAGCACGAATACCACTACACCGTCGCCAGCCAGCTCACCAACCACAAGTGGTGGAGCAAGCCCAAGCAGTTCTGCGCGTGGGAGACCTTCAAGGTCGTGGGCTTCGACGGCTCGACCACCTTCAAGAGCTTCAAGAACTGCTCCAAGAAGCCCGGCTTCTACTCCTTCTCCGGTAAGGACGCCGAGCACATCTACGTCAAGGTGAGCCGGGGCAACCACGGCCACCCCAACGGCTACCAGAGCGGCTGGGAGCACATCTACAGCCACGCCTGATCTGTGTGACCGGCTGGGCCGCGACCTCGTCCGAGGTCGCGGCCCAGTCGCGTGTGCGGGCACCTCCCCGCGGCGAGGAGCGCCGGGTGGCCCAGCCGCGTGGGCGCTTCTCACCGAACTTCTCACCGAGTAATGTTCGGTTTCATGCACCCGGGAGCGATCGCAGCAGTCTCGCCGGACAAACCCGCTGTGATCATGGCGGACTCCGGGCGGGTCGTCACCTACCGTGAGCTGGACGAGGAGTCCAACCGCCTCGCACACCTCTTCCGGGCCGCCGGGCTGCGGCCGGGTGACCACATCGCCTTCATGCTGGAGAACCACCCGCTGTTCCTGGTGGTCGCGTGGGCCGCGCACCGCTCCGGCCTGTACTACACCGCGATCAGCTCGCGCCTGAAGGCCGACGAGCTCGCCTACATCGTCGACAACTGCGAGGCCCGGGTCTTCATCTCCTCGGCCGCCCTCGCGGACGTGGCCGTCTCCATCGCGGACCGCACCCCGGGCGTCGAGCTGAGGCTCATGCTGGACGGCGTGGCCCCCGGCTTCGACGCGTACGAGAAGGCCGTCGCGGCCCACCCCGCCACCCCGGTTGAGGACGAGTGCCAGGGCGCGGACATGCTCTACTCCTCGGGCACCACCGGACGGCCCAAGGGCGTCAAGTCCGCCCTCTCCATGGCTCCGCTGGACACCCCGGGGCCGCTGCTGCAGCTCGTCCGGTTCCTGTTCGCGCCCTCCGCCGACAGCGTCTACCTCTCCCCGGCGCCGCTCTACCACGCCGCCCCGCTGCGCTACTGCATGACCTTCCAGCGCGTGGGCGCCACGCTCGTCGTCATGGAGAGATTCGACCCCGAGCAGGCGCTCGCGCTCATCGAGAGACACCGCGTCACCCACTCGCAGTGGGTGCCGACCATGTTCATCAAGATGCTCAAACTGCCGGACGAGACTCGTACGCGCTACGACCTGTCGTCGCTGACCTGCGCGATCCACGCCGCCGCCCCCTGCCCCGTCCCCGTCAAGGAGCAGATGATCGACTGGTGGGGCCCGATCGTCCACGAGTACTACGCGGGCACCGAGGGCAACTGCTTCCTGTACGTCGGCTCCCAGGACTGGCTCGGCCACAGGGGGACGGTCGGCCGCCCGCTGCTCGGCGTCACCCACGTGTGTGACGAGGACGGCAACGAGCTGCCGCCGCGCGAGCACGGCACGGTCTACTTCTCCGACGGCCCCCAGTTCGTCTACCACGGCGACGAGGACAAGACGCGGGCCTCACGCGACCCCCGGGGACGGGGCTGGACCACGCTCGGGGACATCGGCTACCTCGACGAGGAGGGTTTCCTCTACCTCACCGACCGCCGCTCGTACATGATCATTTCTGGCGGGGTCAACGTCTACCCGCAGGAGGCCGAGAACGTCCTCTCCGTCCACCCGAAGGTGGCGGACGTGGCCGTCTTCGGCGTCCCCGACGAGGAGATGGGCGAGCAGGTCAAGGCCGTCGTCCAGCCGGTCTCCATGGACCTGGCGGGCCCGGGGCTGGAGGCCGAGCTGATCGAGTACTGCCGCTCGGTGCTCGCGCCCTACAAGTGTCCCCGGTCGGTCGACTTCCGCGAGGAACTGCCCAGGCACCCCACGGGAAAGCTCTACAAGCGCCTCCTGCGCGACGAATACCGCTGAGCCGTACGGGGAACGGCGCCCCGCGGAGGGGGCCGCGAAGTTTTTTCCCGGTGATTCCAGGCGACCGCGACCCCTGCTGAGCACGCCGGATAAAGCCGTTGTCAGGGGATCCTGATCGTCGCGATCAGGGCCTTAACCAGGTCTTATGCGGGATCGGGCATTGTTTTCATCAACCGGTGAGTACCGGCTTCCGCCCCGTTCGATCGGGGGGACGTAGGACTTGGGGGAAGACATGGACCCGAACAGGAATGAGCAGCAGGGCACACCGGCCGAGGCGACCCCCGGGAACGACGGCTGGACCCAGTTCGGCAAGGTGCCGCCGCGCGCCGGGGCCTACCGCGCCGACGCCGACACCGGACCGCAGCCGACGCTGATCCACCCGGTGCCGGAACACCTGGCCGCCGAGGCGCCCGGGGGAGCCGGAGGGGCCGGGGGGCCCGGGGGAGCGGGGGGACCGGGGGCGGTCCCCCCGCAGCGGGGGCGGCTCACCGCCGGGCAGAGGATAGGCACCGGTCTCGCGCTGGCGGCCATGGCCGTCGGTGGCGGGGTCGCGGGGGCCTTCGTCGCGACGAGTTTCAACGGCAGCGCCACCGCCCAGGTCTCGTCGTCCAGCCCGGTGGTCAGCCCGGTCGGCAACGCGACCACGGTCGCCGACATCGCCCAGGCCGTCCAGCCCTCCGTGGTGTCGATCGAGATCAGGACCGCCGCCGGAGGGGGCGAGGGGTCCGGGGTGGTGCTGTCGGCCGACGGCCTGATCCTGACCAACAACCACGTGGTGGAGGCCGGGGGCCAGGGGGGCCCGGGCAGCCAGGTGACCGTCAAGTTCAGCGACGGGAAGTCCGCCACCGCGAAGATCATCGGTACCGACCCGGCCACCGACCTCGCGGTCATCAAGGCGGAGGGCGTCTCCGGCCTCACCAAGGCCTCGCTCGGAGACAGCGACCGGCTGAAGGTGGGCGACTCCGTCCTCGCCATCGGCAGCCCGCTCGGCCTGTCCGGCTCGGTCACCGCCGGGATCGTCAGCGCGCTGAACCGTACGCTGACCGTCGGCGGAGAGCAGGGACAGCAGCAGCTCCCGCCCGGCTGGGGCAGGCAGCAGCAGGGCGGCACCGGGAGCACCACCATCGGCGGCGCCATCCAGACCGACGCGGCGATCAACCCCGGCAACTCGGGAGGGGCGCTGGTCAACGCGGCCGGACAGGTGGTGGGCATCAACACCGCCATCGCCACCAACGGCGGCGAGGGCAGCATCGGCGTCGGCTTCGCCATCCCCATCACCACCGCCAACCAGGTCGCCCAGCAGCTCATCGAGAGCGGCAAGGTCTCTCACGCTTTCCTGGGCGTGAGCGTGACCGACGCCACCGGGGACGCGGGCGGCGCCCTGGTCGGCCAGGTCACCGAGGGAAGCCCCGCGGCCAAGGCGGGCATCGAGCAGGGCGACCTGATCACCAAGATCAACAACACGGCCGTGGACGAGGCCGCCACCGTGGTCGGAGCCGTCCGCGGCTTCAAGCCGGGCCAGCAGGTGACCATCGCCTACGTCCGTGACGGGCAGCCCAACACCGTCACCGTGACCCTCGCCGAGAAGACCGGCGAGTAGGAAGCCTCAGGCGCCGCCGGGGCATCGCGGGCGCCACGATCCTGCACGGCGAGCCGTACGGCGGGAGCGCCGGCTGGGGCGGCGAGATCGGCCA